>RGJX01000100.1 GCA_010023045.1 Actinomycetota bacterium | reverse complement strand
ATGAGATTGCCCAATCCGAGGCTGCTGGACAGAAATTTGCACGGCGCTGGATGCATAACGCTTGGGTAACTACAAGTGGCGAGAAGATGAGTAAATCACTCGGTAATTCTTTGATTGTTATGGAAGTTCTAAAGCGCGTGCGTGGCATTGAACTACGCTGGTATCTCGGAAGCGCCCACTACCGCTCAATGCTTGAGTTTTCTTTTGAGGCGCTTGATGAATCTGCAACTGCGTTTCGAAGGATTGAGAATTTCTTGCTTCGGGTTAAAGAACTTGAGGGTGAAATTGAGAGAGAGATCGCGCAAGAATTAAAGGCTGCGATGGATGATGATTTGGCTGTCCCACAGGTGCTGGCGCACATCGCAGAATGGCTCAGAGTTGGAAATACTGCTTTGAGTGAAGGTAAGAGCGCGTTATCAAGCGCTACAAAGATCCGCGGAGCGCTTGATATCTTGGGCTGCGACCCCTTTGATCCGGCATTTGGTGAATCAGGAAATAAGAAGTTGGATAAGGCGGTAGATGGCTTGATTGCCTTGCTTCTTGAACAACGCGAAGCTGCTCGAGTTCGTAAGGACTTTGCGGCCGCGGATGCAATTCGAGATCGAATAGCTGCAATGGGAATTTCAATCGAAGATACACCTAATGGACCGAGATGGAGCGTAAATTAAATGGCAAAGCAACCAAAGCGGCGCGCTCTTCGCGGCAAGGGACCTACACCGAGAGCTGAGAATCGACCAAACCATAAGAAATATCGTGGTGGTGAAGATAAGAAGCGGCGCGATGTAAGAAGTGGTGATTCAAGACGTGATGAGGGTAAACGAAGTGAATTCGGCCGTAAGCGAGTAGAGCGCAAACGGATTGATAGTAAACGTGGCGATCGAAAGCGCGACTTTAGAAGAGAGCCGCGCGAACATCATGACACGATTGCCGGACGTAATGCCGTTGTTGAGGCGCTTAGAGCTGGACTTCCAGCCAAGGAATTAGTTGTCGCAATCGGAGTCGATATCGATGAGCGTCTAGAAGAGAGCGTAAAGCTCGCCCAGAAAATGGGCCTTGGTATCCGTGAAGTTGAACGGCGCCAAATCGAGAACATGACGGGAATTGCAAATCATCAAGGTATCGCTCTAGTCGCAAAACCATTCCAATACTCCTCACAAAAGGAAATTTTTGCGAGAGCGAAAGAGCCTGCACTATTTGTTGCAGTTGATGGCGTTACCGATCCACGAAATATCGGTGCGATTGCCCGAAGTGCAGCCGCATTTGGCGCTGATGGCTTACTGATTCCGGAGCGTCGTAATGCGCCACTTACTGCAGCAGCATGGAAATCATCGGCTGGAGCCGCCGCACGTCTACCGATTGCTCAAGTAACGAATTTAGTTCGCTCTATGCAGGATGCGAAAGAATTTGGCTGTTTTATCGTAGGTCTCGATGGTGATGCAGATACGGCTGTGGAAGAGATAGAGATTGCTGACCAGCCGATTTATATGGTGGTTGGAAGCGAAGGTCGTGGACTCTCTCGCTTGGTCCGTGAGAACTGCGATCTATTAATAAAGATACCGATGAGCAATACGGTGGAGTCACTAAATGCAAGTGTGGCGATGTCGATTGCTCTTTACGCAGTCGACCGGAAGCGACATGCAATATAAGAGATTTCTAGCGCTCGGCGATTCGATGACCGAAGGAATGTCTGATGAAGTCATTGCCGGAAATTATCGTGGTTGGGCAGATCGAGTAGCTGAAGTTGCTTCACAGAATTGGCCAGGATTTACATATGCAAATCTAGCGATCCGCGGAAAACT
>RGJX01000099.1 GCA_010023045.1 Actinomycetota bacterium | reverse complement strand
CTGGGTATTCTCACGCCCCTGCTCGTATTCGAAATAAGTAAGGAGTCACCATGGCCAGCAAGAGCGCGGATGTCCGCCCAAAAATCACTATGGCATGCGTTGACTGCAAAGAACGTAACTACATCACCAAGAAGAATCGCCGCAACGATCCAGATCGCATGGAGCTTAAGAAGTATTGCCCACGTTGCAAGGCATCAACTCTTCACCGCGAAACCCGTTAATTAATCGCCAGCCATGGCTGGGTCAATCCGTATCTGTCTCATCGCAGACGGCTTCTTTGATGATTTCGGTAAGTGCGTTGAATCAATAAAGACGTTCACCGATACGCCCATCTCAGTCTTTGCTTCGGGAAAAGAGAATAAGGCGGCCGAGGAATTGTTCGGTGCCCAGTGGCAGAAAAATAAGTTGGGTTGGGGCCATTCAGTAAATCACTTCTTAAATACGGTAAGTGAGAAGTATGTAGTGATCATGGATCCATCGACCAATTTCTTGGGCGATGCAATAACTCCGACTCTGGAAAAACTAGAGAGCGGTTATCAAGGCGTGGGTTGGCGCGGGGGGCTAGTGAATATTGAGGATGAGTGGCGCAGCGTTGATGATCGTGGAGTTGGTGAGGTGGATGTTCTATTTAGTTATTTCTTCGCGTTTGATCGTGAGTTTGCGCTAAAGGCGGGCGGGGCTAATCCATCGGCTACTTATTATCGAAATGCCGATATTGAACTTTCGCTTGCTTTACGTGCGGCGGGCGGGAAATTGTGGCAACTTGATCTTCCGCTGGAGCAGGGTCGCCATCATGGATATCACGATGTTGATCCGGAGTATCGAGAGAAGAAGTCGAAAGATAATTACAACCGGATACTTGAGAAATTTCGGGGGCGCAGCGAGATGCTAAGCCCTAGGAGATAGCCTTTCCTTATGAGCGAGTCGCTGCGCGATTACACCAGCCTTCATATTGGAGGGCCGGCAAAGAAGTTCGTGCATGCAAAGAGCGAAGAAGAGTTAGTTAGTGCAGTGAAGGAAGCTGATGCCGCTGGTGAGAAATTGTTGATAATTGGTGGCGGATCTAATGTTTTGATTGGTGATGAAGGTTTTGATGGAACTGTTGTTCGGGTAGAAACAAAGGGCAATAGTTATCACGTAGATGCATGTAGTGGTGGAATGATCACCGTTGCAGCTGGTGAAGATTGGGATGAATTTGTTGAGTGGATATTAGGTAAAGGATTTGTTGGGCTAGAGACGCTCTCGGGAATTCCAGGAACAGTGGGCGCTTCACCGATTCAAAATATCGGTGCTTATGGCCATGAGGTATCTGAGGTGATTGCGCGGGTGCGGACTTGGGATCGAAAGGCCGGGGCTTATAAGACTTTCTCTAATTCAGAGTGCGGTTTTGAGTATCGCTCATCGGTATTCAAGCGCGAGAAGGATCGATATGTGATTATCGATGTGACCTTCCAACTAAAAAATGGCGAGATGAGTCTGCCGATTAAGTATGAAGAGTTAGCGCGAGCGTTAAATGTGAAGTTAGAGGATCGGGTATTAGTAGAGCAGGTACGGAAAGCAGTCTTGTCGTTGCGGGCCCTAAAGGGAATGTTGTTGGATAAGAAGGACCATGACACTTGGTCGGCTGGTTCATTCTTTGTAAATCCGATAGTTAGCGCCGATGTCGCAGCAACTTTGCCTGCGGATGCGCCGCGTTGGCCACAAGCAGATGGCCGAGTAAAGACTTCGGCTGCTTGGTTGATGGAGCGGGCGGGGGTTAAGAAAGGTGATTGCTTTGAAGGTGCTGGGGTAAGTACGAA
>RGJX01000098.1 GCA_010023045.1 Actinomycetota bacterium | reverse complement strand
TGAAGTTTTTCTTTGAGAGACATAGCGGTATCTTCTCACGCCTATGACTTACCGACTACGTGAAGTGCATCTTTCCATACTTCCAAAGGGAAGTCCCACAATTCGGGTACTTCACTTTTCCGATCTTCACCTGACTCCAAGTCGTAAGCGAGAGATTTCAAAAATTCGCTCTTGGGTAGATCTAAAGCCTGATCTTGTAATTTCAACCGGAGACTTTCTAGGGCATCAGTCGGCTATTGAAACTGCCCTGTTTGCGTTAGACCCGCTGCTTTCTATCCCCGGCCTATATGTCTTTGGCTCTAATGATTACTACGGACCAAGGTTTAAGAATCCGCTCTCATACTTGAAGAGAGATGACGGTAATCGAAAGTTAGGCTCGCGACTTAATACAGCAGAATTTGATAATCGACTCCAATCGAGAGGTTGGAAAAACTTAAACTCATCAAAAGTCGAAATCTTGATTAAAGAAATCTCAATTGAGGCACGTGGTACCGATGATGCGCATCTAGATCTCGACAATTACTCGCTAGTCGCTGGGCAGCGGGATCCCAAAGTTAGTCTTTCAATTGGGGTTACCCACGCTCCCTATAAAAGGGTTTTGGATGCGATGACTAATGACGGATTGGATTTGGTTTTTGCTGGACATACCCACGGAGGGCAAGTGAGAGTCCCTTGGTTTGGAGGAACTCGCTCTCTAACTACAAATTGTGACTTGCCGAATTGGCGCTCTCGAGGCTTAACAAAATTGGAAAACGAGCCCTATCTTCATGTTTCTGCGGGAATGGGATACAACCCCTTTACGCCAATTAGATTCCTCTGCCCTAGCGAAGCAACTCTGTTAGCGCTCAAATCTAAATCCTGAGATTAGACTCCATCCGTGGCAAAACAATACGCATTGGTAACTGGAGCTGCCGGATTTATTGGATCCCGCCTTACAGAGAAATTAATCGAAAGAGGGCGGAATGTCATAGCCCTTGACTGTTTTCTACCCGATCTCTATTCATCTGACGTAAAGAGAGGTCGATGGGAGCGGCTCACCGGTAAAGAAGAAGGAGAATTAATCAAAATTGAGTTTGATTTGCGAAAAGATGATTTTGCGAGACTTGGCTCATATGAAATTAGCTCTGTATTTAACGAAGCAGCTATGCCTGGATTAATTCAGGATTGGGGCAAATTTCAGCCTTATTATGATTGCAATATTTCTGCTCTAAACCGCCTCCTTGAGTTTGTTCGCACTAAATCCATCGAATCATTCGTTCATGCATCAACTTCTTCCGTCTACGGCAAGAATGCGGTAGGGAAAGAGAATCAAGAATTGCGGCCAACATCCCCTTATGGAGTCTCAAAGCTGGCCGCAGAGAAACTACTCCTTGCATATCTTGAATGGCACAGTACGCCGGTAAGAATCCTTAGGTACTTCTCCGTCTATGGTCCAAATCAAAGACCAGATATGGCCTACGCGAAGATAATAGAGAATCTCAAGCAGGGTAATGAATTCGTAATTCATGGAGATGGCGAACAACGGCGCTCTAATACCTTTATAGATGACATCGTGGAGGCTACTCTCTTATCTGAAAACCAAGCTAACCCGGGCGATGTATCCAAATCTGCCTTGACCATTAATTCAGCAAGCTCTTTCCATTGAGTCTTAGCTTGCCAATTAAGCTCACGCTTAGCCTTTGACGGATCTCCGATAAGGGCATCTACTTCGGTTGGACGTCGATATTTATCCTCTTGTTTTACATACTTCGTCCAATCAAGTCCAACTTGAGCAAATGAAGCTTCAGCAAAGTCTCGCAC
>RGJX01000097.1 GCA_010023045.1 Actinomycetota bacterium | reverse complement strand
GGATAGCTTCAGATACTTGGGTATCGAAGTTATCGCTTACCTCGGATAAGAACCCAAGGCGATTAAGGGTTGTGGTAACACTTGTTACCAACTCCCCGCGATCGCCGGGCTTAAGCATTAGCGCTCCCGCTTAGCCGATGTATTCAGATAGTTCGCGGACGATGGCTGGCTTTGGGCGGGCGCCAACAATGCTCTTCACAACTTCCCCACCAACAAAGAGGTTCATAGTCGGAATCGAGCTGATGCCATATTTCATCGCTACCGAACCCTCTTCATCGGTATTTAATTTAACAATCTTGATCTTTCCAGCGTACTCATTTGAGATCTCTTCAAGAATCGGAGCAACTGCGCGGCAAGGTCCGCACCACTCGGCCCAGAAATCAACTAGGACTGGGGTCGTACTCTTCAATACAACATCATTGAAGTTTGCTGCCGTTACTTTTTCCGTTGCCATTTTCTCTCCTATTGATCTATTTATATAACGCGAACTCTAGTGTCCTGCTAAAAAACGCTCTGCATCGAGGGCGGCCTGGCAGCCTGAGCCAGCTGCGGTGATCGCTTGGCGGTAGGTGTGGTCGACCAGGTCGCCGCAAGCAAAAACCCCTTTGATATTGGTCTTTGTGGAGCGCCCATCTACTTCAACGTAACCATCGTTATTAGTCACGACCTGTCCTTTTACCAACTCACTTCTTGGAAGGTGTCCAATTGCGACAAAGAGCCCAGTGAAATCTTTAACGCTCTCTTCTCCAGTCTTGGTGTTCTTTAGTTTCAAACCAATCATTTTATCTTCACCAAGAACATCAACGATCTGGGTGTTAAACATAAATTCTATTTTTGGATTGTTCTTGGCGCGTTCTGCCATGATCTTTGAAGCGCGAAGTTCTTCGCGGCGATGAATGATTACAACTTTGGTTGCAAATTTAGTTAAGAAGTTTGCTTCCTCCATCGCAGAGTCGCCACCGCCGGCAACAGCTATTAATTGCTCTCTAAAGAAAAATCCATCACATGTCGCACACCACGAAACACCACGTCCAGAAAGTCGCTTCTCATTCTCTAAACCAAGTTCTTTATAAGCAGAACCCATCGCAAGGATTACCGACTTTGCACGGATGGTGTTCCCCATCCCGTCAGTTAGTTCCTTAATCTCACCATCAAGCTTCATCGAAACAATGTCATCAGTTACTAATTCAGCGCCAAATCGGAGCGCCTGTTTTCGCATCTGATCCATCAGATCTGGACCCATGATGCCGTGTTCAAAACCTGGGAAGTTCTCAACCTCTGTTGTATTCATTAGCGCGCCACCGGCGGTCACTGAACCTTCATAGATGATCGGATTTAATTGGGCGCGAGCGGTATAGATTGCAGCCGTATATCCCGCTGGACCAGAACCAACTATTACTACTTCATGTACTTTCGAATAATCAACGCTCACTCCGGCACCCTATCTACGTAAGACCGTCTTTACAGTTTCACTCACTTCTTTGATTTTTGCTAGGCGGGCAAGAAGAAGGTAAGCCAAACTTGTGATGAACAGAACCATAAAGAGATTAGGGATATTCCCCCCAAGGTCAACTAGGCGAAGCGCAAGTGAGGCGAGCGCCACAGCTACCCCGGCGACGAGTGAAACTTTGAAATAAAAGGGTAACTCGCGGGCCAAAAGCATCTTTGATGTGAAGCGCTTAAGAAGGTAATCGGTGACAAATAAACCAACCCAGTAACTAATTGCAAATGCAACCGCTAGGCCGATTACCACCTCTTCTGGCCTTAGAGCGGTGAAGGCAATGAGCGAGAGGGCGACTG
>RGJX01000096.1 GCA_010023045.1 Actinomycetota bacterium | reverse complement strand
GAAAGTTTTGGCCAGGGCCGATGACTTTGATTTTGAAGCGAAGTACAAATGCGAAAGATTTTGTAACGGGAGGACAAGATTATGTTGGCCTACGAATTCCAGCTAACCCCATTGCGTTAAAACTCTTAAGTGAATTTGAATCACTCGGGGGACATGGATTAGCAGCACCAAGTGCAAATAGATTTGGTTCAGTTTCACCTACCTCAGCCGGCGATGTAAAAGAAGAGATTGGTGAGCTGCTTGGGCCAGAAGATCTTATTCTTGATGGTGGCGCTAGCGAGGTTGGGGTTGAGTCCACCATCATCGACTGTAGTCGCGCCTTACCCAGAATTTTGCGCCTTGGCGCTGTCACTGAGGCGATGATTGACCTTGAAGAGATTAGAGTCTCTGGTTCATTAACTCGCCATTACTCACCTCGTGCGAAAGTTGTGATTGATAGAGAAGCGAAGTCGGGCGAAGGCCTAATTGCTCTATCGGAGGTTATGACACCTGCAGGCGTCACTAGGTTAAGTTCACCAAATTCGATAGAAGACTATGCCCGGTTGCTCTATAGCGCTTTACGCAAGGGTGATTCACAGGGATTGGAAGTTGTGGTTGCCATACCACCGCGAGGTGATGGTTTGGCAGCTGCGATAAGAGATCGAATAATGAGAGCAAGTGCTCATTAGTTATTGCGCTAAATCTCAGGAATTAGGGGATAGATTTTGCTTATGAGAAAAATAATCGCATCCATATCAGCCCTAGTTCTAGCTCTCGGCCTTGTTGCCTACAGCGCTCTGCCAGCGAACGCCTCTGAGAATTCAAAGCACATCACCGTAACAGGTGTGGGAACTTCAACGGTTACTCCGGATGCAGTTCGATTTTTTGCTTCTGTATCGGTTATTGCCAAGAGCAACAAGGAAGCGCTAGCCAGCGCTTCGAAGTCCGCTACTGCAGTTCGTGGTGCACTTCGCGATAATGGAGTTGCGGTTAAGGACATTAAGACTTCTTCACTTACTGTCTACCCTGAATATAACTATTCGCAAGATAAGGGTCAGCAATTAATTGGTTATCGAGCCACTCAATCTTTTACCGTAGTTATCCGCAAGGCTGAGAACGCAGGCGTTGTGATTGATGCTGTGGTGAGTGCTGGTGGTGATAACGTTCAGATAAATGGCATATCGCCATTCCTTTCAAACGGAGCAGCAGCTACTGAGCAAGCACGTCAAGCCGCTGTTGCAGATGCGCGGGCTCGCGCTAACTCTTATGCGAAATATCTAGGTGCATCACTGGGCCGAGTCATTTCGTTGACCGAGGTAAATGCACCGGTTTACAACTTCCCGATTATGGCAAAAGGCGCAGCTGCGGAAGATGCCACCCAAATTGATCTTGGGGAGACTGAAGTGACTGTTACCGTAACTGTTCGTTGGGGACTTAACTAGAGCTTTGAAATGAGTTCTAGATAATCAGCAGTTACATCGCTTGCTTGGACTTTTGGTTCGATGCTCTTGGTAAGGCCGATATTCCAATCCGCGCTACCCGTTAGCGCCCAAGCAGCCTGGCGAGCTGCGCCATCAGCCACATATTCACCAGGCGGCGGTAGTTGAATCTCACTTTGGAACATTGCCGCAGCAATCTCTTGTACAGCCTCACTCTTTGCGGCGCCGCCGATCAACAGGATTCGCTTCGCGCTAAACCCTTCACGCTTTAAAGCTTCCGCAGCAAAGACCATTCCCGCAATTACCCCCTCGATGGCGGCCCGAGCAAGGTTTTCAGAGGTGAAATTCTCATGGGTAATTCCGAGGTAATTGCCACGAATATTTGGGCGATTAGGAGTCCGCTCACCATCAA
>RGJX01000095.1 GCA_010023045.1 Actinomycetota bacterium | reverse complement strand
CATGTATTGATCGAAGGAATAATCATTGGTTCTTATGCAATCCGTGCCAACCATGCATTCATCTATATTCGTGGCGAAATTGCTCATGTAGTCCGTCGAGTACAGCAAGCAATCGAAGATGCATACAAGGCGGGATATCTTGGAAAGAACATCCTTGGAAAAGGTTTCGATCTCGAACTAGTACTTCATGTTGGCGCTGGCGCTTACATCTGCGGTGAAGAGACAGCGCTACTTGATTCACTTGAAGGTTTTCGTGGTCAACCAAGACTTCGTCCGCCCTTCCCCGCGATTGCAGGTTTGTATGCGCGTCCTACCGTTGTAAATAACGTTGAATCGGTTGCATCGGTTCCATCAATAATCAATAACGGTGTTGAGTGGTTTGCATCTATGGGCACCGAGAAGAGCAAGGGCTTCACCCTTTACTCACTCTCCGGGCATGTGAAAAACCCAGGACAATTCGAAGCACCTCTTGGAATTACCTTGCGCGAGTTGATTGATATGGCCGGTGGAATGAGAAGTGGCCACAAGTTGAAGTTCTGGACCCCAGGTGGTTCCTCAACTCCGCTATTCACTGATGCCCATCTTGATACGCCGCTTGATTACGAAGGAGTTGCCGCAGCTGGCTCGATGCTCGGAACAAAAGCGCTACAAATATTCGATGAAACAGTTTGCGTAGTTCGCGCAGTACTTCGTTGGACTGAGTTCTATAAACATGAATCATGCGGAAAGTGCACCCCATGCCGTGAAGGAACTTGGTGGTTGGTACAGATTCTCAAAGACCTTGAGAGCGGTAAAGGTGAAGCTGCTGACCTCGATAAGTTGTTGGATCTATGCGACAACATTGCTGGCCGTTCCTTCTGTGCCTTAGCTGATGGCGCCGCTAGCCCGATCATCTCTTCACTTAAATATTTCCGTGAGGAGTATCTAGAGCATCTTCGTAGCGGTGGATGTCCATTCGATCCAGCAAAATCAACTGTATTTGAGTTAGCAGGAAGTGAGCGATGAGCACACAAGAGCTGCAACCAGATACCCAAGTCGAAATGATCACGGTAACGATTGATGGTTTTGAAGTTACTGTTCCAAAGGGAACACTTGTAATTCGAGCAGCTGAAAAACTTGGAATACAAATCCCGAGATTCTGCGATCATCCACTCCTAGATCCAGTTGGCGCATGTCGCCAATGTTTGGTTGAGATTGAGATAAATGGACGAAAGTTCCCGAAGCCACAAGCTTCATGCACCATCCCAGTTGAACCCGGGATGATTGTTAATACCCAATTAACTTCTCCGGTTGCTGATAAAGCGCAACAGGGAATCATGGAGTTGTTATTGATTAACCACCCGCTTGATTGCCCGGTCTGCGATAAGGGTGGTGAGTGTCCGCTACAAAACCAGGCGATGAGCAATGGTCGCGGTGAGTCACGCTATGAGGGATACAAGAGAACTTTTGAAAAGCCAATCAATATCTCTTCACAAGTTCTATTGGATAGAGAGCGTTGCATTCTCTGTGCGCGTTGTACGCGATTTTCTGAGCAGATTGCTGGTGATCCATTTATTACTTTGAATGAACGTGGTGCGCTACAACAAGTTGGAATCTATGAGAACGACCCATTTGAATCGTATTTTTCTGGAAATACCGTCCAGATCTGCCCAGTTGGCGCGTTAACGGGAGCTTCATATCGCTTCCGCGCTCGCCCATTTGATCTAGTTTCAACGCCATCTGCTTGTGAACACTGTGCATCGGGTTGCGACATGCGTACCGATGTTCGCCGCGGAAAGACGCTCCGCCGTCTTGCTGGCGATGACCCACAAGTTAACGAAGAGTGGAACTGCGATAAAGGTCGTTGGGCATTTAAGTATG
>RGJX01000094.1 GCA_010023045.1 Actinomycetota bacterium | reverse complement strand
CGAACCGATGACCTTTTCCTTACCATGGAAACGCTCTACCGACTGAGCTAGGGGGGCAAAAGAAAAGCGGGCTGAAGAATACCGGATTTCTACAGCGCCGGATTCAACACGATTTTGCCTACTGTTTTACGCGCCAACATATCGCGATGCGCCTGTGCTGCCTGCGATAACGGATATGTCGCCCCAACAATCGGCTTTAACTTCCCACTCATTATCAATCCAAATAAATCCATAAAAACTTCTGCCATTAACTCTTTATTTGCAAGCGCATTCACTAACCAAAATCCACTCACTGTTTGGGATTTCGGCATCAAGACTCCTGGTTGCAAACTCTTCGGTGGCTTACGTGATGCCATTCCGTAGAAAATCAAACGTCCAAATGGCGCCAACGCTTCAAGTGATTGATCAAACGTAGTTCCACCAACCATCTCCAAAATCAAATCAACTGGCTTACCGTTATTTGCGGCAATCAACGCTGCCTTCAAATCCGCTTCCCCGGCATCGACAACCGCATCCGCGCCCAACTCCTTACATAACTTCTTCTTCTCATCCGATGATGTCACCGCAATTACATAAGCACCCCACAACTTCGCAAGCTGGATCGCAACCGACCCGACTCCGCCTGCGCCGGCATGAACCACAACGCTCTCGCCCGCTTTTACATGACCCATCGTCTTTAAAATCATGTGCGCTGTTGTTCCTTGCACCATCATCGCAAGCGCTGCGCCATCACTTACCCCATCGGGAAGTGGAATCACCGTCTTTGGATTTACCAAAGTCTTCTCGCAATATCCTCCCGTTGCCGCAAGCGCTAACACTCGCGAACCGTCAGGCATCTTGCCCACAACTTCCATTCCGGGAATCAATGGCAATTTCTGTGAGGATAGATATGAGTTTTCTGTCTGGTGGGTATCTGCGTAATTAATTCCGATAGCTGTCACATCCAAAACGACTTGGCTACCTGCAGGAACTGGTTCTGGTAAATCCACATACTTCATTACTTCTGGGCCACCAAACTCAGTTATATAAATCGCTTTCATACCCATAACACTATCTCCTCTAACTGACGCCAACAACGCTGATTTTCTCTAATTTCTTAGACATACCCATCATCCGAATATTTCGGAATGACTACCGAGCCTTAATAATTCAAGCCACTCTTCGCCGACCTTCTTATAAATCAATAGCAAGTCAGGTTTGACATGGAGCTCTCGCCAGCCCAGAAATTCACCAATCAAGGCATGATCGTGCAGTTGTGGAGGTAGTTCTTGATCCTCGCAGAGCAAATCAATGATTGGTTGGAGTCTCAACTCAAGTTCTTTATTGTTGGGCGACTTGCCTTCGCGCTTTAGATCTTTAGAGAATCGAGTGGTGTATTTAGCTCTTCGCAAGTAAATCTTTTACAAGCGTCCGAGAATTCTTAGCCTTCTTCATTCGACCCCGCTTAGCGGCGTGGATAGCTCGCCGCGTCTTTGCATTTGGTCGCGGTAAATCGAATGGAAGTGCTTCGTCTTCTATAACGCGCAAAAGGAATAGCCGGACAGCGCTCGATGCAGTCAATCCCGAAGCTTCAAGAATCTTCGATGCTTTGACTTTGATCTCTTCCTCAATTCTTACATTGAGGGTCGTGTTCGATGCCATATTCCTCCTGTGCGCACATTGTATATACACAATAATTTCTTGGCAAGTGGGCAAAAGGTAATCAGACCCCACGACAAAACTAATGAGCTATTTGAAACCTGTGGAAAAACTAAACCTGCTTAACCCTTTGTTGAACCGAGCGTTAACCCAGATACAAATTGCCGCTTGAGAATAAAGAAGATAATCAAAGTAGGTAGCGCCGCCATGATTGCACCAGCTGCTAAGAGATTGAAATCAGTAACGAACTCGCCTTGCAACCTACCAAGCGCCGAAGTAAT
>RGJX01000093.1 GCA_010023045.1 Actinomycetota bacterium | reverse complement strand
TTGATCTCAGCGCTATCTGAATCTGAGATTGTTGATGTGCCTGTTGAGGCACTCACTGTTACAACATTGGTAAAGGAAGTTTGTACCAAAGTCTTTGTACAAGTAAAGGAAACAACCTCAGCTACTTGCAAAGTTGCAAATATACGATCGCAATCAGGTGACAGAGGATCTGTAACCACGATATTTGAAAGTGGAATGTTTCCAGTATTTGAAATGGTAATTGTGAAAGTGACGCTACCTCCCGCAGTCACGGTCTGAGTGTCAGGAGTCTTTAGTACATCAATTGATCCCGCAGCTCCGAAGTAAGAACTAGCATCCGTTGCCTGAACCATCATCGTGCCATAGAAAGCAGTTGCAGTTGCGATGTTGGTGTAAGGGCCCGCAATTGCAGTTCCGCTTGCAGTGCACTGAATCTCTTCAGTTGGCTCCAAAGAAGTTTTAGGGCAGGTGACTGAGACGCCTTGGTCATCAACTACAGTCAGAGTATCTACAGCCACATTGGAGTTGTTCTTAACCTGATATGTCCATACCACCGGACTGCCAGCAGTAATAGTCGGATTATCTGATCCATTAGTTCGTTTATCTACAGTAATGGACACCGTATAGCCGAAGTAGGTGCTTGAGTCTTGTGCTGAAACATTTGTCTGCTCAAAAGTTCCATTGACGGTACCAAGATTCCTATACCAACCCAGAGTTGCTGTTCCTGAACCAGTACATGTCATTGCCTCGCTGATCTCAAGAACGCTCTTAGGGCAAGTAACAGTCACGCCTTGATCATCTACTACTGAAATTCCACTAACGGTGACATTTCCAGTATTTGTGACTAAGTATGTCCAATTCACGGGATCGCCAACTCGAATGTAGGGGGCCTCTTCACCATTCGTGAACTTCTTTAGAGTCAGAACTGGATTAGCGCCGAAGTAGGAGCTGGTGTCATTCGCTGATGCCAGCAATGACCCGTAACTTGCAGTTACTGAGCCTATGTTGGAGTAGTTACCAATACCGGCAAGGCCCGAGGCTGTACAAGTCATCGCTTCGCCTTGAGCTAACGATGTGAATGGGCAGACAACAGTCAAGCCTTTATCGTCAACTACCACGATATTTGAAAGGGTTACATTTCCAGTATTTGTAACTAAATACTGCCACTCGATTGGCGTCAGATAGATGATCGTTCCACCATCTTGGCCATTAGTAGTTTTTTGAATAGATATCTTCGCCTCAATACCGTAATACTCACTTGCGTCTTCAGCAGAAACTACGGTTCCTTGGAAATTAGCTCGCGCTGTTCCAATATTTTCGTAATAACCCTTGTCAGCAACACCGGTAGCGCTACAGGTCATTGTTTCTGCAATTGCGAGGGTACTTTTCGGACAGGTTATCTCGCTCACGAGATTGTCAGTTACAACGACGCTATCTATCGCCACATTTCCAGTATTTGTCACCAAGTACGTCCATGTGACGGAATCACCTACCGGAACTTCTGCGCTATCGACCCCATTTGTCTTCTTTAGCAAAGTCATCGAAGGGGCCGCGCCGAAGTAGGAAGAGGAGTCCGAAGCAGTAACAGTTGTTGCTTCAGAAACGGCAGAGACGGTTGCGGTATTTGAGTAAGGTCCTGTAATGGCTAAGCCATTTGCGTCACATGTTATGGACTGGCCCACCGCTAATGTTGTTTCTGGGCAAACCACTGTTACGCCTTGATTGTCAATAACTGAGATATTTGACAAGGTGCGATTACCTGTATTTGTAAGTTGATAACTCCAAACGACAGGTTCACCTACCAAGATGAATGGCCCATCGCTGCCATTAGTGAGTTTGTTTATTGATATCGATGGCGCCGCATCTGGAACTTCAATTATGAGGGTCGCGCTATCTGTAGCGTTTAACTCCAGAGGATTGATAATTGAGTCAAATCCCCGAACTGTCGCAGTATTTAAAAGAGTTGTGTCAATAGTTGGGTTGTAAGTCTTAACAGCTTCGCCAGTGGCTGTCGCGCCTGCTGCAAGATCAT
>RGJX01000092.1 GCA_010023045.1 Actinomycetota bacterium | reverse complement strand
CGGCAATCTTTGATTGCACAAGCGCATCATTGGTCACCTTTACGCCTTGTCCCGCCATTCCAGCAAAGAATCCAGTTGAAACAAGAAGTAGTTCGTTCTGTTCTAAAGCAAGGAAGATTGGAAGGGTTGCGCTTGCAAAGAGTGAGAATCTAATCCACTTATGGCGACCGAATTTAGCGACTCCAAATGGGGCGATAATCGCACCGATTGTTATGCCGACTCCGGCGATAGTTATTGCGAAAGCAAATCCTGCTAGCCCGCTTTCTGGGTTACTTGGGTCATTAAAGGTATTTCTATTTAGTAATAGCGCCATCAAGGTAAGCGCCGTTAATCCACTTCGCTGGATAGCGGTAGCTGATATTCCAAGAAAACAATCGCGGATTCTCTGTAAGAATTTAAATGCAGCGACCATCTCGCGATAAGCCTGGGTGACGCTCTCTTTCCGAACCTCATGAGGTAGTGGCCCCAAGTCGCCTCTCTTCAAAAGAAGTGCGAGAAGTGCCGCGATAAAAAAAGTAATCGAGGAGAGCGAAATGAGAAGAGCGTCCGCCTGATCGGCGCTAACCCGGCCCTCCAATAAATTTCGAATTCCGATACCAATTCCGCCACCAAGTACAACCATCACAGTTCCGCCAGTTACCGCTGTGGCGTTTACTGAGACAAGAGTTGTGCGACCTTCTGGGCCGGTTGTATCGAGAAGAAGTGGAAGCCCGGCGGATAACCCGGCAAGAATCAGACGATTTACTCCGAAAGCCACCAAAACAAAGATTGTAAGTTCAATTCCAGTTGCGCCATTTCTAACCAAACCAGCGATAAAGATAAGAGTTAATGCGCGGAATACATTTGCGAAGAGAATGATTCGTTGTCTCGAAATGCGATCTAAGATCGTTCCAACAAGTGGCCCAATAAATGAATAAGGAAGTAAGACAACCGCAAATGCTGCGGCCGCAGACTTTGCATCAGGTTGGCGTTCTGGTGAGAATAAAACGAAGGAAGCGAGAGCTGATTGAAAGATTCCATCAGTTAGTTGACCGGTCCAACGAACGGCGAGGAGTTTCCGTACCCTTGGATTTCCAAGAAATGCGAGTCTCAAGCTTGAGCCCATAATTTGGCTAAGGCGAGCAGTGATTCGTTTTGTTCTTGAACAAACCACTCTCTAAAAGATTTGAAATCATCCCTATGTGGTGGTGACTCTTGTAGCGCTACGAGATGAGCAGTTGCCTCTGTAGGGGTGATAAAAAGCTTGACCAAATTAGGAAATTTTGATGACAACTCCCGAGCCCCAGCGCTCTTTTTGGCGACGACGGGAACCTCATAAAGTAGAGCTTCTCGAAGTGTTAATCCGTAGCTTTCGTGGGGAGCTGTAGAGAGCAGAACTTTGATCATCGGCCAAATCTCATTCAACCGAGCACTATCTACCGCTCCAGTAAATTCACCACTCTTAAGCTTCCCTCGCATTTCGTTCAACAATGGGCCATCTCCCACAACTAATTTAGGTACATCAGGTAAAGAGTTAGCGATTTCCGTCCACAAGAGCGGGTCTCGTTCTTGGTGGATTCTCCCCACAAAACCAAGATTGACTCTCTTCTTACTGTTGTCCAAAGTGTCTTCTGTATTTATGGGGACCGGGGTGACAACACTGGGGATTGTTGAGAATTTAGGATCGCCCTGAAAGTCATTTCTCTGCATTGATGAAACGAAACGAAGGCAGGAAACTTTCCTTAGCTGTGATTTAAGAAATAGATATTTGATTCGACTCTTCTTTATTGAAGCTAATTCTCCATGTATTGATACTTGAATTGCACAGTTATCAATCCGCGATGCAATCAATCTTGCTACAAGGAGTGGCTGAAAGGGTGTTCCTGCTACTAGTACAAGACGTTCCCCTTTTGGATTCTTTAAGTGCGTCAGAGATTTAGTAAGGAAGGAAAAGAGATTCAATTTGGTTGAACCTAGCCATATTGGCTGGATGAAATTGAACGTCTCTGCATTAACGGGTGCATCTGTACCCGAGTAGAGGGCTAGCGCTTTTTTGTAATTTCCTCCTTGTTCTTTAGCAAGATAAGAGGC
>RGJX01000091.1 GCA_010023045.1 Actinomycetota bacterium | reverse complement strand
TCCAAGGTGCGTTACTTCTCGCAGTCCCGCTCATCTTTGGCGCGATGGCCGGCGTGATTTGTGAGCGATCCGGAGTCATCAATATCGCCATTGAGGGTCAACTTCTGGCAGCCGCTTTTGCGGCGGGCGTTGTAGCAAGCCTCACCCAGAGCACGACCTGGGGGCTCATCGTTGCGCCATTTGCCGGCGCTTTGATTTCAGTCATTTTGGCTACTTTTGCGATCAAATATCAGATTGATCAAGTGATTCTTGGATTCGTTATCAACGTGCTAGTCATCGGACTAACTGGCTTTTTATATAAGAAACTGCTTATTCCTTATCAAGATACCTGGAATAGCGGACCAATTCTCTCGCCTATTGAGATTCCATTACTTTCGAAGCTACCGATTATTGGCCCAGTTCTCTTCAAGCAGACCATCATCGTCTATTTGATGTATCTGGCGGTTGCGCTGACCCATTACTACTTGTTTAAGACCCGTTGGGGACTTCGCACTCGCGCAGTCGGAGAGCATCCAACCGCCGCCGATTCTGTTGGAATTAAAGTCAATGCACTTCGCTTTAGAAATGTGATCATTGCCGGCGCAGTAGCGGGACTTGGTGGCGCTTACTTCACCGTTGGCGCGGTGGGAATGTTTGGTAAAGAGATGACAGCAGGAAAAGGATTTATCGCTCTTGCTGCGCTCATCTTTGGACGGTGGAGCCCCAAGGGCGCAGTCGCAGCTGCTCTTCTATTTGGCTTCGCTGATAATTTGCAAGTCGTATTGTCGATTATTGGCACCGCCATCCCAAGTGAATTCCTACTTATGGTTCCTTACATCGCAACAATCATCGCGGTATCCGGATTTGTTGGAAAAGTAAGGGCCCCGGCCGCGGATGGAATCCCGTACACGCGTGGAAGTCATTAGCGTAGGTAAATCTATGGAGATTGATTGGAAAACGCTTCAAGTAAAAGCTACTGAAGCCATGAAGAAGTCTTATTCGCCTTATTCAAAGTTTCCGGTTGGGGTGGCCGCATTAGTAAGTGATGGCCGAATCATTAGCGGATGTAATGTTGAGAATGCCAGCTATGGACTGACTCTCTGTGCCGAGTGTTCTCTAGTCTCTGAATTAATTATGAGTGGTGGTGGCCGACTTATTGCTGCTGTCTGTGTGGATAAGGATGGAAACCTGCTCTCACCTTGCGGCCGCTGTCGCCAACTCCTTTATGAACATGGTGGAGATTCTTTGGAGTTATTGACTCCAGAAGGTCCGAAAAATATGACTGTGATCCTTCCCTGGGGTTTTGGTCCTAAAGATTTGAATTGATGATGGCCGAGCTATTCGCCGCCGTTGAGATTATCTCCGCAAAGCGAGATCGCCAAGAACTTAGCGACCCGCAGATTGACTGGGTAATCGATGCTTACGTTCGTGGAGTAGTTGCGGATGAACAAATGTCCGCGCTCCTAATGGCAATTCTGCTTAATGGAATGAATTCGCGGGAAATCTCGCGCTGGACAGATGCGATGATAAATAGCGGCGAGCGGATGAATTGGAGCGCGTTAAATAAACCTACAGTTGATAAGCATTCAACTGGTGGCGTCGGCGACAAGATAACCCTTCCACTGGCACCGTTAGTTGCAGCTTGTGGCGCAGCCGTCCCACAACTCTCTGGAAGAGGGTTGGGACATACCGGGGGCACATTAGACAAGATGGAATCTATTCCTGGCTGGCGTGCTTCGTTATCTAATTCTGAAATGTTAAAAGTCTTACAAGATTGTGGTGCGGTGATCTGTGCTGCCGGAACTGGTTTAGCGCCAGCAGATAAGAAGTTATATGCCCTCCGTGATGTAACAGGCACAGTCCCAGCTATTCCACTAATTGCCTCTTCAATTATGAGTAAGAAAATTGCGGAGGGAACTAGCGCACTGATTCTTGATGTGAAGACCGGTAATGGAGCTTTTATGTCTGACCCGGAGAAAGCAAAGGAATTAGCAAGTGCCATGGTCGAATTAGGTAAACGTGCTGGCGTTACAACGCGAGCGCTTGTTACAGCGATGGATGTTCCACTTGGGTTAACTGCAGGCAACGCCCTCGAGGTTCGTGAATCAGTCGAAGTCCTTGCTGGCGGCGGCCCAGCTGATGTAGTTGAACT
>RGJX01000010.1 GCA_010023045.1 Actinomycetota bacterium | reverse complement strand
CGAGAATGGCTTTGGATATGACCCGATCTTCATACCCGCAGGTAGCAAGCGAACTCTGGGGGAGTATCTCCCAGCGGAAAAGGATGAAATAAGTCATCGAGCCCGTGCGCTAACGCAAATAGCGCCAAAGGTTTCCGGCTTCCTAAATAGCCGCTAAATGCCGTGCCTCGCGCACTCCCGCGAGTAGGCTTTCCGTAGGAGAAGTTAGGGAAACTTCCAAAGTCGAAGGAGCCAAAGTGGCAACTAAGAAAAAGTCCGCGCGCCCAGCAAAGAAGAGCGCTGCACGAAAATCTGTAGCCCGTAAGTCTGGAGCTAAGAAATCTGTAGCCAAGAAGTCTGGCGCAAAGCGTCCGGCCAAAAAATCTTCAGCCAAGAAAGCAGCAGCCAAGAAATCTTCGGCTAGAAAGCCTTCTGGCTCCAAGCGTCGAATTAAGAAAGCGCTTCCAAAACCTCCTAAGGGCGTTGATGTTGCAAAGATTGTTATTCCACCAGTCCCTGCTCGTGGCACAACAACTTCCACAACTCCTGCACCAGCAGCTGCCAAGCCTGGCGCGGTTGCAAGCGCTCCAGCTAAGAAGAATTCCTCAAGCGTTCTATTCCTTGTAATTGCCGGCGTTGTTCTCTTGGCGATCTTCGCTCTCTCAAATTCCTCATCTGATGATGATGCGGCGCCAAAGCCAACCGCTTCGGAATCAGTAAGTGAAGAACCATCCGAAGAGCCATCAGAAGAGCCGAGTGAAGAACCTGCTGATTTAACTTATGAAGCTCCTTCAAGTTTTGTTGCGATTAATAATGCAAGTGGCGGCGTAACCCTTCGTTGGAAAGCTCCTGCTGCAACAGAGGGGCTAACTGGTTATCTAGTCTCAATCTCCTATAACACCGTTGATTTCATCGAGGTTGCCACAGTATCCGCCGATGAGTTCTCAGTAGATGTAGCGAAGATGGGCGATGAGGGCGGAACCCAGTTCTTCATCCAATCTGTCTACTCAGATGGAACTAAGGCCGATGGCGCAAAGTTTGCGCTAAAGGGCAAGTACGGAAACTAGTTTCTGTCCAAACTTATCTCTTAAAGATTCCCTTTAGGAGTTCTTGAGTACCTCTAGTATCGCCGAGACGTAGGCATTTACTCCCGGAGGATTTAGATGCACGCCATCGGATGCGAAATATTCAGGATGTCCCTCAGATAATTTCTGCCAATCTATAAGAGTTGTATTTGGATATCTCGAAGTAACTTGGGCAATGATCGCGTTGTTCTCATCCCGCCAACTTCGCGGTACCGCGGTATTTACAACAATGACTCGTGGTTGATCCTTAACAATCTCGAAAAGCTCAACCACATCACTTTCTAAAAGCCGGTTGTTATTGCCAAGGTTCAAGACAACTGGAGAGTCAGCGACGAATTTCTGGTCAGTTCGAGCCACCTCAATCAACTCACCAATCTGTCTTCCAACCCGGGCATTGATTAATTCAATCCGCTCATAGGATGCGAGCACATTTCGGATTCCTAGAATTACCGAATCTCCTGTCACCCATAGCCCTGGAGTAGCGCTATCTGTCACAACATCATCTTCAGTATTCGCTGAGCTAGCCGCATCCTGCGCCGCTAGTTCTTGGGCCTTCAGCTCATCGGCTCGCTCGATGGCGCTGATGGAGACCAAAGATGTGGCAAAGAGCGTGACTAATACTGCAAGCAGGGCCGATAACTTCTGGCGAATTCGCACCGAGGGGGTTCGATACTTCATACCTCGGAACCAGAGTTCAAAATAACCGCGCCGGATTGGAGTTTCGATGTAGCGATAAGAGATATCTGCCAACGCAAAAACAATTAGTACTCGAAGCGAATAGAGCGCCCAATCATCGCCAACGAGATCAATGGAGGGTCTAGTGAGTTGAAAGACAATCCAGTGCCAGAGATAGATGCCATAAGAGCGTTCGCCGATCCAGAGCGCTGGGCGAGTGCTAAGTATTGGAGCGAAGCGCGATGCCGGATGGATAACTGAGATCAAAGTTGCACAACCAAAGAGCGCAGTTAGTGGAAATGCAATTCGATAGAGAGTCGGATCACTCTCATTTATAAATAGGAAAGCGCTAAGTAATCCAAGAAATCCAAAGACTCCAATTAAGTCAACGAAGTCTTGCGCTCGTTTAGTAATCTCTTTCGTGAGATTTTGGGGCTTCCAACTAACCGCCAAAGCAGCGCCGAGAAACAACCCAATCGAGTGGGTATCGGTACCGAAGTAGACATGGCTTACGGCAGACTCTTTGATATCAATCTGGACCGAATAGAGAAATAGCGCGATTCCTGAAGCGAGGGCAATCGCAAGGGCCACAAAAGAGATGTTCTTTTTGCCAAAGTAGCGGAGTACGAATAAGAGTACGAGGGGCCAGACAAGGTAGAACTGGGCCTCAACAGCAAGTGACCAGGTGTGCTGAAGTAGCGGTGGGCGACCAATTGTTTCGAAATAATCTTGCTCTCGATTTACTAACGCCCAATTCATAGTTCCGGTAAATACATAGGGAAGATCATTGAGAAAGCGGCGTACCGTTTCTGGTGCGTAGACACCGATGTAGAGAGTTGTGAGAACAACCATCGCAATTAGCGCTGGAACTAAACGCCGGATTCGACTTAGGTAGAAGGCGCGTAGATCAAGGCCACCAGATTTCTCGATTGAATCTAGGATCAAACCGGTAATTACATAGCCGGAAATCACAAAGAAGAGGTCTACGCCGAGAAAGCCGCCGGGGATCCAGTCGATACCTAGGTGATAAAGCAGGACCGCGATTACAGCGACTGCGCGTAGGCCATCTACGGAATGTATGTAGCGATTACTGCTGGTGGACATCACCGACGACGCTTAGATTGAGCTTTCTTGCTCTTTTTCTGTGTGGCAGATTTCTGGGCGGTTTTCTTCTCGGATGATTTGGCAGCACCGCTCTCTTGCGCAGCTGCAATTCGAGCAACGACCTTGCTATCCCCAGTTGGAGTTCCATCTGGGCGAATTGCATCATTTACTTGTCGTTGAAGGTCACTTAAGCGATTGAATGCGCTATCCAGGCGTTGGCGGGATTGATTTATTGCGTTCTCAGCAGCATCTAGAGATTGCGATTGAATCCGGTATAGGCGCTCCGCCTCAGAGATTACTTGTGAGAGCCAACTTCTATATTCAGTGATTTCAGTAGTGGCGGTCTGAACCATCCGTTCTGCTTCTCGTTTGGCATTACTTACTGTGGTGTTTGCCTCACGCTTACGAGCGGCAAGTAAATCTTCGCCTTCGCGCTCTGCGGTTGCGACAATGTCGGAAGCATCGGCTTCAGCAGCCTCAATGTATTTACGGCCACGACTCTCAGCTGCAGCTAACGTTGATTTTGCTTTCGCCTCTGCACTTTCTAGAGCTGCAGCTGCGTTTTTCTTGCTCTCATTCAAAACTCGCTCAGCACTTGCATTTGCTTTTGCTTCACGTTGTTGCGCAGTGCGAATGATTGACATCGCCGTTTCGGTTGCAAGAATTTCAAATTCCTCTTTAGAGAGGGAGGTGATATCGCGACGCGAACGCAATTCAGCGAGTTGTGACTCTAATTCGCGAATCCGCTCAACCGAAGCAGAACCTGTGGTGAGTGGCTTAGCGCTTGACTCTTCTTCGCCCTTGAATCCAACCCAGGATAAGAAGTTCTTTTCTGCCATCACATACTCCTAGTTCTGCTTAACTCTCTTTACGGGGAGGCGCATCTTCCCACGAGAAATGCAGATAGAGAAAGGGGCGTTTTAATCAGCAGGGACTTGAGGCCTAGCGAATCACGGATAAAGGCCGCGGAGGCGATGGGCTTGGGCCACCCGCTCGACGCTAATCATGTTCGCCGCTTCCCGCCAGGTCACCCCACGAGATGAGGAGACTTCCGCCACCTCTTTAGTTGCGCGCATCATGATTTCATTTAGATTCTCGATCACCTCTTCTGCGCTCCAGAAATACTTCTGTTTATCTTGAACCCATTCGAAGTAAGAGACGATTACACCGCCAGAGTTTGCCAAAATATCTGGAACCACCAGAATCCCTTTATCGTTCATGATCGCATCACCTTGTGGAGTAGTTGGCGCATTTGCACCTTCTACAACTATCTTGGCTTGAATGCCAGGAGCGCTTGCTTCGGTAATCGAATCAGCTAACGCAGCCGGAACTAGTACATCAACTTCAAGATGTAATAACTCGGTATTTGTTAATGGGGAAGTACCTGGTGTGCCAACCACGCTTCCCGTCTTATCAAGATGCGCTTTGACTTCTGCCACGCTCTTAAAGCCAGTCACGCCGCCATTTACATCACTTACCGCAGCAACTTTTAGCCCTTGCTTTTCGAGAGCAACGGCAGCCCAATAGCCAACCTTTCCAAATCCTTGGATTGCAACGGTCGCTTTCTTTGGATCGATTCCACGGAGTTTTAGCGCTTCACGTACCGAGATTGCAACGCCATCACCAGTTGCTGAAGTTCTTCCAAGGGAGCCGCCCAGCACGATCGGTTTTCCGGTCACTACTCCCGGAACCGAATAACCAGCATTGACCGAGTAAGTATCCATAATCCATGCCATGTTTCGTTCATCAGTACCAACATCTGGTGCTGGAATATCTCGTTCTGGTCCGATGATTGGCAAAATTTCTGAGGTGTAACGTCGAGTCAATCGTTCATTCTCAGCAAGTGAGAGCGACTTGGGATCAACGGCAACGCCACCTTTTGCGCCACCATATGGAAGATTTGTAAGTGCGCACTTCCAAGTCATCAACATCGCAAGCGCGATCGTTTCATCTAGATCGATATCTTGATGGAATCTAATTCCACCTTTAGCTGGGCCGCGAGTAGTTGAGTATTGGACGCGATATCCCTTGTACATCTCGACGTGACCATCATCTCGCCTAAGTGGCACAGCAACTTCCATCAATCTTCGTGGAGTTGAAAGGGTGTTCCAATCATTCTCGGAGAGTCCGAGTTGATCGACCGCTCTTCGCAATTGGGAGAGCGCAGTTTTTAGGGGTGACTCATTAGATGACGCCGTTGTCATGTGATAAATCTACGCCGGAAATACCCGGGCCACCCTCCTTCTATTCTGAGAAGTTCGGGTCTAAAGTTGTGATGTCCGATATATCGCAACGTTGCGGAGGCGCCATGGTCGATGACCCAAATTGGAAGTTTGATACCCAGCAGATTCATGCGGGGCAAGAACCAGACCCAACTACCGGATCTAGGGCACTTCCGATCTACCAGACCACGGCATATCAATTTAGAGATACAGAACATGCTGCAAATCTCTTTGGAATTGCAGAAGCTGGAAATGTTTACACCCGAATAAATAATCCAACCCAAGATGCTGTCGAGAAGCGACTTTCAATCTTGGAAGGTGGTAAAGCTTCATTACTAGTAGCAAGTGGAATGGCCGCAACCACCCTTGCCATCATGAATGTGGCTGAAGCAGGCGATCACATCGTCTCAAGTCCTTATGTATATGGTGGCACTTACAATCTTTTCAATTACACCCTTCCCAAATTTGGGATAAAGGTAACTTTTGTTGAGGATGCCCATGATTTAGATTCGTGGAAGCGAGCAATCAAGCCAAATACTAAGGCTTTCTTTGGTGAAGGAATCTCAAATCCACTTGGCGCAGTCCTAGACCTTGAAGGCATTGCAAAGGTTGCCCACGAATTTGGCGCTCCTTGGATAGTTGATAACACAATTGCTACCCCATTCGTAACGCGGCCGATTGATTACGGCGCAGATGTTGTGACGCATTCTGCAACTAAGTTTCTATCAGGCCATGGAAATGCGATGGTGGGAGCGATTGTTGATGCGGGAAGTTTTGATTATGCAAAATACCCAGATCGATTCCCTGGTTTAAATACCCCAGATCCGAGCTATAACAACATCATTTACGCAAAGAATCTCGGCGTTGGATCGAACTTTGGCAATGTCGCTTATATTTTCAAGTGTCGCCTCCAACTTCTTCGCGATATGGGTCCATCCGTCTCGCCATTTAACGCCTGGCTACTTGCCCAAGGTCTTGAATCTTTGAGTATGCGGATGAAGCAACATCTAATTAATGCTCAAGGCATAGCGGAGTGGTTAGCGAAACATCCCCAAGTTGTGGGAGTCAGCTACGGAGGACTTCCAACATCTGAGTGGCACGCAAATGCCAAGAAGTATGCAGCGAAGGGCGCAGGCGCAGTCATGGCTTTTGAGATAAAAGGTGGTTTAGCTGCAGGTAAGGCATTTGTTGAGGGGCTAAAAATGTTTAGCCATGTAGCGAATATCGGAGATGTTCGTTCGCTAGTTATCCACCCTGCTTCGACAACACATTCACAACTTGGTGAAGAGGGAATGCGCGCCGCCGGAATTAATCCCGGAATGATTCGCTTAAGTATCGGCTTGGAAGATATTGAAGATATCAAGGCCGATATGGAGCGAGGTTTTGCTGCGGCTCGGTAGTTAGCTTTCAAAATTTGCATTTAGCTGGTGCGGGAGGTGGGACTTGAACCCACACGTCCGAAGACACAGGTTCCTAAGACCTGCGTGTCTGCCATTTCACCACTCCCGCAAGAGTGAGCGAGAAGAGTACCGATAAAGCGGAGATACCTAAAACTCGCTTACAAATCCCTTCAATTTATCCTTCAACTTGTCCTTCTATGTAGCGGTAGCGCCGCGCCGCGAGAAGGCATCGATTGATGCCGACAACAGGAGCACGCCACCGGTAACCATGAATTTGATTCCAGCCGGATAACCAAGAAGTGCCATTCCATTATCAATAACAGCAACAACTAGGCCGCCAAGGATGGCATCGCTGACTTTTCCTTTTCCACCAAAGAGTGAAGTTCCACCAATAACTGCAGCGCCAACGGCGTAGAGAAGTGTTGAGCTACCTCCGGTGGTAGGGGAGATTGAGTTAGCACGTGAAACAAAGATCATGCCGGCAACGGCTGCAAAACCAGAGCAGATCATAAATGCTGAGATTCGAACCATTCGAACATTTATACCCGCGCGACGAGCAGCTTCGGCATTTCCACCTACGGCATAAAGATGTAGCCCGAAAGAGGTACGTGTTAATACAAAAGTTGCGCCAACTAATAGAACAAGAATTACCGGGACCACATAAGGAATTCCCCGCAGGCTAACTAGATCCGGGTTGTTACTCCGCTCAACAGTTAGCGCCAAGGTGGCAAGACCGCCGAGGGAGACAAGCATTGCAGTTTTGATCAACCAGAACTTAAAGAGATTATCAACGAGTCCCGCTTTGCGGCGGCGGGCAAATTTCCAGAGTCCAGAGAGAACATATGCGCCGGCAGTAAGTGAGAAGAAAATCCAACTCGCTGCAACGGGAAGATTCTTGTTTTGTACTGCAAGAATCGTCGGATCTTCGATGCGAATAGTTCCGCCCTCACTTACAAGAAGGAGCAGAAGTCCTTGGAAGGCAAGGAAGGTCGCGAGCGTTACGACGAATGATGGAATTCGAAGTTGTGCGACCAAATATCCGATGAAAGCCCCTAATACAACGCCGATCAAGATGCTCGCCGGAAGCGCTACATACCAGGCATAGTCCATCTCGGTAATCATGATTACCAAGATTGCGCCACAGACTCCGGCGGCATAACCAGCAGACAAATCAATTTCACCTAGAAGCAAAACAAAGACCAAGCCCATCGCGATTACCGTTATCGCGGCCGCTTGAGTCAACAGATTGGCAAAGTTTCCTGGGGTTAGAAATACATTGCTTTGCGAGCTAAAAGCAATACAGAGAACAAGTAATCCAAGGATCGCTGGAAGGGCTCCAACTTGACCGGCTTTTACGCGGCTAGCCCAATCACGGAGCGACTTCTCGATGGTGATCTGTTCGCTCATTTTGTCGCTCCAGAAACTGCTTCAGATTTTCCGGTGGTGATTAGTTTTACAACATCGCCGGGCGAGACAGATTTCTTATCAACTTGGGCGGCCATCGTTCCTAGATACATGGCGGCTATGTTGTCAGCGACTTGAAAAACATCGTTTAGATTATGGCTAATAACAATTACAGCGAGTCCGTTATCAGCTAATTGACGTACCAATTTCAAAACTTGTTCGGTCTGGGCGACGCCAAGGGCCGCGGTTGGCTCATCGAGGATTACTACTTTGCTATTCCAAAGCACGGCACGTGCAATCGCAACAGTTTGGCGTTGACCGCCACTAAGTGAAGCGACTTTCTGGCGGATTGATTTCACAGTTCGAACGCTTAAACCATCAAGAGTTTTCTTGGCGAGTGATTCCATGTGAGACTCATTTAGCGTGACGCCGCTCTTCTCTTCGCGACCTAAGAACATGTTATGGACGATATCTAAATTGTCACAGAGCGCGAGATCTTGATAGACAATCTCAATTCCAAGTGCGGTCGCATCTCTTGGACCGGCGATTGTTACCTTATTTCCTTCAAAGAGAAATTCTCCAGTTTCCGGTGTGTAGATACCGGCAATACATTTAATTAAGGTGCTCTTGCCAGCTCCATTGTCGCCGACCAACGCAGTTACCTTTCCGGCATACGCGTCAAAGTTGACATCTTTTAGTACATGAACTGGACCGAATGATTTATTGACTTGGCGGAGCGAGAGAATCGGAGTTGCCATTAAGCCTCCTAGTTAGACCAAGTGCTTATCTCTAGTTATGGATTCAGCCCGAGTATTTCTACTCGGGCTGAACCGTTTACTAATTACTTCTTACTACTTTGTACCTCTTTAAAGCTTAGAAATCCTTAGATTCCGTTAGCTGTGCAGAGGTCTTCGATGCCTTCGCAAACTGCTTCACGAGTCTGGAAGCCATCTGCAATTACATCCTTAACGTTTTCCTTGGTGATTGATACTGGGACAAGGAGAACTGATGGAACATCGGTGGTGCCGTTGTTCACTGAACCGGTTGCTGATGTTGCCTCTTCGCCATTTAGTAGCGCGATAGCAAGTGCAGCAGCAGCTTCAGCCTCAGCCTTGATTGCCTTGTAAACAGTATTTGATAGATCACCAGTCAAGATTGCGCGGAGACCATCAACGGTTGCATCCTGTCCGGAGACGCAGACCTTTCCGTTGAGACCGTTCTTCTTTAGAACTGCAACAGCTGCGAGGCCAAGGCCTTCGTTAGCTGAGACGACAGCGTCAAGCTTGCCGCCTGCCTTTGCGAGTTGCTGTTCGAAGATTGTTCCACCCTTGACGTTATCCCAATCTGGAACAGCCTGGTCGTCAACGAGTGTGTAGTTTCCAGCGTCGATCAATGGACGTAGAACTGAGTCATAACCAGCCTTGAACAAGGTTGCGTTGTTATCAGTTGGTGAACCATTTAGATAGACGATACGTGCCTTGGTCTTACCTGCGTTATCGAGGCAAGCCTTGATTCCTTCTCCTTGTAGACGTCCAACAGCTTCGTTGTCGAAGGAGACGTAGTAAGAAGCAGAACCATTCAAGGTTAGGCGGTCATAGTCGATTGTTGGAACGCCTTGTGCAGCGGCTTTATCTTGAACAGCCTTTGCTGACTCTGAGTCAAGGTTTACAAGAATAAGAACCTTGGCACCAGCAGAGAGCATTTGATCAGCGATTGTCTGGAATGCTTCCTTGTCGCCATTTGCATTTTGAATATCTGCCTTAACTCCAGCAGCATCGAATGCAGCTTGTAGGAAGCCGCGGTCTGCGGTCTCCCAGCGAGCTGATGAAGCAGCGTCAGGAAGAATTACACCGACGAATCCATCGCCTGATGCATCATCTGACGAACCACAACCGGTAAGAATTAAGGCGAATGCTGCGATGATCGCAGAAAGCACCAAACGCGGTTTCTTCATTAGATAGTTACCCTTTCGAAAGTACCTACAGAAAATGAGGGCTGACGCCCTCAACTCTTACATTGAGTTGCCGGAAAAATACCCTTCAGGAAGAGTTAAGGGAACCTACAGGCTCGCTATCTGGAGCGTGAGTAGATAACGATTCGATAAATCCTTAAGGCTTGGATTAGGCGTGAATCAGTACCCTTAGCAGGGTGTCTCCATCTATGAGCCCCAATCCCGACCTCGAGTCGGCTAGCCCGGTAGCCGCTTTATCCGGTGCGATCCTTGAGGTTGTTTCGGGGGCGTTTGCTAGCGGGGCGTTTGTGGGGGATGTCGCAAAGTCTTTAACTGCAGATCGGGTTCCATTAGAGCGACCCAAGAATCGTGAACATGGTGATTATGCAACCTCAATCGCCTTATCCCTTGCTAAGAGTGAGGGAAAAACTCCGCGCGAGATTGCGCTAGTTATTAAGAGTGGGTTAGAAAAAGTTAGTGGAGTTGCAAAAGTCGAGATTGCAGGTCCGGGCTTTATAAATGTAACCCTAGATAAATCTAGCCAAGGCGCAATCGTAAGTCGCATCTTGAAAGAGCGAGATGACTTTGGAAAAGTAAAACTTCTTTCTGGTGTAAAAATCAATTTGGAATTTATAAGTGCAAATCCAACTGGCCCGCTACATCTTGGACATACTCGTTGGGCGGCGGTTGGTGATGCGCTCGCCAGCGTTTTAGCAGCAGCCGGCGCTGAAGTAGTAAGAGAGTTTTATGTAAATGATCGTGGCACCCAGATGGATTTATTTGGAGCATCTATTCGAGCGGCCGCGCTAGAAATACCTCGACCAGAAGATGGTTACCAAGGCGGCTACATCGATGATCTTGCTAAGTTAATTCTCACCCAGCACCCAGAATATAAATCACTCCCTGAAGCTGAAGGGATAGCAGCCTTTCGGGAGGCGGGATATGCGCTACAGCTTCAAGAACAGAAAGATGTCTTAGATAACTTTGGAACTCACTTTGATGTCTGGTTCTCAGAGCGCTCACTTCATTCTGGCGATTCCCTCTCAAAGTCTCTCGCCAAGTTGAAATCTCAAGGCCATCTCTTCGAATTAGATGGCGCGACCTGGCTTCGGACGACCGACTTTGGTGATGATAAGGATCGGGTTCTAATCAAATCTGGCGGCGAGTTAACTTATTTCGCCTCAGATACTGCTTATTACATCGATAAGAGAGAACGTGGCTTTGATATCTGCATCTACATGCTCGGCGCCGATCATCACGGATATGTTGGAAGGCTAAAGGCGACCGCTGCTTGTGCTGGTGATGATCCGAATTACAACGTCCATGTGTTAATCGGTCAATTGGTGAAGATTATGGAAGGTGGCCAAGAACTAAAGCTCTCTAAGCGCGCCGGAACAATAATTACTCTTGAAGAATTAGTAGCAAAAGTCGGCGTCGATGCAGCTCGCTACACCTTGATCCGCTATCCAGTTGATACGCCAATGACTCTCGATGTTGATTTGTTAAAGCGCCGGACTAACGATAACCCGGTCTATTATGTTCAATATGCCCACGCTCGTATTGCAGCTCTTTTGCGTAACGCAACTGAACTAGGAATTAAAGTAGGTATAGATAACTACAATCCAGAACTTCTAACCCATGATCGGGAACGCGAACTTCTAGGTGGCCTAGCTCAATTCCCTGAAGTTGTTAGTAGCGCCGCTGAACTTCGCCAACCACATCGCGTAGCTCGTTACATCGAAGAGCTAGCCACTCTCTATCACGGTTTCTATAGCGATTGTCGAGTACTTCCAATGGGAGAAGAGAAGCCAGGCGCAATCCATTCCACTCGAGCAACTCTGTGTGAAGCAACACGTCAGACCATATTTAATGGCTTAACACTTCTCGGCGTTAGCGCACCGGAGCGGATGTAATTATGAATTCGATCTGGCCAAATAGCGCAACACGGAGCTCGGATGAGTTACAAATCGGGGGTTGCACGGTTACTGCAATCGCGGCGCGTTACGGAACACCAATTTTCGTTTTAGATGAGAGCGATTTTAAGAGCCGGATTGAGAAGTGGAGTGGAAGTTTCCGCTCAATCTTCGGTGAAAGCACCGGCGATGTCTTCTATGCCGCAAAAGCCTTCATCTCGGTTGAAGTAGCAAAGATGATCAATCAGGGTGGAATAAGCCTTGATGTCTGTACTGGAGGAGAACTTGCAGTTGCCCGCGCCGCGAAATTTCCCGGTGAGCGGATTGAAATGCATGGAAACAATAAGTCTGAGGCTGAAATTGAAGCTGCGATTGATTACCGGGTCGGCACCATTGTGGTGGACTCACTTCAAGAGATTGATCGAGTGGCCCGGATTGCCCACGGGAAGAATCGAATTCAAAATATTACGCTCCGCTTGAATCCAGGCGTTGAGGCCCATACCCATGAATACATCGCTACTGCCCATGAGGATGTGAAATTTGGTTTCTCGATTGCAACTGGGGCAGCTTGGGATGCCCTCATAGCGGCTACAAAACATGAGAGCTTGAAGGTAACTGGAGTGCATTGCCATATCGGCTCACAGATCTTTTCATCAGAAGCCTTTTCGGCCAGCGCAATCCGACTCCTTAACTTTATGGCTCGATACAAAAATGAATTTGGTGGCGAACTTGCGAATCTAAATATTGGCGGCGGCGTTGGAATTGCGTATACGAAAAAAGATAATCCCATGGCTGCCGAAGATTTTCTAAGGACGGTCAAAGAAGTAATTTTTGCTGAATCAGCAAAATTGGGATTGAAAGTTCCGCGAGTTTCAATTGAACCAGGGCGAGCCCTTATTGGTCCATCAATGATCACTCTCTACCGGGTTGGAACTACTAAAGAAGTACAACTCGAAGATGGCACAGCGCGCCTTTACGTCTCAGTAGATGGTGGCATGAGCGATAACATTCGAACCGCGCTTTATGGCGCTGAGTACACGGCGGAGATTGCCAACCGTGAGTCGAGTGCGAAAGCGCGAGATTGTCGTTTAGTTGGAAAGCATTGTGAAACTGGCGATATTGTTATTAATAGCATCGATTTGCCGAGTGATATCGCCCCTGGTGATCTAATCGCGGTACCGGCAACTGGCGCTTATGGTCGAAGCATGGCGAGCAATTACAACCATGTCCCGCGTCCCGGAGTTGTTTCAGTTCAAGATGGCACGGCGCGCACCATAGTTAGAAGTGAAACCGAGTCCGACCTCCTAGCCTTAGACGTGGTGGAGAGCGCGATTCGCCTCGATGATAAATCGAGCGGGAAATAAGGGGATAGGACAAGGGCCTTGGGAGAAACGAAGCGAGAACTCGGTATCGGAATGCTCGGTTGTGGCGTAGTCGGCTCTCAAGTCGCCCGGCTACTAACTGAAGATTCTGGTGATTTTGCTGCTCGCTCAGGGGCGAAATTAACTTTAAAGAAGATCGCAGTCCGGGATGTTGCTGCCAAACGTGAATATGTAAACGGTGACTTGTTAACCAAAGATTCCGACTCCGTTGTCAATGATCCTTCGATCGACATCGTAATTGAAGTAATGGGCGGTATTGAACCTGCTCGATCCTTGATACTTAAGGCAATCGCAAATGGAAAATCGATAATCACCGCAAATAAGGCGTTACTTGCCAAACATGGCGCAGAGCTCTTTGAAGCTGCAGATAAAAAAGGCGTTGACCTATATTACGAAGCTGCCGTCGGGGGAGCGATTCCGATTCTTAGACCACTGCGCGAGTCGATTGTGGGCGACCATGTCCACCGCATCATGGGAATAGTAAATGGAACTACAAATTACATTCTTACCAAGATGGATGAAGCAGGAAGCGACTTTGGTGTAGCGCTTAAGGAAGCGCAACAACTTGGTTTTGCTGAAGCTGACCCAACTGCTGATGTAGAGGGACACGATGCAGCGGCTAAGGCGGCAATCTTGGCTGGCTTGGCCTTTCATACTCGAGTTACTAGTGATCAAGTTTCCGCAGAAGGCATTACAAAAATCTCAGCGCGCGATGTTGCAGTTGCGCATGACATAAACCATGTAATAAAACTTCTTGCTATCGCAGAACTCACAGATAAGGGAGAGGTGAGCGTTAGAGTCCAACCAACTTTATTGCCACGCCAACATCCACTAGCGGCGGTGCGAAATGCGTTTAATGCGATCTTCGTCGAAGCAGAGTCCGCTGGCGAGTTGATGTTCTATGGAAGAGGCGCCGGTGGCGCACCTACTGCGAGCGCAATCCTTGGCGATCTCATCGCAATTGCGCGCAATATGACTAGCGGTGGCGCTGGACATGGCGAAAGTGATTATGCAGAGCTGAAATTTGCCGACCCAGGCAGCGTCAACACCCGCTATCTGATTCGCCTGGATGTAAATGATCGCCCCGGAGTTCTCGCCTCCGTTGCCCAGATTTTTGCAACTAACAAGGTATCGATTGAGACGGTTCGCCAATCCGGTCGAGGCAATAGCGCGGAATTGATTGTGATGACTCACTCGGCTAGTGAGGGTTCACTTGGTAAGACCGTCAAAGATCTCTCCAATAGTGATGTCGTAAAGAGCGTCGAGAGCGTGCTTCGGGTTGAAGGAATGCGTTGATGGGACTCTTTAAAAAGCGCGGCGCTCATCAATGGCGTGGAGTAATTGAGGAGTATCGATCGCGCTTGCCAGTCTCCCGCAAAACCCCAGTTGTTACTTTAAATGAAGGTGGAACGCCACTCATTTATGCCTGTGTTTTGTCGGAGATGTTAGATAACCAAGTCTGGCTTAAGTTTGAGGGCGCTAACCCGACTGGATCTTTTAAAGATCGCGGCATGACGATGGCAATTTCAAAAGCTGCAGAAGTGGGTGCGCGCGCAGTCATATGTGCATCGACTGGAAATACCAGCGCTAGCGCAGCTGCTTATGCCACAAAGGCAGGAATGACTCCAGTAGTTCTCGTGCCGCAAGGAAAGATCGCAATGGGCAAGTTAGCCCAAGCAATCGCCCATGGCTCAAAACTTCTCCAAGTCGATGGAAACTTTGATGATTGTTTAACTCTGGCGCGCGAACTATCTGAAAAATATCCGGTTTCACTTGTTAACTCAGTAAATCCATTCCGAATCGAAGGTCAGAAAACAGCATCATTTGAAATTGTAGATGCGCTCGGATTTGCCCCCGATATTCATGCGCTCCCAGTAGGTAACGCCGGAAACATCACGGCGTATTGGAAGGGTTACATCGAGTATGAGAAAGATGGAATGTCGAAACACAAACCTGCTATGTGGGGATTTCAAGCCGAAGGGGCAGCGCCAATCGTTAGAGGTGAAGCGGTAAAAAATCCAGAAACAATCGCAACCGCTATCCGAATTGGAAATCCAGCCTCGTGGCAACAAGCTTTAGATGCTCGCGATCAATCAGCTGGATTGATAGATATGGTCTCTGATGAGGAGATTTTGAGCGCATATCGTCTGGTTGCCGCAAAAGAGGGAGTCTTTGTTGAACCTTCAAGCGCAGCTGGAATCGCGGGACTGATTAAATACAAGAACGCGAAAAAGTTGCCAAAAGATAAACGGATTGTCATCACGGTTACCGGAAATGGCCTTAAGGATGTTCAATGGGTACTAGATGGAGCGCCATCACCTACTGTGATCCCAGTTGATGTTAAGCGCGCTGCCGAAGTGATTGGATTGGCATAGCCATGGCGCGCGGATTTAAGGATCGCCTCACCTACAAAGCAACTCCAATACAAGTAAGTGTTCCGGCATCTTCGGCAAATCTTGGACCAGGTTTTGATGCGCTCGCTCTTGCGCTGGATATTCGCGACATTTATGTCGCTCAGATTCTCGATGAAGAAGCTTTTGATGTCGATGTAACTGGCGAGGGCGCTGAGGAAGTGAAGCGCGATGGCAAGCACCTGGTAATCAAAGCGATGATGCGTGGCTTTGAGTTTATGGGCGGCAAACCTCGCGGAATTGCGTTGCGCGCTTTAAATCAAATCCCACATGGAAGAGGGCTCGGCTCATCTGCGGCGGCAATTGTTGGTGGTTTGAACTTGGCAAGAAGTCTTGTCTTATCTGGAAATTCGCTGATGAATGATGACGATTTAATTGCACTTGCAACAGATCTTGAAGGCCATCCCGATAATGTCGCAGCCGCTGCCCTAGGTGGCGCAACTATCTCTTGGATGGAAGAGCGTGTTGGTGTTCCAACTGGATGCGCAGTTCGATTCTCCGTCGAACAATCAATTCGTGCCCTTCTTCTCATTCCAAACACTCAACTTTCAACCGGCAAGGCGCGCAAGATGTTGCCTGAAATGGTTCCCCACAGAGATGCCACGATAAATGCCGGTCGAAGCGCCTTATTGGTTCATGCGCTGACAGTCCGACCAGACCTCTTATATGCAGCAACTGAAGATCACCTCCACCAGCAATATCGCCGCGAAGGAATGCCCAAGTCGGTAGACCTCGTTAATAGGCTCAGGGGCGCTGGGGTTGCGGCGATGATTTCTGGGGCCGGCCCATCAGTTTTGGTACTTCATAACAGCACCGAAGCGGAGCATGATGACATCGTAAAGAGCGCGGGCGATGCCTTCCGGGCGCTAGATGTTGAGCTCTCACCTGCGGGGGCCCAGGTCTCAAACGCTTAAATTTGCCGATCTAAATCTCCAATTTGTTGAGTTTGGGGGATGGCTGATACATTTCTTCTCGTTCGGCGGCAATCGAGCCGAGTCTTAGAAAATCTGATTCTTGTAAGTCAAGTAAATCCTGTTTCTTTCAATTCAAACAGGTAAGAAATCAACGCTCTAAGAAAACCAAAATCCAAGAACTCTAGTTAAAGCTAGATAACAAGAAAGAAAGATAGATGGCAGAAACCAGCACACGTGCTCGGCGAGATTCTGGCGACCTCTCTGCGTTGCTACTCCCGGAGCTAAAGAAGATCGCCGCCAACTTAGGCATCGAAGGCGCAAGCGATATGAAGAAACCAGATTTAGTCCAAGCAATCTCCGACCTCCAGGCCGCCAATAGAGAAGCTGCCCGACTTGAGCGCGAGGCTCGTCGAGCTGCTCGGATGCAACGCCGCAATCGCAATTCAGATAATGATGGAGATGAAGATTCCACAGATTCAGATAATGATGAAGTAGCTCAATCTGATGATTCAACAGAACGTAATTCAAGTGAAGGAAGTTCATCCGATAATGGACGCGATAATCGCGGCTATGACCGTGATCGTGACTTTCGCCGCGACCGTCACCGAGATCGCGGAGATCGTGGCGATAGAGGGCGCGACCGTCACCGAGATCGCGGAGATCGTGGCGAAAGAGGTAGAGATCGCGAGATTGTTATCTCTGAAGATGATGTGCTGCTACCTGTAGGTGGCTTGCTCGATATCCTCGAAAACTACGCATTTATCCGCACCGGTGGCTATCTACCAGGTCCAAACGATGTCTATGTCTCACTTCATCAAGTTCGTCGCTACGGCTTGCGTAAGGGCGATGTTGTGACTGGCCAAGTTCGCCAACCACGTGAAGGTGAGCGACGTGAGAAATTCAATGCGCTAGTGCGCGTAGATACGGTAAATGGAATGGATCCGGAAACAGCGCGCGATCGCGTTGATTTCTCGAAGTTGGTTCCACTTTATCCGCAAGAGCGGTTACGCCTTGAGACTGAGCCAAATATCTTGACTACTCGCGTGATTGATCTTATTTCACCAATCGGTAAAGGCCAACGTGGTCTCATCGTCTCCCCGCCTAAAGCTGGAAAGACCATGGTGCTCCAATCCATCGCTAATGCGATCACAACTAATAACCCCGAATGTCATTTGATGGTGGTACTAGTTGATGAGCGCCCAGAAGAAGTTACGGATATGCAGCGCTCGGTAAAAGGTGAAGTGATTGCCTCAACATTCGATCGCCCCGCAGATGATCACACCTCAGTCGCCGAACTTGCGATTGAACGTGCTAAGCGCCTTGTTGAACTTGGACATGATGTCGTAGTTCTTCTTGATTCAATTACTCGCCTTGGTCGTGCATACAACATTGCAGCTCCAGCATCAGGAAGAATTCTTTCCGGTGGTGTTGATTCTGCCGCTCTATATCCACCCAAGAAGTTCTTTGGTGCCGCTAGAAATATTGAAGATGGCGGCTCGCTAACAATTCTTGCCACAGCGCTCGTTGAGACTGGTTCGAAGATGGATGAAGTTATCTTCGAAGAGTTCAAGGGAACTGGAAATATGGAGTTGAAGCTTGATCGTAAGTTTGCCGATAAGCGCATCTTCCCAGCAGTCGATGTCGATGCATCCGGTACTCGTAAGGAAGAGATCCTGATGGGCCCAGAAGAATTGAATATCGTCTGGAAACTCCGTCGCGTGCTACATGCCCTTGATTCCCAGCAAGCCCTTGAGCTACTGCTTGAGAAGATGAAGGGAACTAAGTCCAAACAATAGAGTCTGGCTCACTATTCGTTGAAGTCTGCTCGGTCTGCCATCCTTTCTACACAGGTAAACAGCGCATTCTCGATACCGGTGGACGCGTCGCGAAATTCCAAGAGCGAATTCAGAAAGCAAAACCAACCAAAAAGTAGCTTTTTAAAACGAGACCGCATCTCCCGCAGTTTGGGGCGCGGTCTCTTTTTCTTTATCTAGAGTTTTAGTTAGAGATTAGTCAGAGATTAGCTAGAGAAGGGAGCAAGCGATGAAAGAGAAGAGCACCGAGCGCTTTGCTTCCATGCCAGAAATCTTGAAAGAGTATGAATCCCTGGAAGCCCAGATGGCCGATCCATCAATCCATGCTGATCAAGGTAAAGCCCGCCAACTCGGCAAACGCTACGCCCAACTCGGACCAATCATTGCTGGTTATCGCCAATATAAGAAATGCGATGATGATTTGAAAGCGGCTAGAGAGTTAGCTGATGTAGATCCAGAATTTGCCGCCGAGATTCCGGCGCTGGAATCTGCTCTACAAGAAGCGGGAGAGAAATTAGAGGAGTTATTGCTTCCGCGAGATCCAAATGATGATCGCGATGTAATTTTAGAAATCAAAGCAGGTGCCGGCGGTGATGAATCAGCCCTATTTGCTGGCGACTTGCTTCGAATGTATCTCCGTTACGCCGAAAAGCAGGGTTGGAAGACGGAGATAATTGATGCTACCGAGAGCGATCTAGGTGGATATAAAGATGTATCAGTCGCTGTTAAAGCGCGCGGAAATAGCGAGCCTGGAAGCGCACCATTTTCAAAATTGAAATTTGAAGGTGGCGTACATCGAGTACAACGTGTGCCGGAGACTGAATCACAGGGCCGAATCCATACCTCTGCAGCCGGCGTGCTGGTACTTCCAGAAGCTGAAGAGATTGATGTACAGGTAAATATGAATGAATTACGTATTGATGTCTATCGCTCTTCTGGCCCAGGCGGACAGAGCGTTAATACAACCGATTCTGCGGTGCGAATTACCCATATCCCAACTGGAATTGTCGTCTCCTGCCAGAACGAGAAGAGCCAGCTACAAAATAAGGAATCAGCGCTGCGAATCTTGCGTGCACGACTTCTAGCTGCTGCCCAAGAAGCAGCCGATGCCGAGGCGGCTGCAACTCGAAAGAGCCAGGTTCGAACTGTTGATCGTTCGGAGCGAATTCGAACTTATAACTTCCCAGAGAATCGATTGACTGATCATCGCGTCAATTTCAAAGCGAATAATTTAGATGCAGTCATAAATGGTGGATTAGATGAAGTTATTGCCGCTCTTCTCGATGCAGATAAAGCTGAGAAGTTGGCCGCAGCTGAGGCATAAGAGATGCTGAAAGAGCGTCTTCGATTAGCGCGGAAAGAGTTATCAGAATCTGCAATCTCTGAGGTGGACGCGGAATTAATAGCAGCATATGTACTTGGCGTAGGAAGGATGGAGTTACAGGCAAAAGAATTTAGTTTCTCACCGGATCAAGAGCGAGAATTTACAAACCTAATTGCGGAACGAAAATCTGGAATCCCCGTTCAATATTTAACTGGTGAGGCGCACTTTCGTTATCTCACCTTTGATGTCGGTCCGGGAGTCTTAATCCCACGCCCTGAAACAGAGTTGCTTGTCGATGCGGCTCTAGTTGAGATCGAACGGATTCAATCCTCGGCTACTTGGCGCTCTGGAGGTCGAACATCGGTAGTTGATTTAGGGGCTGGAAGTGGTGCAATCGCGATTTCAATTGCCGATGAAGCGCGGAAGCGAAACCTCGCGGTCCAAGTTGTTGCCGTTGAAAATCAACCGGAAGCGCTAATTTGGCTGGAGCGAAATATTGCAAAACACGATGTTGATGTCCGAGTGGTTAAGAGTGATGTTGCAACGGCTTTAGAGGGAATCAAGTGCGATCTAGTTGTCACAAACCCGCCATATATTCCTGATGGATCAGCGCTACCTAGAGAAGTGGTTGCCCATGAACCAGTCACCGCACTTTTTGGTGGGATCGCCGGGATTGAAGTACCCTCGAAATTTATTGAGAGCGCAACGAGAATATTGAAGGCTGGTGGTTTTCTGATCCTCGAGCATCATGAATCTCAAAGCGAGCCTCTTGCGGCGTTACTCGCTCCGGACTACTTTGATATTGCCCACTTTAAGGATTTGGCTGATCGCCCAAGGTGGCTAACGGCTCGGCGAAGAGATTCGGAAAGGAATGGTGAGTGATGGCCGAAACAATCTCGCTCACTGATTTGATTGCCACCGGATCAGATTTATCGGAAGAGGTAGGAAAAGCAGTAGAAGCGCTGCGCGAAGGTCGATTAATAATTGCTCCGATTGAGCATGCTTATGTATTTGTCGCCGATGCTTTCAATCACGGCGCAGTTAAGAAGATGCATATCCTTCGTGGCGATGCACTTGGTGTCGCTGCGCAAGTAATTGTTGGTGATGTGAAGACCGCTACTGGGATCACAAATGAATTTGGTCCTACCGTTATTTCAATTTGTGAAAAGTTTTGGCCCGGTCTCTTGACTTTAAATATCGCACCGGCACAAGGACTGGTCTGGGATCTTGGAGATGCAAGATCACTAGAAGAGATTGCGATTCGAGTTCCGGCTGCAGAATTCTTGCGCAGAGTCGCTCTTGATGCTGGTCCGCTTGCAATTGCATCGGCTACTCGAGCTGGAATGCCGCCAAAGCGACGCGGACCGTTGTTTCCCGCGCTCGATGCAGATTACGCATTCTTCTTCGATGCTGGTGAATTAGTTGAGGGCCCTGCGAGCACCGTAATCTCAGTGAAATCAGATGGAATCACGCTGAAGCGAGCGGGAGCCATATCACTCGCCGAACTCCGTTCGGTAACCCCGAATATCGCTGTTCCCGCCTAAGATTTCCGCCATGTCGCAATTCTTTGGCGCTGATTTCGATCAACTTCAATCTCAAGATCCTGAGATTGCCGCAATTCTTCTCTCTGAATTAGATCGACAACGGAAGAACTTACAATTAATTGCAAGTGAGAACTTCACATCACCAGCAGTGCTGACTGCGCTCGGCTCGACTCTTTCAAATAAATATGCCGAGGGCTATCCTGGAAAACGTTATTACGGTGGCTGCGAGGAGGTAGATAAAGCTGAAGTAATTGGTATTGAACGAGCCAAAGAATTATTTGGTGCAGAACATGCAAACCTACAACCTCACTCAGGCGCTAGCGCCAACGTCGCTGTCTATCAAGCATTCACAAAACCCGGAGATACTGTCCTTGCGATGTCGCTACCGCATGGCGGCCATTTAACTCATGGTTCAAAAGTTAACTTTTCGGGAAAGTGGTTTAACGTCGAGTCATATGGGGTTAGAAAAGAAGATGAGTTAATTGATTACGACGAGTTACGCGAAACGGCGAAGCGAGTTCGGCCAAAGATGATCTGTTCAGGCGCAACGGCATATCCGCGGCTGATTGATTTCAAAGCCATCCGAGAGATCTGTAATGAAGTTGGGGCGATTATGTGGGTAGATGCTGCACACTTCATCGGCTTAGTTGCCGGAAAAGCGATCCCATCTCCCGTTCCTTATGCCGATGTCGTCTCATTTACTACCCATAAAGTCTTGCGCGGCCCACGCGGCGGCATGATTCTCTCTAAAGCAGCTCATGCTGCCGCGATTGATAAAGCGGTTTTTCCCGGAATGCAGGGCGGACCGATCATGAGCGCGGTCGCAGCTAAAGCGATTGCGTTAAAGGAATGCCTTACTAGCTCATACCAGGATTACGCCAAGCAGGTAATTGTGAACTGCAAAGCGTTGGCCAGCTCTCTTGAAAGTGAGGGAATGCGCGCGGTTTCTGGCGGAACCGATACGCATCTTGCGCTTATCGATATTCGCAGCACTGGAATAAATGGAAAAGTTGCCGATGAGCGATGTGGTAGATCTGGAATAACTTTAAATAAAAATGCCATTCCATATGACCCAGAAACTCCGGCGGTAACAAGCGGAATTCGGGTAGGAACACCAGCTGTTACCACCCAAGGTATGGGCGTAGCTGAGATGCCGATGATTGCTTCTCTAATTGCGCGCGCCATTAAAGATGGAGCAGACGATGCAAAGGCGGCTGCTATTCGTAGCGAAGTGAACGCCTTAACGGCGAAATTCCCTGTCTATCCACGGTAATGCGCGAGTACTCCTTAACGCTCTTCATAGCAGCAACTCTCACCTACATGCTCACTCCGATCGTTCGCAACTTTGCCTTGCGTTTTCGCGCTGTAGCGCAGGTTCGAGAGCGCGATATCCATACCGAAATCACACCTCGTTGGGGCGGCGTTGCGATGTGGCTTGCGATGGCGGCAACGCTACTTGCAGTACAGAATTTAGAGTTAGTGGGAAAGGCATATAGCCGCGAGTTACTCGGAATATTCCTTGCCGGCACCTTTGTACTTCTTATCGGGATGCTCGATGATCGCTATGAACTAGATGCAATTACAAAACTTGCTGGCCAAGGTCTAGCCGCAGGAATCCTGTTGATTTTCGGAATACAACTTCTCTGGTTGCCAATCAACGGAATCATCATTTTGCCGACCAATATCGGCCAATTTCTGACGGTCTTAGTTGTAATGATCATCATCAATGCGGTGAATTTCGTAGATGGACTGGATGGCTTAGCTACCGGGATTGTCGGAATCTCAGCAGCTGCCTTCTTTGGTTTTGCCTATCTACTCGCGGTAGAAAATGGCTTTAGTCGCGCAGGTGCGCCTTCGCTTGCAACGGCGATAGTGATCGGAATCTGCCTCGGATTCTTGCCGCATAACATCTATCCAGCGAGGATTTTTATGGGGGATTCCGGATCGATGTTCCTTGGCTTGTTACTTGCGGCCTCTGCGATCACGCTCATGGGCCAAATCGACGCAAACGCAGTCTTTGCTGAAGATATCGGTCCGGCAACACTTCCGCTGCTTCTTCCTTTTGCAGTTCTGGCTGTACCACTCCTTGATTTTGGCCTGGCAATCTTGCGCCGACTCCGTCAAGGAAAGTCACCATTTGCACCGGATAAAGAGCACCTACATCACAAGCTTATGAAATTGGGTAACTCGCAACAGCGCACCGCTGTAATTCTCTACTTTGCAACTGCGATGTTGGCGATTCCAGCGATGCTCTCGGCATTTGTTCCAGTCTGGTTAGCATTTTCTGCAGGACCAATTCTCTTTCTCTTTGCATTGTCAATCACCAAGCGAAGTAAAACTTCTGCTGGAGCGTGAAGATCTAAATGGAGAATTCAAATAGCGTGATGTGGCGCGGTGCGCTCATTCCATCTCTAGTAGTAACAACTCTTGCTGCGGCGCTTTCATGGTTTATCTCAGGAACTAGTGGACTATTCGGTGCACTCCTTGCCTCCATTACGGTTCTTATTTTCTTTTCGGTTTCGATGCTGGTCGCAAAATTCACTAAGGATGTAAATCCAATTGCAACGATGGCCCTTGCGATGTTCTCTTACTTCACCAAACTCTTCTTCATGGCGCTTTTCTTGATTGCGGTCACGCGCCTTACCTCCCCAGAGAGCGTGGATAGGGGTGCCTTCGGAGTAAGCGCGCTAGCGATCGCTTTCGCCTGGCTAGGCGGGGAAGTTAGGGCCTTCTTAAAGCTACGGTTACAGTTGCCCCTACCAGGAGAGGGGAGTGATAAAGAATGACTGCGAAGAATGACGAGAACGCCTTCTGGACGATCTTTGGTTACATGCTCTCGGGCCTTCTTATCTGGGGCGGTATCGGTTATGGCCTGGATTGGTGGCTTGATACCGATTTCTTTCTCCTCGGGGGGCTACTTCTTGGAATGGGTTCGGCCCTCTACCTGATCTGGCTCCGGTTCGGCCGAGATTAGTTTCGGTAGGCGAGCCCTCTTGGATGGGCAACCCCGAAGCCATTACAAGTAGCCCAGATAACTCCCAGCCCGTACCTTTTCGATTTCTCACACCTAGCGACTAACCAATAGGGTTGCGCCGACTTCCCCGCAAAAAAACGCTTTACCCCGTAGTGAACTAAAGACCGATTTACCCACTAAGGAGTCATGTTGCGCGTCTACGCAGCTACTGAGGGCGTCAAGGATGAGGGCTTCAATCCTCCCGACGCTGGAGACTTCAACCTCCCTCCGTTTATCGATGGAAATTCATTTGCTACAAAACCAATCCTCTTGGCTTTCCTATCAGTTCTGATCATCTCAGTCTTCTTCATCCTCGCAGCCCGTAAGTCCGCGGTCGTTCCCTCAAAACTCCAATTTGCCGGCGAGAGCATCTATGGATTTGTGAGAAATGATCTAGGTCGAGACGTCATCGGCCATGAGTTCATGCGCTTCGTCCCTTATCTATTTACGCTCTTCACTTTTATCCTCGTCAACAACGTTTTCGGAATCGTGCCACTTATCCAATTCCCAACGATGTCACGAGTCTCATTTCCTTATGTGCTCGCTGCAATAACTTTCTTTGTATTTCATTACATAGGCGTGCGTCGCCATGGACTTATTTCCTACCTCAAGGGAATCATGTTTATCCCAGGCGTTCCTAAACCTGCATACATTTTGATTACGCCACTTGAGCTGGCAACTTATTTCATCGTTCGGCCAATGACGCTAAGCCTGCGTCTCTTTGCAAATATGTTCGCCGGACACTTGCTCTTGCTCGTGTTCATACTAGGTGGCGAACATCTATTACAAGGTGTCATTGGACTTAAGGTAGTTAGCCCATTCTCATTCGTCGTCGCAATTGCGCTGACCTTCTTTGAGTTTATGGTCCAATGCCTACAGGCCTACATTTTCACGCTTCTAACAGCTCTCTACATAACGGGAGCGTTGGCGGACGAGCACTAAAAGCAGAGAAGAAGATTTCCCATTCCAAACGGGATGCGGGATAAGAAAAGACGGAAAGAAAGGTAAGAAACATGGAAGGCACACTCAACCTGGTCGGTTTTGGCCTCGCAGCGATTGGACCGGGTATTGCAACCGGATTGATCTTCGCCGCTTATATCAACGGCGTAGCTCGTCAACCAGAAGCTCGCAACGTCTTACAGCCGATTGCATTCCTTGGCTTCGCTTTGGCTGAAGCTTTGGCGCTCTTCGGACTTGTTCTCGCGTTCGTTCTCTAGCCCAAGATGCGCACTATTCAATTAGCAGCTGAACAATTAGCTGCACTTGAGTTAGCTGCCGGAGAAGAGTTAAACCCTCTAATCCCGCACACTTCTGAGATCATCGTTGGCTTTGTCGCGTTCTCACTTCTTTACATGGTGCTCCGTAGAGCCGTTGTGCCGAAGTTTGAAAAGGCGTTCGCAGATCGCACTGATGCAATTCAGGGCGGTATGGAGCGCGCCGAGAAAGCGCAACGAGAAGCAGAAGCAGCTTTAACTCAATACAAGTCACAACTCTCAGATGCTCGTGGCGAAGCCCAGCAGATTCGAGAAGAAGCACGCGTCCAAGGAGCAGCGATCATCGAAGAGATGAGAGCAAAGGCTCAGGAAGAAGCTGCTCGAATCACATCATCTGCACAAGCTGCAATCGAGGCAGAACGCCAACAGGCGATTAACTCGCTCCGCAGCGAAGTTGGAACTTTGGCAACTGAGTTGGCATCGAAGATCGTCGGAGAAGCACTTGATGACCAGGTCCGACAATCACGAATCGTCGATCGCTTCCTAGCTGATTTAGAGAAGCAGAAGTAGGTAGCAAAAGATGACAAGGGCGATCGCAGATCTCGGCGGAACGAGCCGGCAATCACTTGCCACAGCTCGCGCTGCACTTGACGCTGCCCTGAAAGGAAAGCAAGAGAGTGAGGCCGCGAAGTTCGCAGCTGAGCTATTTGCTGTTCTCGCCGCCCTTGATTCATCTGCACCGCTTCGCAGAGCCCTTACTGATGCATCGCGAGATGCAAAAGATAAGGCGAAACTTGTCACGGATATTTTTGCTAAGAGTGGCGGGGAAGTCCTATCTATTCTGACCAAGTTAGTAGAAGTTAAGTGGTCAAAGCCGAGCGATCTTGCCAATGCTATTGAGCAACTAGCCGTTGAGGCCGAAGCAACTTCAGCTGATATCGCCGGTAACTTAGATAGATTGGAAGAGGAACTCTTTGGATTCTCAAAGACCATCTCCTCGGATAGCGAACTTCTCCAAGCCTTAAATTCAAATAAGTACAGCGCTGAAGGTAAGCGAGTACTTGTTGCAAAACTCTTTGGTGGAAAGGTCGCACCGGCTACTTCGCGGATGCTGGGACATCTAGTAAGTGGGCTACGTGGAAGAAATCTCGAGGGAACGATTTCCTATTACATTAAAGCAACCGCTGCTCGCAGAGAGCGGACTATTGCAACGGTAACAAGTGCAATCGCCCTTACAGATACACAACGAGAGAAATTGGCCGCAGCACTTGCGGTAAAGATTGGGCAGAAAGTCCGATTAAATGTCGAAGTCGATCCGACTGTTATGGGCGGAATCTCGATTCGATTTGCTGATGAATTGATTGACGCCACAATCGTCAATCGTTTGGCCGACGCGAGCAGAGCGCTCGCAGGATAAGTAGGGAGATAAACCATGGCGGAACTCACGATTCGACCTGAAGAGATTCGTGATGCCTTAGCGAACTTCGTTAAGTCGTACGAACCAGGCGCTGCGTCCCGTGATGAAATCGGAACTGTTGTTGAAGCAGCCGATGGCATCGCTCGCGTTGAAGGACTTCCTTCAACTATGACCAATGAGTTGCTTAAGTTTGATGATGGCACGCTCGGAATCGCACTAAACCTTGATGTGCGTGAGATCGGTGTCGTTGTTCTTGGAGATTTCAGTGGAATTGAAGAGGGACAGACAGTTCGCCGCACCGGCGAGATTCTCTCTGTACCAGTTGGAGATGGCTTCCTCGGTCGCGTTGTCGACCCGCTAGGTCGCCCGATTGATGGCAAAGGCGAGATCAAGGCAGAGGCAACTCGCGCACTTGAACTTCAGGCGCCTTCTGTCGTACAGCGCCAACCAGTTAAAGAACCGCTTGCTACCGGAATCAAAGCTATCGATGCAATGACCGCTATCGGCCGCGGACAGCGCCAGCTAATAATTGGTGATCGCCAGACCGGTAAGACTGCTGTAGCAATCGACACCATCATCAACCAGCGCGATAACTGGAAGAGTGGCGATAAGAAGAAACAAGTTAAATGTATTTATGTCGCTATCGGCCAGAAAGGTTCAACGATTGCTTCCGTTAAGGCAGCGCTTGAAGAAGCTGGCGCGATGGAATACACAACAATCGTTGCGGCACCTGCCTCAGATCCTGCCGGATTTAAATATCTAGCTCCTTACACCGGTTCTGCGATTGGCCAGCACTGGATGTATAAGGGTGAGCATGTATTAATTGTTTTTGATGATCTCTCAAAGCAAGCCGAGGCATACCGCGCAGTCTCACTCTTGCTCCGTCGTCCACCAGGCCGTGAGGCTTACCCAGGCGATGTCTTCTATTTACATTCACGTTTGCTAGAGCGTTGCGCAAAGTTATCCGATGAGATGGGTGGCGGATCAATGACCGGCCTTCCAATCATTGAGACAAAAGGTAATGACGTCTCTGCATTCATCCCGACAAACGTTATTTCGATTACCGATGGTCAGTGCTTCCTTGAGACTGACCTCTTCAACTCTGGCGTCCGTCCTGCTATTAACGTTGGTATCTCAGTATCGCGCGTTGGTGGATCTGCACAGACTAAGGCGATGAAGAAAATCGCTGGACGTCTCCGTCTTGATCTCGCACAGTTCCGCGAGCTAGAAGCATTCGCTGCTTTCGGTTCTGATCTCGATGCAGCCTCAAAGGCCCAACTCGAGCGTGGATCACGCCTGGTTGAGCTATTGAAGCAGGCTCAATACACCCCATATTCACTCGAGCGGATGGTTGTATCGATCTGGGCCGGAACAACTGGCCAGCTTGATTCAGTTGCCGTCCAAGATATCCGCCGCTTTGAAACCGAGTTCTTGGATTATGTCGGTCGTTCACATAAGGGAATCTTCGATGTAATTGCTGAGACAAAAGAACTAACTGATGACACAGTTTCGAAATTGACTGCAGCAGTTAATGCATTCAAGAGCGAATTCAAGTCATCGGTTACCAAGCCGGTCAATGAAGCTGAAGCCGAAGCTCAAGGCAGCGATGGCTCTGAGCAGATTACGAGATATAAGAAGTAATCCATGGGCGCACAACTACGAATCTATCGGCGACGGATCCGCTCCGTTAAGTCGACCAAGAAGATCACGCGAGCGATGGAATTGATCTCCGCCTCGCGTATCGTCAAGGCGCAACAACGGGTCGCAGCCTCAACTCCTTATGCAAATGAGTTGACCCGTGCCGTAAGTGCAGTAGCAACTTTCTCCAACACCAATCATCCATTGACTACTGAGTCTGCCAATCCAAAGCGCGCTGCGGTTCTAATAATCACCGCGGATCGCGGAATGGCGGGCGCTTATTCAACTAATGCGATCAAAGAAGCAGAAGGTTTGATTGTTACCTTGAAAGAGCGCGGGCTACAGGTCCTTACCTATGTGGTTGGTCGTAAAGCGGTTAACTATTACAAGTTCCGTAATCGGGCTGTTAAGAATTCTTGGACTGGTTTCTCAGATAAACCGACTTATGCAAATGCCAAAGAGATCTCTGCTGAATTGATTGCTGCATTCCTAAAAGATGCCGCGGTTGATGTTGAGGGCGTTGATGAACTTCATATCGTCTTCACTGAGTTTAAGTCGATGATCACTCAAATCGCCCTAAATAAGCGGATGCTTCCTCTTGAAGTTGTTGAAGCTGATGGCCCAGCTCCAGCAGGCCTTCTTCCTATGTATGAATTCGAGCCAAATGCCGGTGAAGTTCTCAACGCACTTCTGCCGCGCTATATCGAATCTCGCGTATATAACGCGCTTCTGCAATCGGCAGCCTCCGAGCATGCAGCGCGTCGTCGCGCGATGAAATCAGCAACTGACAATGCTGATGAATTAATTAAGTCGTTGACCAGACTTGCAAATGCGGCTCGTCAGGCCGAGATCACGCAAGAGATAAGCGAAATCGTGGGCGGCGCAGACGCGCTTGCCTCAGCAAACGCAGGGAGCGAATGATGACAACTAAGACAGCAACCGGGCGCGTAGCGCGTGTGATTGGACCGGTCGTTGATATCGAATTCCCATCGGATTCGATGCCTGCGATCTACAACGCACTACAAATAGATATCACCATCGGAGGTGAGAAGCGCCTACTAACTCTTGAAGTTGCCCAGCACATTGGTGACAACATGGTGCGCGCAATCTCAATGCAACCCACCGACGGTATGGTCCGTGGCGTAGAAGTCCGTGACACAGGTGCTGCTATCTCTGTTCCAGTCGGAGATGTCACCAAGGGCCACGTATTCAATGCGCTCGGCGAATCACTAGATGTTCCTACATCATCACTAGATGTCAAAGAACGTTGGCCAATCCATCGCTCTGCTCCTGATTTCGATCAACTTGAATCAAAGACTGAGACCTTCGAAACCGGTATCAAAGTTATCGATCTTCTAACACCTTATGTAAAGGGTGGAAAGATCGGACTTTTCGGCGGCGCCGGCGTTGGTAAAACAGTTCTTATCCAAGAGATGATTTATCGCGTCGCTGAAAACTTTGGTGGCGTTTCGGTATTCGCTGGTGTTGGTGAGCGTACTCGTGAAGGTAACGACCTGTTCTTGGA
>RGJX01000090.1 GCA_010023045.1 Actinomycetota bacterium | reverse complement strand
AATTACTAGCCTTGAGGAAGAGCTCGCCTTTTTTGGCGAAGCTGGTGGATTCAAACCCTTCATACGTTGATTATTCTTCAGTAGGCTCAACTTCATGAAGAGAACTTACGTTGTCACTGGAAGTGCATCTGGTATCGGTCTTGCTACCCGAAAAAAACTTGAAGCTCTTGGAGAGAAAGTCATTGGCAGTGATATTCATGATGCTGAGGTAGTCGCCGACTTAAGCAACGTCGCCGGTCGCAAATCTGCCTCCGAGAGAATTCTTGCGCTCTCTGAAGGAGTAATCGATGCAGTGATTGCGAATGCTGGCTCTGGAAAGTCTGAAGCAAAGACAGTTTCTATTAATTTCTTTGGCGCTACCGAATTGATCTCACAACTCCATCAAGCTCTTAGTAAGAGTGGTGCACCGAGAGTAGTTGCTACAAGTTCGATGGCCTCCTTGATGAAGGTTGATAGAGAATTAGTTGACCTAATGCTGGCTGGAGATGAGACGAAGTCGGTGGCAAGAGCTGAGGCTCTCGTAAAACAGGGCGGCGGGGCTGAGGGAATGATTTATTCCTCGACGAAGCGAGCCCTTAGTAGATGGTTAAGGCGCGAGTGCATTAAGGATCATTGGGCCAAAGCGGGAATTCCCATGAATGCAGTGGGACCTGGAATTGTAAAAACTCCCATGGTTGCAGAAATGATTGCTACCCAAGAGGGCCGCGATGGTTTGGCGAAAGTTGTACCGATGCCATTACATGGATATCTCGAACCAGAATCTGTTGCCGACTTGATTATCTGGTTAGCCAGTGAATCGAATACGCACGTAACTGGCCAAACAATCTATATCGACGGTGGTTCTGATGCTGTACTTCGCGGTGATGAAATCTGGGAAAAGGTTTGACCCTAGAGCAACTCTCTTGCAACTAAATCTGCCTCAACTCTAATCTCGGGAATCGCGGTTGTCTCAAGAAGTTCGCCAATAAGAATCGGGCCAATTCCATAAATTCCTGAGTGGGTTCTCCCCTGTGCATCCTTAAGGGCTAACGTTTTCGTATCGCAGGCAACGCCGTAACCAAGTGGGCCTCGTACTAACAATCCACTTTGGACCAACTTCTCGATCAATGGATGTGTCGCAACCATTTGATTACCGCAACCGTTTATTACCTGATTTACCTTGAGAGTCTCGCCATTGGACAATTTGAGAAGCAAATCATCAGATACTTCAGAGATAGATTCGACGCTCGCCTTATGGATTATTACTTGACCGGTTTGCATGAGGGATTTGATTCGCTCATCAATCTCGGGCGCAGACCGGTGGCGAAGTGAGTTCCACCAACGGAAATATTGATTTATAAAGGTCTTCTTCTCTTCCTCCGGAAAGGCAGCCCAGATCTCTTGAAGATCATGACGGATTCCATCTTGAGCCTCGCGCCACCTATCTCCTACAGAGGATAAGAAGTCTCTGATTCCTTGCGCGCTCAACCTTGCATCTACTGGAACGGGTAACGCGGGAGCGCGATGGCGCAAGTGTGGCGAGGGAAGCAGGCCATTTCTAGAAATTCCGTGAATTACAGCTCTAGGTCTATTCCGAAGTATGGATAGCGCCATATCGTAGAAAGTAAGCCCTGTCCCGATAATCGCAACATTATCGAACTCTGTGGTTAAGCCCTCGCGCCAGACATCTCGCACGACACGGGAACTCGTTGATAATTCACGGAAGAATTCAGGGACTAGAGAGTCGCTATTTCCTACCGCCAAGACAACTTTATCTGAGTCGACAAACTCGCCAGAATCAAGGGTGCACCGGTAGCCATTGCCCAACTGCTCAATTCCAACTACCCAATTTTCAAGATGCTTAAATCTATCCGAGCCGACCCGACTTAGTTCTCTCTCCAAGAGAAAATTGAGATAGCGACCATAATCTTGGCGAGAGAGAAAAGCGTTCTCATCAACTTTAGCCCATTCACAAAGACTGCCAGGTTCTTCCACCAAGCCACTCATGCGACCGGCAGGCACATTCAATAAGTGTTCTGAATCCTTAGTTGAATAAGCAAGACCGAGGCCCAAATTCTGATTCGGCTCAACCAAAATCACTTCGCAACTCTCGCTCTTGCGCAACAAGTTGACCGCGACAAGAACACCGCTT
>RGJX01000089.1 GCA_010023045.1 Actinomycetota bacterium | reverse complement strand
ATAATGTCTTACAGACTTCGAGATCTAAAACATCCCTGAGCATATCTTACTAGGCTCTTCCAAAATCATCGTCTAGGCGTTCAATATCATCCTCACCAAAATAGGTTCCAGTCTGTACTTCTACAAAAATGACATCGGAACTTCCAACATTGGCGATCCGGTGTGCCACGCCAATTCCGAAATCAACCGATTCACCAGCGCTTAACTGCCTTATCTGACCATCTATAGTCACTTCGGCATCGCCGGCAACAATGAACCAATGCTCGGCACGGAATTTATGGCGCTGATAAGAAAGTCGCTTTCCGGGGAGAACCCAGATGCACTTGACTTTATGAGTAGCGCTTTCTTGGAGGACTTCGTAGCGCCCCCACGGCCGTTCGGATTTCTCGAGCACCTTCGTATTCTAGTTATCTCTCTAAATGAATAGGCTGGCCCCATGAGAAATCCAAACCCTTCAGATAAATTCACATTTGGCCTTTGGACCGTCGGTTGGCAGGCCCGTGATCCTTTTGGTGACGCAACGCGCGATGCGCTCGACCCGGTTCGCACTGTAAGTGAACTTGCAGATCGAGGCGCTTACGGCGTTACTTTCCATGATGATGACCTGATTCCGTTTGGCTCGAGTATTAGTGAGCGCGCAGCGCATATTGCTCGCTTTAAGAAGGCGCTTGAATCAACCGGAATGAAAGTTCCGATGGCTACAACAAACCTCTTTAGCCATCCAGTCTTTAAAGATGGCGCCTTTACTTCAAACAATCGCGATATCCGTCGTTATGCAATTCGTAAAGTTATGACCAACATCGAACTTGCCGTGGAATTAGGCGCCAAGACTTATGTTTGTTGGGGCGGTCGCGAAGGCGCTGAAACTGATATTGGCAAGGACCCAGTTGTCGCACTTGAGAGAATGCGAGAAGCGTTTAATGTTCTTGGCCAATATGTTATTGTTGGTTGGATTGAATCCAGAAGTCGGACATGAGCAGATGGCAGGTCTGAACTTTGTTCACGGAATTGGCCAAGCTCTCTATCACAAGAAACTTTTCCATATCGATCTAAATGGACAACATGGTCCTAAGTACGATCAGGATCTCGTCTTTGGACATGGCGATTTGAAATCAGCTTTCTTCCTTGTAGACCTTCTTGATCGCTACAAGTATGACGGTCCTAAGCACTTTGATTACAAGCCAATGCGCACTGAGAGCGATGAGGGAGTTTGGGCATCTGCGTCTGCGAATATGCGCACCTATTTGATTCTGCAAGAACGCGCGGCTGCATTCCGAAGCGATCCGCGCACCAAATCTGCTTTTGATAAATCTGGTGTAACCGAACTTCTCCAGCCAACCATTGCAAATGGCGAGAGTTGGCGCGATATTCAAAATGAGAGCTTTGATGTCGAGACCGCTGGTAAGCGCGGTTATCACTACGAAGAGCTAGATCAACTCGCTCTTGAATATCTGATCGGTGCGTTCTAGACCAAGATGCCGTTAGTAGCAGGCGTTGATTCCTCGACCCAGTCTGTAAAGGTCGTTGTAAGAGATGCTGATTCGGGTGAACTAGTCGCGCAATCTTCAGCACCGCACCCGGATGGAACTGAGGTAAATCCACACGCATGGGAGAGCGCACTTGATAAAGCGCTTACTACAGTTGCTACTAACAAGATTGAAGCGATTTCGATTGCTGGACAGCAACATGGCATGGTTGCACTTGATGCAGATGGCGCAGTCATTAGAAATGCCTTGCTTTGGAATGACACGAGATCTGCAAAAGCGGCGGATGAGCTAAATGAAGAAGTACCAGATATTCATCTTCGTACCGGCTCGAAACTTGTTGCATCTTTTACTGCAAGCAAGGTCCGCTGGTTGGCCGATAACGAAAAGGCAAATGCGGCGAAGCTTGCAGCTATTGCTCTTCCACACGATTGGATCTCTTGGCGCCTCTCAGGTTCCACAGATATCGATGCTCTATTTACTGACCGCTCTGATGCATCCGGAACTGGTTACTTCAATCCAGTATCCAATCAATATGAGCTAGATATTCTGAAGTTAGCTACTCGCGGAAGAAGCGATATAAAACTTCCTAGAATCGTTGCACCCGATGAATTTGGTGGTAGCACCAAGTCGGGCATCCCAATTGCTGCTGGAGCGGGTGATAACGCAGGAGCTGCCCTCGGTCTCGGTGCGCGAGTCGGCGATTTAATAATCTCACTTGGGACTAGTGGCACT
>RGJX01000088.1 GCA_010023045.1 Actinomycetota bacterium | reverse complement strand
CCTTTCCGATTCGCCTACGTAGCTCGCCAGCTGACACCGATCAAACCTGTTAGCTGATAGCGATCAAGCGGTGTTCTTTGCAAAGGAGCTTGATACGCAGTGGGTATGTGTTGGGTAGTTGAACGGCACAAGCCTTCCCGGATTGTAGGTAAAGCGGGGTAACGCGAACTATCGGCGTTACCCCGCGATTTATTTCCCATTCCTTCCGCTTGTTCGAATAGCGAAGTAGATTTCGGAGGTGGCCGAAAAACGTGACTTCGATGTGTTGGTTATTGGCTCTGGTTTTGGAGGCTCAGTAGCCGCGCTCCGATTAACCGAAAAAGGTTATCGAGTAGCTGTTTTAGAGGCAGGTCGAAGGTTTACCGAAAAGGATTTTCCAAAGACCTCTTGGCGATTGTCGAGATTCTTGTTTATGCCGCGCCTGGGATTACGTGGAATCCAGAGAATTCATGCACTCCCAGATGTTCTAGTTTTGGCAGGCGCGGGAGTTGGTGGCGGCTCACTTGTCTATGCAAATACTCTCTACCAACCACCAGATTCCTATTTTGAAGATTTGCAATGGCGTCACATCACCGATTGGAAATCTGAATTACTTCCTTGGTATGACCAAGCTTCAAGAATGCTAGGTGTCGCAAAAAATCCATATTTTTCACCATCTGATCAGGCGATGAAGGAAGTAGCTGAGGAGATGGGCGTTGGAGATACTTTCAAGATGGCACCACTTGGTGTTCATTTTGGAAAGGGTCCAGGAGTAATTGAGAAAGATCCATATTTCGGTGGCGTAGGACCTGATCGACATGGTTGCCAACAATGTGGCGCATGCATGACCGGATGTCGATTCAATGCAAAAAACACCCTTCCAAAGAATTATCTAGGACTAGCTGAGAGCGCTGGTGCAAAAGTATTTCCAGAGCACACCGTTGAATCAATTGAAGAGTTACCAAATGGTGGCTGGAAAATAATTGCGCGCAAGAGCAGCGCCTGGTTAGGAGGCAGAAAAGTTTTTACTGCCGGGGAAGTAGTAGTCGCAGCCGGCACATACAACACCCAGAAACTTCTCCATAAGATGAAGGATTCAAAGAAGTTAGTGAAGTTATCTCCTGCGCTAGGAAAACTATCTAGAACAAACTCTGAGTCTCTTGTTGGCGCCGTGATGCCTCATGGCGGGGAGATCGACTTCTCTAAAGGAGCCGCAATTACCTCTTCATTTTTTCCGGATGAACACACACACGTGGAGCCGGTCCGTTATGGAAAAGGCTCTAATTTCATGGGGTTATTGCAGACAATTATGACTGATGGTCATTCAGCTAAGGTTCGCCGCCGCCAATGGATAAAGACTTTGGTTACAAAGCCCTCGATGATTGGAAAGATTTTAGATGTGCGAAAGTGGAGCGAGCGGACTGTAATCGCACTAGTTATGCAGAATGTTGATTCATCGATTGCCGTTAAGGGTAAGCGCGGTATCTTTGGTTGGCGGTTAACTTCTAAGAACGATAGCGAGCATCCCAATGCAACATATATACCTGCTGCAAATGAAGTAGTTCGGAAGATTGCCAACAATTATGGCGGTACTCCAGGTGGTCATATCGGTGACTTAGTGAGCGCTCCATTTACTGCCCATTTTGTTGGTGGCTGTGTGATTAGTGATGATCCAAATAAGGGAGTAATTGATCCTTATCACCGAGTTTGGAACTACCCAACGCTTCATGTTGTCGATGGAGCAAGCGTTACGGCAAATCTTGGCGTTAATCCTTCCTTAACTATTACTGCACAAGCTGAGCGAGCTTTCTCGTTATGGCCCAATAAGGGCGAGAGCGATTCACGTCCTCCACAAGCAAGTGGCTATAAGAGAATTGATTGGGTACGACCAACTTCACCTTTTGTACCGGAACATGCTTACGGAGCTTTAAAAGTTAATTGATATCCATGATGTGGCGGTTGCCGCGATCAAAGGTTAAGTAGTTCCAAGTCCAATCGGCCATCGTGCCAATCTTGTTTCGGCCCCCCAAGAGATAGAAGAGATGTAGCCATAACCAGGCATACCAAGCGGGGATTCCCGCGAGCTTTAGCGGGCCAACTTCAACAACAGCCTTGTGCCGCCCAATCGTGGCCATCGAGCCTTTATCGCGATATTTGAAGGGCTGTAGCGCTTTGCCCGCAATTAGGTTTGAAATTTGTGACTTCAAATGGCGACCTTGTTGCATCGCAACTGGTGCAACCATAGGAAGGAATCTTCCATCTTTGCCTTTTGC
>RGJX01000087.1 GCA_010023045.1 Actinomycetota bacterium | reverse complement strand
AAGCCCAGGCCATGTGCCACTTCATGAAGTATCACGGAGACTAAGTCGTAAGTTCTTGGGCTTGGCCTTCCATCGATACCGGTGTACCAGAGTGGGGTTGAATTTACATTTAGAAATATTTCTTTCTGTCTTGGGTCTAGGTCTCGCTCAGCTAGTGCATTAGCGAGTGCAGATGGGTACCAAAGATCAGGATCAGGAGCACCGGGAAAGTCATTGAAGTAGTAACCAGGGCGGGCCGAACCTAAAATTCGATTGTCAGAGTTCGTTTCCCATGAGGCTTCAACGTTAATTGGAACTTTAGATTCGAAGTTACGTGCCCAGATATCAATCGCGTACTGAACAGCTTCTCTTGCTTCATTTGGAAAGTCGTTGTATGTAACGCGCCATTCAGATTTAACTTCACCTTCTAGTTTCGAAGAGCGAGTGCTTGTCTGCAGATTACTTTGTGATTCTGCACCAGCGTAGATATGTCCCCATTTCTTTGCCGGACTAGAGTTGAAATCTAAGGTAGCTGCCTGAACCGGCATCAACACAGTAAATGAGAGAACCAGAGTTATTAGACAGGCGAGTGCACTTTTGGGTGCTACTACTTTTCTGGCTCGCATGGCACTCATGCTAGTGCTCTGAGAGGATTGGGCATCATGAGCACAGGAAATTCTCGGGAGAGCTACATGCGCGCTATGCGCGAAGAACCATCCTCGGGTGTCATTAGTGGCGCTCGCCCAGAACCAAGCCTTGATGAAGCTCGCACCGAACTAGCCCAGGCCATTAGTCGAGTGGCTAACTCTTTATTTAAAGATAAATACGGTCCTTTGGTAGGAGTTATCTCAGAACCAGCGATTAATGAATTTCTCAAAGGTTTTGAAGCCAACATAGCGCGCGCAAAAGGCGACGTCACTCTTGTTGTAGAAGAGCTTCTTGATCGAGTTATCCCACCAAGATCAAAACAACGCCGCTAGCGCGAAGCTGGGTGAATTACAAAAAGTGGAAGAGACTTTCTTAAAGAGTCGCACTTTGCCTTGAGAATTTCGTAAGCAGGTTCATTCATCAAGGCGATTAATTCAGTCCTATTTGTTAGATATACGGGATTTGTTGCAGTGTGTGCTTCGGTATTTGAAGTGCAGTACCAATCTAAGTCTGCACCTCCCGCGCCCCAAGCCTCACGAATGTATTCACCAATAACAATAATGCTGTAGTTGTTATCGCCGACTTCACGAGTTTCCCATGAGCGTCGAAGCGGAAGTTGCCAGCAGATGTCGGGCTTCGTCTCCAGGTAATGAACCTGCTCTTTATTTGCAAGGTGATGAAGGGCGCAACCAAAATACTCTTCGCTAAATGATTTCTCGTTAAAGAATATGCAAGTCTCATTCACTTTACGCGTCTTACGCTCTTTATCCAATCCGATTTCAGTTATTTTGAAAGATTTGCCTTTTCGCGCAACTTCATAGTTTTGCCACATCTCTTTTGGTAGGCGTTTAGCCGCCTTTGTTACTCGTTTCTCATCGCCTGCGCCGTTGTAGTAGGCGCCATCTGAACAGCACCCATGATCTGGAAAGTTCTCATCTATCCCTTTACACCCAGTGCCAAAAACACAGTTCCAATTAGAGGTGAGCCAAGTTAAATCACACTTGAAGATTTGCTTTGGATTCAATGGGTCGGGGAATTCAAACCAATCACGGGGGAAGTTCGTATTGATCTCAGCCATAAGGCAGAGAGGATACGGATAGAGAGGTAGCCTTGTCACATGGCTACTACGGGACTAGAGATATCAAAAGTAGCAATAGTTGGCGCTGGAGTTATGGGCGAAGCAATGATTCATGCGCTAAACCGACTCGGCATTAATGGCTCAGAAATCATAATTCGGGAAAAACGAGCCGAGCGGGAGCTAGAACTTGTTGAGAAATATGGCGTTAAGAACGTTTCACTAGACGCCGCTCAAGTAATCCTTCTTGCGGTTAAACCTCAAGATCTTGAGAAGACTCTGAGTGAGATTAGAGCGGAATTGAGAGATGGGGCACTTTTAGTATCTCTATTAGCTGGAATAAAGAGTTCAAGAATCCAAGGCTTGGTAAGCGAGAGCGCTCGCGTTGTTCGGGTCATGCCAAACACGCCCTTACTTCTTGGCGCAGGGATGTCGGTAATTTCTGCGGGTGAAACTGCAACTAGTTCTGATGTTGAGTGGGTTAAAAAACTTCTTTCTAGCTCTGGCGAAACCTTGGTAGTAGATGAGAGTCTGATGGATGCGGTCACAGCTACAAGTGGCTCGGGTCCTGCTTACTT
>RGJX01000086.1 GCA_010023045.1 Actinomycetota bacterium | reverse complement strand
AAGGTGGGAGTTGCCTTGCGCATTGATTTGCCGCCGGCACTTCCCCGAGCAAGAAAGAGAATAAGTGGAATGAGAAGTACAACGCGGGTTAACTTCACAATCACTGCAGAATCTAAAGCCTCATCGCTGACCATTGCAGCAGCGGCAATAACTTGTCCGACATCATGAACAGCAGCGCCAATCCATGCGCCGATAGTTGGATCGCTCAAACCCAAGAGCGTGGCCACGGTAGGAATTACAAATACCGAGAGCGTTCCACAGAGCGTAACCACAGCAACCGCATAAGAAACATCCCGCTCCTCACTCTTTCGAGTTGATGAGATCGCTGCAATCGCAGTCGCACCGCAGATAGCAAAGCCACCCGCAATCAAGGTCCCAAGTGAGTCCGACAAGCCAAACTTCTTGCTCAAGATTCTCAATGAGAGAAATACCGTTATAACAATTAAGGCAACTGCTAGTAAACCTCTTGGTCCAACCTCTATGAACTTATCAATTGAGATTTGAAATCCTAAGAATACGACTCCCAAACGCAAAATCCTCTTCGATGAAAAAGTAATTGCATCCTTACCATCACTCCAATCCATGGCATTTCCCATGATGATTCCCAGAACCATCGAGAAGAAGAGCGGTGAAATAGCGCCTTCAAATTGATTTACGAGGTAAGCAAGCGCTACGCCCGCTAAAATAATAGAAAAATACTTGATATTCCGCTTGGTTAACTTCATGAGAAATTAGGCAATCCCAATTTCGCTGACCAATCATTTAAATCCTTTATGACCGCCTCAGCCACGGTTATCTCATGATCTTCAACTTCTTCAGGATGGGCTCGCTTTACGCCCGGGATCCTGCCTCCGGTCTTCTTAATATTTCCGGCTAATTTGTTGAAATCGTCATAGGAAGCGGAATCACCTAGATCACTTGGATCGATAGTTATTACTGTGTGCGAAATGCCTTGTGGTTTTGTATCGTCATCTGGATTGAACATATCTGGAACTTCAGTAGATAGCGCTCCACCGCTTATTCCGGCTGAAAGAGATTCGACCATCAATCCCAATGCAAAACCCTTTGCCCCACCGAGTGGAGCGAGCATCCCCATTAACGCCTCTTTTGCATCAGTAATTGTCTTTCCTTCTTTATCTACCGCCCAACCATCCGGAATGGTTCCGCCACTCTTTGCGGCCGCAGCAATCTTTCCGCGCGCAACAGCTGATGTTGAGAGATCGATAATCATCGGTGGTTTAGCTGGGATTCCAGCAGCAATCGGACTTGTTGAAAGTAGCGGTGCATTTCCGCCTACGGCTGGCATAACCGCGGGGCCATTTGTGAAGATCAAGGCAATCTGTCCAGCATCTAGAGCCGGATAGAGATAAACACCGAGAGCACCGCAATGGCTGGAGTTTTTGACTGACACAAGTGAGATTCCAAATTCTTTTGCTTTTTGAACTCCAATACTTGCGGCCTCCCAGAGTTGCCAATGCCCCAATCCGTCTTGGCCATCTAATCCAACTATTGCGCCGCGCTCAGAAACCACATTTAACTCTGCTTCAGGGTTTACCCCGCCCATAGTGATTCGCTTCAAGTAAAACGGAAGGCGCATCACGCCATGTGAAGCATTTCCCCAGACATCCGAGATAACAATTGCGCGGGCAGTGCTCTGAGCATTGCGCTCAGGTACTCCTACTTTTTCAAGGAGTGCGGTGCAATGTTTGATTGCATGGGACGCCTTAAGGCTCATCGCGTCGCCTGCTTCACCTTGCCGACTGCGTATTTATGCGGAGAACCCGTCAGGGCCGCTTCGATCTCACTTACCAATACTTGATTTATCGCAGCCTGGCTCTCTTTTGTGATGCCTGCGATATGAGGCGTGAGAATTACATTTGAAAGATCTTTGAACAAATCATCTTTCGGTGGCTCACTTACTCGCACATCTAACGCTGCTCCAGCTATTAATTTATCTCTTAGGGCGCTCTCTAGATCGGTTTCGTTGATCACTTCACCACGTCCAACATTTACTAATAATGTGCTCTTCTTCATCTTCGTTATCAAAGAGTGATTAATCATGCCAGTAGTCTCTTTTGTTGCGGGCAGATGAATTGAGATCACATCAGATTTAGTGATGACTTCATCGAGATTAGTTAGTTTTACACCCTCAGCGCTCTTAACAAATGGATCATAGGCAAGTACTTCGCAACCAAAGCCTTGTAATAACTTTGCAACAGCTCGTCCCGTGGCACCAAATCCGAGTAAGCCCCAGGTCTTATTTGAAATCTCTGTTCCGGCGGCGCGGTTCCATTCGCCAGCGCG
>RGJX01000085.1 GCA_010023045.1 Actinomycetota bacterium | reverse complement strand
GCGGCAGAGTATGATTCTTAAGATGATTCAATCTGGTGATACAAATCAGATAATTGCAGAGCGCATGGGATATTCAGAGTCTCTTATTCGTCAAGAGACAATTCTGATTTACCGAAAGTTAGGTATTTCTGGACGGCGCGATTTAGTAATTGAACCGCGTGATACCCACTAACAAGGACCTGCTTAGATCTTCAGGGTTGCAAACAGGTATTTATCTACTGACCCGCACCCACTAACTCTCGATGATTTTTCGATATATCTATTCCATCGAGAGTGATTTCAATTATCCGATAACTCCTCATGCCCTAGAGATTTCAATAGTCTCGTAATCACCCGTCGCCACGAATTTAATGCGGACTCCTTCGATAACAAAAGAGTCGCCTAGTACTGCGACGTAGTCCCGAAGATTCTTGCGATCACCCACCATTCGCTGGAAGTTGTTTGAGGATCCACCTTGAACTTTCTGAAAAACCGCCCATGCCCAATCGTCGTTCTCAATTGAACTTCCATCAGGTCTTGATGGTGGCGCTACAGTTTTGTTTAAATCCACTACGTAAGCCATTATTGAATAAAATCCAGGGGGAAATTCACGATCGCCAAACTTGAAATTACTCCACTTATCTATTCCGTGCGACTCAACCACTATTGCTTTAGTAGGCGAAAGTCTTATGATGACCATCTTGGTCTGTTTATCTTCACGTTCCACCGGAGACAGAGAAACTCTGGCATTCTTCAGTGTTTGTACATCGTCACAATAGATTTGCTCGGCAGGAAGCCAATCAAGTAAGAACTGCTCCCAAGGGTTCATGGCTAGACCGATTCCCGACTGACTTGTCATTATTCCAAGTGGCCATCCGTTACCCGGTGCATGTCCAGTAATTCTGAAGTCGTGAAGAGTCTCATGAATGTAATAGGCCCACTTAAGGGTTTCCATCCCGGTAAGGTTTCGTCCCCAGCTAAAGAAATTGAGATTTACTTCCCCTTCTTTTATTTTAAAAGGTTGGTTTCTAACGATCAAGTCGCTATGGTCATAGTTGTCTTCTGGATACATGACGTAGACTGTTGAGAATTGTCTAAGATCGAAAACTTTTGTTATCTCATCAATGAAATTCTGCGCTTGCAGTGACTGTCGCTTATTACTATCTGCAGCTAAAGCATCTGTACTTTTGGAATCCGTAGGGTATGCAGACTGGTTCTTTGGCATACGGAGCCAGCTATTCATTGTTGTAACACGAAATTGAGACTGACCGTTACTAAAGTAGTTGTACCAATCCACCATCCACTTAGTGTCATATTCAAGTTGGGATTTCAATTCGGGCCCACCAGGAAAATCTGGAAAATCAATAGGAACTATTAGAACGTCATTCTTCCCCTTGACCTGCATGACATCCATCCAAGGCTTGGGAAGCGGAAAGCCAGCAAATTGAGTTGAGTCTCGATCGCCTCTAGCAACAGTCATGGCGCTGTTCTGCAACCTACATGTGTCAATAGGCACAGGGCTCTTAGCATTAGTGAAAGTTTTTTTGACAGTGTTGATCTTTATCCATTGAAGATTAAGTCCATTAACCCATCTGCACTCAAGAATTCCGCCCGGTACATCAAAAGTATCTCCTGAGTTAGCGCATTTAAAATTTTCTACAGGTGTTACCGAATAGTTGTTTGACTTTGTGCTAGAGACTTTAACTATTGGAAATGATCGCCACACCAGACTTCTATTCAGTGCTTCTGCAGTGGTATTTGCATGACCAGCCCAAGAGCAGCGCATGTAAGTTGTTGTACCTATGATTTTTTCGCCAATTTTCTTGCAATTGGACCATTCGGTTGGTAACTGAACTTTAGGAGCCAGTGATGGTGATGGCTTGGGAGCCGATGCTGAATTTCGAGTGCGGATTGAGGAATCTTGGGATACCCTTCTTGTTGCAGGCGGTTCCTGCCTTTGGCGCACTTGCAGAGAAAGCGGGCAGTGCAGATAAGCAAAAAATGAGGTTGAAACAGATTACTAGTCTGCGCTTCACAGCTTCAGATTATCCGAAAGTCAGCTCAAAGAACAAGAAGTCAAGTCTGAAAAATAGACCTAGACCACAGCTTTTTTAAGTTTTTTTGTTTTTCAAAAAACCGAAATCGGTAACTCCGATATTACCTCCATCACCGCCAAGTCCTTCCCCTGCGCCTATACAAATAGTGCTTGAAGCGAGAAAAATGTTTTCAGTCAATACAAAGACCGACCCATTGAATGTGAGAGAAAAACCAACCACAAGCAGTAGAATAATCACCAAATTGCCGAAAGACGATATTTTCGAAGGAGCGAGAGTGAAAAATATGCGTTGGGTTGCAGTTTACG
>RGJX01000084.1 GCA_010023045.1 Actinomycetota bacterium | reverse complement strand
CCCAGCCTTACTCCATCAGCAATAACCGCCAAATCCTTCTCAAGCAGAACGATTGAAGAGGAGCTTTTTGCAACTGCGACAGCATCGTCGACACTGATTGATACATCAGCACTTTTTAGGGCAAGCGCATCATTTATTCCATCTCCTAGGAAGCCAACCGACTTACCGGAGGACTTGAGCGCTCTCACAACCCTGGCTTTTTGAGTTGGGTCAATCTCTGCAAAGACCCGAGTGTGAGAGATTGCCTTGACTAAATCTGAATCATTCAAACGATCTAGATCAGTTCCAGTTAGGCTCGCGCCATCTTTAATACCAACAACACGAGCTATATGACGTGCAGATTCAATGCTATCCCCACTAATCAGCGCTACATCGATTCCTAGGATTGCAAGCTCTGCAAGAGATTGATTTACACCTTCTTTAGCCGGATCTTCAATCAAAACCAGCCCTTCAAAAATCATTGCGCTCTCTGAATCGCCTATCTTGGATGCGATGGCAATGACTTTGTAGCCCTCACTTACTTTCTCTTGATACAACTTGAAAAGTTGCGCTGTCGATCCTGACTTGCTTCTTACTTCCTCGCCAACGCGTACCGAGTCACAAAATCCGAGAATCTCTCGGAAAGCACCTTTTGAGATAAGTTCGGAATCCTCCACTTGAATCGAAACGCAGCGACGCTGGAAACTAAAGTCAATCTCTCTTATCTTCTTACGTGTGTTCGGTAGCGCTTTAGTCCTAATTAGGGCTTGATCCACAAAGTTATCTGAACTCTCTTGAAGCGCAGCGTTCTCGTAAGCCAACTCCAGTACTCGCTTACTGGGGTACCCGCCGGCATCTATGGCTCCAGTAACAACTAGTTCCCCTGTTGTAAGTGTGCCCGTCTTATCGGTGCAGAGAATTTCAAGCGTTCCTAAATCCTCTATTGCATCAAGTCTGCGAATCAGGACCTTCTCCTTAGCAAGGTGGCGCGCCCCCGCAGAGAGACAGACTGAGATTATTACCGGGAGCATCTGGGGGGTTAATCCGATTGCCAGCGCCAGAGAGAAGAGAAGCGAATTGAATATTGGACGATCTAGAGCGATATTGCCAAAGAAAACAAATGCAACAAGAACAAGAATCGCTCGCGCGACGAGTAAGCCAAAGCTTCTTATGCCCTGCTCGAAATTTGTCTCTACATTTACTTGTGATAATCCCGCTTCCAGCTCTCCATATTTGGTTGCTGCTCCGATCTGAATAACTCTCGCCACGCCACTTCCACTTACGGCATGCGTTCCCATAAATAGCTCGCGATCACCTAACTCACTCTTTCGCTTTGGAAAGGCCTCCCCTGTGAGAGCTGATTCATCAATTGATAGATTTTCAGAGGTCATTACATCAAGATCAGCTGGAATCACATCTCCCGGATGAATATGTATGAGATCGCCAACTTGAAGTTGATTAGCGAGAAGTTCTAGCGGCTGTCCATCTCGAACGACTTTAATCCGTAATTCAAGTCTCTCTCTAAGTGCTTGGAGGGTGGATTCAGCGCGAAATTCTTGGAAAAAGGTAAGTAGCCCACTTGGAATGATGATTGCCATGAGAATTAAGGCATCTTGCAAATTCCCAAGTACGCCATAGATCAGAGCAGCAATAAGAAGAATCAATATTGCTGGATTGGTGAACTGACGGCTAAGAATCCGAAGGGTCGATTTCATGGCTCTGTCCTAAAAATAAATCGCGGGGCAACGCGGATAGTTCGCGTTACCCCGCTATACCTACAGACGGGAAGGCTTGTGCTGTTCAACTATCTTGCACATACCCACTACGTATCGAGCACCTTTGCAAAGAACACCGCTCGATCGCTTTCAACCAACAGGTTTGATCGGTGCTGGCTGGCGAGCTACGTAGGCGAATCGGAAAGGACTTACGCCAATTCTTTGACGCCCACACTCTCTCTCCGTTGTAAGTAATCCCCTTTCTCTTCATCGGAAACTTATAGCGGTATTTTTATTCATCTCCTCCGTTGATACTTCCCAAATTCCTACAAAAAAAGTCAGGATTGCCTCTCAATTTCTCTATCGGTACGCTCAACTCATGGCGGAGCAAAAGCGTGAGATCAAACGTAAACCCCATCGAAGTGTCGCTGAGATTGAAGAAATCTATTCGATACTTGATGAAGGCTTGGTAGCGCACGTTGGCTTTATCGATACGAATTCTCAAGAACCAGTAGTAATTCCAGTCGCTTATGGACGCGATGGAGATCGCATCCTCTTCCATGGTTCTACCGGTTCGAGAATGTTTATGGCTTTGAAATCTGGCGTTCAAATCTGTGCAACTGTAACTCTTCTGGATGGAATAGTTTCAGCGCGATCA
>RGJX01000083.1 GCA_010023045.1 Actinomycetota bacterium | reverse complement strand
GATTAGGCCCCAGTCATGTGAATCAAAGAGATCAAGATGGGAATAGACGCCATTTTTCCTAGTTGTCATAACTTGATAGGTGGTGATAGTTACCGGGCGGATCTCTTTCTTAGATCCTGAATATTCACCAATCTCATCTTCATGAAGTGAAGTGCGGCGCAGGAGTTCATCGCGCCACTGGCGTGCCGCAACGGTGTTGGTAACAAGAATCAAAGTAGTAGCTTGTGCGTGAGCCATAGCTGCTGCGCCAACAAGAGTCTTTCCGGCGCCACAGGGAAGAACAACAACGCCAGAGCCGCCATGCCAGAACCCTTCAGCTGCAAGGCGTTGGTAATCCCGTAATTTCCAACCTTCTTCTTTGAGTGAAATCGGATGTGCTTGGCCATCGACGTAACCAGCAAAGTCTTCGGCCGGCCAACCCAGGCGTAAGAGCGCTTGTTTTAAGTGGCCGCGTTGGCTTGGGTGAACAGTGATGGTCTCATCATCAATCTTTGCGCCAAGAAGGGGCGCCACTTTCTTAGCGCGAATTACTTCCTGAAGCACTGCAGCATCAGTTGAGATGAGGATGAGTCCATGAACAGGATGGGATTCCAAGCGCAGTCGCCCGTAGCGACCCATGGTTTCGGCGACATCGAGTAGAAGGGCATTCGGAACGGCGTAGCGAGAATATTTAAGAAGAGTATCTATTACCTGTTCGGCATCATGTCCTGCGGCTCTTGCGTTCCAAAGCCCTAATGAAGTTAATCGATAGGTGTGAATATGTTCAGGTGACTTTTCAAGTTCAGCAAATGGCGCGATAGCGCGGCGACATTCAGTCGAGAGCGGATGGTCAATATCCAGAAGGAGCGTTTTATCGCTTTGGACGATTAATGGACCATCGCTCATGCAAGTATCTCTTTAACTAGAGCGGTAAGTAGTTCTGCTCGTGGCTCAAGATCTTTAATTGAAATATTCTCAGTAAGTGCATGTGCACCACTTCCGACTGCACCAAGCCCATCAAGGACTTGAGTGTGGATACCAGCAAAGTTTCCATCGCTAGCTCCACCAACTACAGCCGCGCCAATTGTGCCCATTCCTAATCTTGTAGCGGTCTCTTCAAGTTTTTTATATAAAGATTCAGTGGAACTCTTCTCAAGAGGTGGGCGGTTAATACCACCGGTTACTTCAATGCGCGCTCCAGGATTTTCTGGTTGTAGCGAATAGATGGCGTTCTTAACTCGCTCCATCTCGGCCATCGAAAATGAACGAGAATCAACTTCAAGCGTTGCAAGCGCTGGAACGGTATTTGTAGTCGTTCCAGATTTAAGCACGGTGGGTACTATGGAAGTTCCAAGATCTAAATTCTCCAATTTAACAAGCGCTTCTACGATCCGGGCCATTTCTATTGTGGCGTTGATTCCCTTTTCTGGTTCAAGCCCAGCATGAGCGGCTCGTCCATGGAGAGTAATCGTGTACATCGAGGTACCTTTACGACCAATCTTCACTTTGCCATCAATTGCAGATTCGAGAACTAGCACCGCTGTTGCGCCTTTACTTACCCGTTCAATCAAGCCTCTAGAGGTAGCAGATCCAGTCTCTTCATCAGTTGTAGCGATTAGCACGACTTGATTTCGATCAAGATTAGCCATTGCATAGAGCGCTTGGATGAATCCAGCCTTCATGTCATAGCAACCGGGGCCGCGAGCGATATCGCCCTCCACCTTCCAAAGTGGCGTGAATGAACCAATTGGCCAGACCGTATCTAGATGTGCAAGAAGTACGACCTTAGGTGACTTACTTCCTAACCAGAAAACGGGCCGCCCATTTTCTTCGACAACATCACCTTTCGCACCAGTCACTCGTTTTGAAAGTTCAGCGGCAAGTTCAACAACTCTTCTACATGCTTCGAGATCCTCAGTTGGGCTTTCGCACTCAACAAGGGCACGGAGGTCTTCAAGCATCGCATCTTTCACAGGGTTAGTCTGCCTTAGGTTCATGCTCTCGTGACTCCTGTAATTCGAGCAATCTTGAATGGGGTGATTCCGTTCGTTAAGTGGTCCTTGGCAATTAAGGTCCCTAAAGAGATTGAGAGCGGGTCAATTATGCGAAGTGATACGGCGCCATTTGTATCGGCATAACCAATCCGAAGAGCGACTCCTTTACCAAGGTACTCATTGAGTAGATCAAGAGTTTCACTTGAGCTAGTTCGTGGAAGTTCACCGGTAGTTCGTTTCGGAGCGCTTTTCTCGCCGGTTCGCAGGGTTCGGATAGCAACTTTGAGAATCTCATCGCTCGGTGGCGATATCTCGCCGAGGATTCGCGGTGGTTTTGGTCTTGTCTTTGCGCGATGGGAGACCGGTACTTGAATTACAGCGCCTTGGCCATTCTCGCCGGAAGGGAAATAACCAGCGCTCTTTAAATCATCCATCATCTCAGAACTCTCTGCATCGCCAACGATTACTTGAGGAGCAATCTGGCGCAATCGAAGGTGTTCAAGGTTTTTATCTTTCAAGATGGCAGCGATGATTGTTTCGTCATCA
>RGJX01000082.1 GCA_010023045.1 Actinomycetota bacterium | reverse complement strand
AGTTGGACATCATTTAAGAAATCAGCTCTCTGTCCGCCCACTGTAATTGCAACTAATTGATCTACCTCATCGCTGTGATTGACGATAAAGCCGATAAGGGTTCCGCTTCCATCAGGAAGTGCGATGATTTTTACATTGCGAATCTTTAGATCGCCGACATCTTTCTCAACACCATCGGTCACTTGTTTAATCAATCGAGTGGGAGCATTGCCACCAGCTGCACATCCTGTAAGAAAGAAGCTAGCGACGATTATAGTTGCAATAGCCCTTGATTTCATTAGGCAATAATGGCAGAAAGTGATTATCTAACGCTTACTTTTGCTGGTTTTCGTGATTGAGATAACTCTGATAAAATCGCCCCCTAGCGAAAGGCAAAAAATCTAAATGACATTCAAGGTCGGCGAAACCGTTGTTTATCCCCATCACGGAGCGGCTCTAATCGAAGCGATTGAGACCCGAACGATCAAAGGCGAAGAGAAAATCTACTTAGTATTGAAGGTTGCCGCTGGTGACCTTACGGTGCGAGTACCCGCCGAGAATGTTGATTTAGTGGGAGTACGCGATGTTGTTGATTCAAGCGGTCTAGAGCGCGTATTCGGCGTCCTACGCCAGCCTTACACAGAAGAGCCAACAAACTGGTCCCGTCGCTACAAAGCTAATCTTGAAAAACTTGCCTCTGGCGATGTAATTAAAGTCGCTGAGGTAGTTCGTGATCTTTTCCGTCGCGATCTCGATCGCGGTCTATCTGCGGGTGAGAAGCGAATGCTCGCTAAGGCGCGTGCGATTCTAATCTCTGAGTTAGCGCTTGCTGAGAACACCGATGAGTCGAAGGCTGAATCGATTCTCGACGAGGTGCTCGCCTCCTAATCGGCTCTAATCATGAGCCAACCGAAATCTGCTGCAATCATTGCTGGCGCAGGTCTAGGTAATCGCTTAGGAGCAAAACTTCCTAAAGCGCTCCTTCAAATCGAGGGTATCTCTTTGGTTGAGCGCGCATTTACTTCGCTATCGCCGGTCGTTGATGAAATCGTAATTACTGCACCCGAAGGTTTTGCTGACGAATTTCGCAAGATTGTCGGCGACTCAGCGAAGGTAATCACTGGTGGAGTGTTGCGCAGTGACTCAGTGAAATTGGCCCTGGATGCGCTCTCGCCGAGTATTGAATATGTGTTGGTTCATGATGCAGCTCGCGGCCTTGCTACAACTGATTTAGCTTCGCGGGTATTGAGCGAGTTAAAGGGCGGCGAGATGGCTGTAGTTCCCGCTCTTGCAGTTGTGGACACCATTAAGGAAGTAGATAGCTCTGGATATGTGAGAAATACCCCGGATCGAAGCGCCTTGAGAGCGATTCAAACTCCGCAAGGTTTTTCGGTATCGGTATTAAAGCGCGCCCATGAAGCGAGTGAGGATGCGACGGATGATGCGGCGCTAGTTGAAGCGCTCGGTGTAAAAGTTAAGACGATTCCTGGTGAAGCTAAAGCAATGAAAGTTACAAATCCAGAAGATGTTGCCCTCGCAGTTTCTTTGCTCAACCCTGAATCGAAAGAATTGCGTGTTGGTTTTGGAACTGATGCACATGCCTTCTCTAGCGATAGCTCCCGAGAGTTGTGGTTGGGTGGAATTTTGTGGCCGGGTGAAGTTGGAGTAGATGGACACTCCGATGGCGATGTTGCAGCACATGCGATTTGTGATGCACTCTTTGCAGCAGCGAATATCGGTGATCTTGGATCTAACTTTGGAACATCTGATCCAAAATATAAGGACGCTTCTGGTGAAACTTTATTGAAAGAGACTCTACAGAGAATTACCAGTGCCGGTTTTTCAATAACTAATGTCTCGGTTCAAATAGTCTGTAATCGACCAAAGATTGGATCTCGGAGAAGCGAGATGATCAGCGCTCTATCAAGCGCTTTAAATGGCGTATCCATTTCAGTTTCAGCAACTTCAACTGATGGACTTGGGTTTACTGGCGAAGGCAAAGGAATAGCGGCTGTGGCGACGGCGCTATTAAGTAAGAGGAATTAGGATTTTCAAATGATTCGCCTCTATGACACAGCTACTCGCGAAGTAAGTGAGTTCAAATCGATTGAGCCTGGAAAAGTCTCGATGTATGTCTGTGGTGCAACAGTTCAAGCGGCCCCACATATCGGGCATATTCGAAGCGGCGTCAATTTCGACATTTTGCGTAGGTGGCTAGAGGCAAGTGGTTATGTGGTGACTTTCGTACGAAACGTGACCGATATTGACGACAAGATCTTGCATAAAGCAGTACATGAAGAGATCCCATGGTGGGCCGTTGCAATGAAATATGAACGCGCATTTAGCGATGCTTATCGCGCCTTGAATGTTCTACCTCCCACCTATGAACCACGCGCTACTGGCCATATAACCCAGATGATTGAGTTAATGCAGAACTTGATTGAAAACGGCGCTGCTTATGCACCAGGAAATGGCGATGTTTATTTAGAGGTAAGAAAGTTAAAGCGTTATCTAACCCTTTCAAATCAGAAGTTAGATGATCTACAGAGCGCGGGCGACTCGGAAGATACTT
>RGJX01000081.1 GCA_010023045.1 Actinomycetota bacterium | reverse complement strand
CAGTTAGCGGATCTGTAAAAGTTTCAACATGCCCTGATGCTTCCCAAACTTCTCTCGCCAAAATCACACAAGAATCGAGACCAACTACATCTTCGCGCTCCATGACCATTGACTTCCACCATTGGCGCTTTACATTGTTCTTAAGTTCTACTCCGAGTGGACCGTAATCCCAAGAGGCGCGAAGTCCTCCGTAGATTTCTGATGAGGGATAGACAAAACCACGCCGCTTGGCGAGGCTAACAATTGTTTCTAATCGATCTTGGGCCATTTACTTTTTCACCTGGCGTTCTCCATCCGGCTGGCTGTCGGCGGTGCGCACCGGTCGCAGCTTTAGGCTGGGCGCAGGGCTAAATTTTAGATTGAGACACGCTCAAAACTCCCCTCCCTACGAAAATGAAAATCATTTTCATTTGTGCTACGGTCCCGCCCATGAATACAGCCATAGTCCTCGCCGCTATCACCGCCGTTGCGACCGCCCTAGGCGGATTACTCGCCCTAAGGGCCAAAGATCGTCTTCACCTTGTACTCGGCCTATCAGCAGGCCTCTTACTTGGACTAGTTGCCTTCGAACTAATTCCGGAGGTGTTTGAGCTGAGCTCGGGCGAACTACTGGGCGCTCCGACTGCCTCAATTGCGTTGATTGCTGGATTCCTACTCCTTCACTTCTACGAGCGCTTCTTTGGTTCACATGAACCTGCAGAGTCCGATTACGGGCACGAACATTCCCATAAAGCAAATGTTGCCGGTGGAGTCGGAGCGGTTGCGATGGGAATTCACATTTTCATTGATGGTCTTGCGCTTGCGATTGCATTCACTATCAATGATGCGCTTGGTTTTGCAGTCTTTGCTGCGCTGCTAGTTCATGCCTTTAGCGATGGATTAAATCTGGTTGCATTCTTGATAAAGAACGGAAAGTGGAGCAAGAAAGCAGTCTGGTTATTGGGCGTTGACTCGCTAGCTCGAGTTGGCGGTGCTGCGGTTGGAACATCTCTAACTTTGAGTGAGAACTTCACTGCACTCTACTTGGCTGCATTTTCCGGAATAATCATTTACCTAGCAACAAGCCATATTCTCCCAGAAGCACATGCGCGTCATTCCTCCCGCTGGACAATCGTAGCGACCATTGCGGGCGTCCTTGTTATGTGGGGGCTAGTAAGTCAACTCCATGCTGTTCATGTTCATTCGCATGGTGAAGCGGGACACTCCGTTGAATCCGATCATGACCATGAATCCGATCATGACCATGAAGAAGATCATGATCATGAAGAGGGCGAGAAGGATCACGACCATGATCATGACCACAATGAGTAAAGATGAATAAATCTGAGATAAAGGTTATTAGCGTTCTGGAGCGCGTGGGTGGCTTTGCTAGCGCCCAACAACTTCACCAACTACTTCTGCGAAGTGGCGAATCCATAGGTTTGACTTCTGTGTACCGCGCGCTGCAATCACTCGTTGACGACAAAATTGTCGATCAACTGAGAAAGGAAGATGGCGAGGCGATCTACCGACTCTGCGGCGAGGCTCATCACCACCATCTTGTCTGCAAATCATGCGGCTCCACCGTTGAAATCGAAGGATCAGCGCTTGAAAAGTGGGCTAAAGCCATGGCTGAGGAGCACGGCTACCGCGAAGTCGGTCACCTTGCCGAAGTTTTTGGAATCTGTCCTAGCTGTTGAATATGGGAGATATCCGAGGCATTCCAACGCCAATCTGCCCTTACTGTTCATCTGATTTGATTAACCTGACAGTCAAATTCGACCTAGAAACATACGAGATTTCAATGTACCTACTAGATAATGCTAGTTGCGCCGAGTGCGGCGCCTTGGTTACAGCGCCGACGCCGGAAGATCTATACCTGGGTTAGCTTCTCGAAGCACAGAACGATTTGCCTCATTATCGGGAATAACCCAGCGTTTGAAACTCTCATCTTTAAACTCCAGTAGTAGTACTGGTTTTCTTCGATAGACAACACAAAAATCTCGACCTTTTCGATGCAACATCGTTCCCAGCATAATTACAAATGGGAAACCGGTGCCTGGTGCGCGAATACCTCTTAGCACTTGAATCGTCCATGGATTTTCATGCGCAGTAACTGATACGAGATTAGAAATCTTAGACTTGGGGTCGCGCCAAAACGCACCAATATTTTCAATCCAATTTAATTGATAACGAAAGCTATCGCCTTCAATCTTCAACATAGTAAAAGCCTAATCGAAAATTGGTCCCACATTTCGCGAGCGCTTAATTTCAAAGAATCCTGGGTAGCTCGCGACCCCGACAACGCCATCCCAGAGTTTCCCAGCTTCTTCACCTTTAGGCGCCGGCGAAATTACCGGTCCAAAGAATGCGATATCACCAATTGCGATGATTGGAGTACCTACATCATTTCCAACCATCTTGATCCCACGCTCATGGCTCTCGATGATGGTGGCATCAAGAGTCTCATCATTTATGGTGCTTGCCAGGTCCGGGGAGAGTCCCACTTCTACTAGCGCTTCTTTAAATAGAGCCTCACCAATCTCCATTTTCTTAAGGTGAATTCGTGAGCTTATTGCGGTGTAAAGCGGAAGAGTTATT
>RGJX01000009.1 GCA_010023045.1 Actinomycetota bacterium | reverse complement strand
CTCCGTTATCTTTACCGTGACTCAGGATCTAACTTCAGACTTTCCCGCCGCATCCGCCCGCGCGATGGGGTTAGGCGATGTTCCACTTTTATGCTCGACGGAGATTCCCGTTCCGGGCAGCCTTCCGAGAACTATCCGAACGCTGGTTCACTGCGACACCACTCGAAATCAGCAGCAGATCGTTCATGTTTACCTAAGAGGTACTGCGGTACTTAGGAAAGATCTAGCACAGTGACCTCGCGAGGAGCTCGCATTGTCGGCGCCGGGCTCATCGGAACATCTATAGCTCTTCGACTCAAGGAAAGAGGCTGGAGTGTCGAATTAAGCGATTCTGACACAGTCAATGAGGCAATCGCGAAAGATCTAGTAGGCGAAATCGCAGAGAGAACTACCCCTGAAATTGTCGTTATCGCAACGCCACCGAACTCGGTGCTTGAAACGATAAAGCGCGAATATGAGATAAATCCCAATGCTGTATTTATAGATGTCACTAGCACCAAAACTAAACTTCATGTAGAGATTAGATCTCTTTCGGGGCTTAGTTCGAGGTTCGTGGGCACCCATCCAATTTCGGGAAGAGAAGTTGGCGGTCCCCAATCCGCGCGCAGCGATCTATTTGATGGTCGGGCCTGGATTGTTACTTCGACACAAACGGAAGACCTGCAAGCAATTCGATTTGTTGAGGAGTTCATTCATATCCTCGGCGGGGTTCCCTATCAGATGAGCCCGGAGGAGCACGATTACCTTTTTGCTCGAATCTCCCATCTGCCTCAACTATTGAGCACTGCGCTGGCGGCCGCCAGTGAGCCGGTTGGAGGGTCAATAGATCTAGCGGGGCAGGGCCTTCGGGACATGTTGCGTTTATCGGGATCGAAGTTTGAGTTGTGGAATGAGATTCTTCTCGCGAACAGAGATGAAGTGCTGGAATCAATTCAGACTTTTAAGAAGAAAGTTTTGGAGATTGAGGAATCTTTAAGACTTAATGACTCAGCTCAACTCGCCAATATCTTTGCTGTTGCAAATACAGTGCATGGAAAATTGAGCGGGAAACATGGCCTACGGCCCCGCGAATATTCATACCTGAATGTCGTGATTGAAGATAAACCGGGTCAACTCAGCTCAATATTTAATGAATGCGCCGAAATTTCAGTAAACGTGGAAGATTTAGCTTTGGAACATTCGCCGAAGCAAGAGACTGGACTTATAAGGCTCGCCCTTTCGTCAGGAGATGCCGAGCGGTTGCACGTACACTTAAAGAAAAAGGGCTGGAGAGTGCATCTGCAATGATTAAAACTTCGACCTCTTCGAACAGGCAAATTATTGTTGCGATGGATGGACCAAGCGGTTCTGGAAAGTCCTCAACTTCTAAAGGATTAGCAAAACGCGCTGGTTGGGAATACCTAGATACGGGAGCGCTGTATAGAGCAGCAACTTGGCTGACTCTTGAAGAAAAGATTGATTCGGCTACAGATCTTTTAAAGGCTTTGCAGCAACAGCCAATCAAGTTTGTAACAGACCCAAACAAACCACAGGTATTTTTAGGCGCTAAGGAGTTAACAAAAGAGATTCGTGAAGAACGAATAAACCAACGTGTTAGCGAGATTAGCGCTTGGCCGGAATTGCGAAATGAACTCTTAACGCTACAAAGAGAGATAATCCAAAAAGCAGAGCGGGGCATTGTTGTCGAAGGGCGGGATATAGGAACGGTTGTGGCCCCTAATGCTCAACTAAAGATCTATCTCCAAGCCGATATTGAAGCTCGAGCCAATCGCCGTGAAAATGAACTAAATTCCCTTGAAATTGCGTTAGACGAAAGAACGAGCGTGGCTGAGAGTCTGGCAGCGCGTGATGCAGTAGATAGCACTCGCGCAACCTCTCCTTTGAAGCGTTCGCCAGATGCGCTCTTAGTTGACTCCACTTATTTGTCGCTGGAGGAGACTATCGACTACATCTGGAACATTCTTAAACAGAGATCGCTCTTGGGCTTACCTGTCGTTGCGGTAGTTGGTCGTCCTAACGTTGGAAAGTCAACCTTAGTGAACCGCATTATCGGTGGCCGTGAGGCAATAATTGAGGATACCCCTGGAGTTACTCGAGATCGAGTTAAGTACGACGCAGAGTGGAATGGGAAGAAATTCACTCTGATGGATACTGGAGGATGGGAACCAACAGCAGAGGGGATTGCTCTAAAAATCTCAGATGCAGCCCAAAGCGCAATCGGTGAAGCGGACTTACTTCTTTTCGTTGTTGATGCTCATGTTGGTGCTCAAAGTGAAGATGCGGAGCTAGTCAATATTCTCCGTAAAAGCAAGATAGATGTGATGCTTATTGCAAATAAAGTTGACTCAGAAAGAGATGAATTGGATGCTCATCAACTTTGGAATATTGGATTGGGTGAGCCGCATTTTGTTTCAGCAGCGCATGGGAGAGGCTCTGGTGATCTGCTCGATAAAATTGTAGAACGCCTGCCCGAGGTTGGACGCGGGCGTATCTCCGACGGTTTTAGAAAGATTGCAATTGTTGGTCGGCCGAATGTTGGCAAGAGTAGTTTGTTAAATACATTTGCCGGTAGCGCACGAGCACTGGTTGATGATGCCGAAGGCACAACAAGGGACCCTATTGATGAGTTAATTGATGTTGATGGAAAGACTTGGCGCTTTATTGATACCGCGGGGATAAGAAGAAGAGCACATCAAGCTAGTGGAACGGATTACTACGCTGCGCTTCGAACTGAGCGAGCGATAGAGAACACGGAGGTGGTCGTCGCAGTTCTTGACGCTACGGTGCCGATGACCGAACAAGACTTGCGGATCATCTCAATGGCTGAGGAGTCGGGCAAAGCCTTGGTTATTGTGATGAACAAGTGGGATCTCCTCGATGAGGAACGTCGAATACAGCTTGAGCGAGAGATAGATCGAAATCTAGATCAGGTGACTTGGGCAGAGCGGATAAACCTCTCAGCTAAGACCGGCTGGCATAAAGATCGACTAATTCCAGCGGTTGAGCGGGCCCTTGGCGGGTGGGAATTTCGAGTACCCACGGGGCGGCTGAACGCCTTCATGGGACAGCTTGTGAGTTCGAATCCACCCCCAGTGCGCGGCGGAAAGCAACCAAAAATTCTCTTTGCTACGCAAGCCGGGATAGAACCGCCAACATTTATTATCTTTGCAACGGACTTCCTAGAGTCAAGCTATAGACGATTCATCGAGAGACGTCTAAGGGAAGAGTTTGGATTTGCAGGTTCGCCGATTCGAATCTCGGTGAGGTTGCGGGATCGATGATTCAACCTCCAATGACCGAGGTACTATTTCATTACGGGACGTAGCGCAGCTTGGTAGCGCACATGGCTGGGGGTCATGTGGTCGGAGGTTCAAATCCTCTCGTCCCGACCAGAACTTGGGGCCAGTATTCCAACCAGTATTTCAAAGAGGTACCAAAACGAAGTGAGGGGATGATGCTCACCATTCCGAATGGGCTAACCCTTCTGCGGGCCGCCGGAATCCCAATTTTCCTCTACCTCACTTGGCATGAGCTCTACCTGTGGGCGGTTTTGACTCTGATGATTGCTGGTGCGACTGACTATTTCGACGGAAAACTTGCCAGAGCGCTTAACCAAGAGAGCCGCTTGGGCGAACTTTTAGATCCTGCGGTCGACCGCCTTTATATTGCGACCGTTTTGATAGCGATGTTTATCACCGGCGCTATTCCAATTTGGGTACTAGTTTCGATCATCGCACGAGATCTAGCCCTCGGCCTTCTGCTAGTTGCCATGAAGCGATCAGGACTCTCTCCTTTTAAGGTTACCTATCTCGGCAAAGCGGCGACATTTAATCTCCTCTACGCGCTTCCAATGCTCTTGCTGACCTATTCGACTATAGATGGACTCTCCAACTTTGCATTTGTCTTTGGATGGGCTTTTGCGGGATGGGGGATAGGTCTGTATTTGTGGACCGGCGCGCAATACGCTAGAACTGGTCTAAGAGAATTACTTACCAGAAGAGAATCTGGCCATGGAGTTTAAACATGGAGCTTCAATCTGAAGAGGGAAGGAAGGTTTAAGTGAGCAGCGTCCCGCCCCACCTGAAATACACCAAAGAGCATGAATGGATTGAGGAGGTTTCGCCGGGGCGCTATCGAGTTGGCATTACGGACTACGCACAGGGTGCGCTCGGTGACATTGTCTATCTTCAGATGCCCAAGGTCGGGGAATCAATCAGCGCTGGGAAAGTTTGCGGCGAAGTGGAATCAACCAAGAGCGTTTCTGAAATTTATGCACCAATCTCTGGGACAGTTACCACGGTGAATACGGACTTGGACTCTGCTCCCGAAACCATAAATTCGGACCCCTATGGGAAAGGCTGGCTGATGGAAATGGAAGCTTCCTCACCAAACCAACTTTCTGAACTTCTCTCACCAGAGGCGTACAGCGCTCTTACCGCTTGACTCACCCAAACCTCCACCATAGGGTGAGCCTTAAGTGAAACTTAAGGTTTAGGGGGAGTTAATCGTGGTTGCCGCTGCTGATAGCAGAAAAGATTTAACAACCACAATCCATCTAACCGCACTTCGCTCCGTTGAGAGTTCTCTTTCTAGATTAATCGAAGAATCAGGACCTGAATTGATCCAGGTTTTAAATGCCCTCGCAGAAAACTCGGCGATGCTTGTCTCGTTGATTGGACCAAGCAAGGGAGCGCGCTATCTCCTAGAGCCAGAAGTAACGCAAATAGGTAGAGCGACCACAAATGAGATCTTTCTTGACGATGTGACAGTTTCAAGAAAACATGCCCAGGTTCTCAAACGCGAGAAGCGTTACTTCTTGCAGGATTTGGGCAGCTTAAATGGAACGTATTTGAATGGTGAACTTGTTTCAGAGAAGCCTCTCAATGATGGCGATGAGCTCCAGATCGGCAAATATCGGATGCATTTCTTTCAAGGTGGAAAGGTAAGAGCATGAGCGTTCCCGCCCGCGCATATTTGAGCATCGGAGAAGTCTTATCAAAGTTACGTGGTGATTTTCCAGATATCACTATCTCGAAGATTCGGTTCCTTGAGTCTGAGGGATTGATTGAGCCACAACGCACACCCTCTGGTTATCGTAAATTCACAACTCCAGATTTAGAGAGATTGAGATATGTGCTCCTTGCGCAACGAGATCATTATCTTCCTCTAAAAGTAATAAAAGAGAATCTAGATGCCCTTGACCGTGGACTGGAACCAGCACAAACTCCTGGCAGCAGTCCAACTCCGCGGATGCTTCCAGTTGATGCGGCTGTATCACCGTCAGCTTTTGCAGAACAGAGCGATCTGCGACTTTCTCGTGATGAATTATTGAAGAGTTCTGGAATTGATGAAGAACAATTAGCCGAACTTGAGAGCTATGGACTTGTCCAAGCACGAGGCAAACATTTCGACGGTGATGCGTTGATGGTTGCAAGAGTTGTCGGTGAACTAGCGGCATTTGGAATTGAAGGTCGTCATCTTCGAGCTTTCAAATCAGCTGCAGATAGAGAGGTTGGTTTAGTGGAGCAAGTCATAACCCCCTTACTTAGACAGAAGAATTCAGATTCAAAAGCACGCGCCGAAGAGGTAGCGCGAGAGATTGCCTCCCTTTCAATCAGACTCCACGCCTCACTCGTTCGAGCTGGCCTTCACAGAGCGAGATGAATTTTCACGCTCTCGATGTAATTGGCGTTCGGGTTGAGATGCCTTCGAACCAACCGATTGTTCTTCTTAAAGAAATTGGCGGGGTCCGCTATCTACCCATTTGGGTAGGGGCCGTAGAGGCGACCTCTATCGCCTTCGCTCAACAAGGAGTCCAACCACCGCGCCCGTTAACCCATGATTTGATGAAAGATTTACTGGCATCGGTCAATGCAAACGTAGACTCCATTCATCTCACCGAACTTCGCGATGGTGTCTTCTATTCGATGATAAATCTGGCTGGAGGAGTCTCTGTCTCGGCCAGGCCAAGTGATGCAATTGCCTTGGCTCTTCGAACTGGCTCGCCGATTCTGGGGAGTGAGGAGTTGCTAGCCGAAGCAGGGATAGAAATACCCGATCAAGCCGAGGATGAGGTGGAGAAGTTCAAGGAGTTCCTCGAAGGAATAAACCCCGAAGATTTCCAGGCCTAGAACTCTAAAGTATTACTTGAGATTTAGAGTGTGTCGGTATTTGATGTCCGCCTTTTCAAGACTTACCGTTAAGCCACTCAAGTGAGAGGCTTCCCCCATGACTTTGCTGCCAAGTTCTGACGAGATTGGCTACCGTGGCGCAACGGCTTGTACTGCAGCAGGGATTTCCTACCGCCAACTCGATTATTGGGCGCGCACTGGTTTAGTTGAGCCGACGGTTCGTTCGGCAGCCGGTTCTGGTTCACAACGCCTTTACGGATTTCGTGACATCCTGGTTTTGAAGATCGTCAAACGCCTACTCGACGCGGGCGTCTCTCTCCAAAACATTAGAAGCGCTGTCACTCATCTTCGGGAGCGGGGGATTGAAGATTTAGCGCGAATAACGCTCATGAGCGACGGATCTTCAATTTATGAGTGCACAAATTCAGAGGAGATTTTTGACCTCCTTCAAGGTGGACAAGGTGTTTTTGGTATCGCTGTTGGAAAAGTGTGGAACGAGGTTGAAGGCACCCTCACTCATCTACAAGGCGAGGATCTTCAAAGCGGGAGCATCCATCCTGGTGAAGGTGGCGATGAACTAGCTATCCGTCGCAAGCTTCGCGGGGTCTCTTAACCCGTCATAGATTGAATTAACCGCCTATTCTTCTCGCCGTGGCGCGGAAGAACTTTGCAGACCGGCATATTGGGCCTTCAGGTGATCAAGTTGGCACGATGTTGCACGAGTTGGGGTATTCAGATTTAGGAAAATTCATCGCAGATGTCCTACCCGAGTCAATTAAGCTTGATGAGATTTTCGGAGCATCGCTGCCCAATCCAATTTCTGAACCAGAAACCATCTCGCAGCTACGCAATCTTGCCGGAAAGAATCAAATCTTTCAGTCCTTGATTGGAATGGGCTATTACGGCACTCATACGCCGCCCGTCATTCTCCGGAACGTCTTAGAGAATCCCGCTTGGTACACGGCTTACACCCCATATCAACCTGAAATATCCCAAGGAAGATTGGAAGCGCTCTTCGCTTTCCAGACGATGGTCAGCGATTTAACCGGCCTAGACATTGCAAATGCATCGATGCTAGATGAGGCAACTGCTGCAGCCGAAGCGATGACCTTGGCGAGAAGAGCTTCAAAGAGCTCTGATGAAGCGATTTTTCTAATTGATGCGGCAGCGCATCCGCAAACTAAAGCGGTAATACAAACTCGGGCTAAGCCGTTGGGAATAGTTGTAAAGGAATTTGAAGTAAAGAGCCTGGCAATTGAGAACGCGAATGTAGATTGTTTTGCAGTTTTGGTTCAATACCCAGATACCTTCGGGGCGCTTCCTGAATTGATGGATCTCTTCTCATTCGCGAAGGAAAAAAATGCTCTTGTCATCATGGCAAGTGATCTACTTGCATTGACACTTATTAAATCTCCGGGGGAGTGGGGCGCCGACATCGCCGTTGGTTCAGCTCAGCGCTTTGGTGTTCCGATGGGATTTGGTGGACCGCATGCAGGATTTTTGGCGGTCCGTGAAGGTTTAGAACGTTCGCTTCCCGGGCGATTGGTAGGTCAGAGCATTGATACCGCGGGAAATCCAGCGCTTCGTCTGGCGCTGCAAACCAGAGAACAACATATTCGCCGCGATAAAGCGACGAGCAATATTTGTACTGCTCAAGTTTTACTAGCAAACATTGCTGCGCTGTACGCAGCTTGGCACGGTCCAGAGGGTCTACGTGAGATTGCTATCCGTGTACATAATCAAGCAAGGAGTTTTGCAGGCTACTTAAGGCGCTCCGGATTTACTTTATTAAGTGAAACTTTCTTCGACACTATCTCCTTCAAAGCCGAAAATCCTAAGGCGATGCTTGACAGCGCTGAGCGCGCGGGAATTAACGTGCGCTTGATCTCTGGCGGAATTTCAGTGGCATTTGATGAAACGACTGACGATAAATCAATTGAGAAATTGGTTCGGGCTTGGGGATTGGCAAGTGAGCGAGGGGAGAGCTTCGGTGGTCTTAATGACCTGCGAAAGAGTGCTTATCTAACGCACCCGATCTTCAATTCTTATCATTCAGAAACTTCTATGCTTCGATATATCCGAACACTCTCAGATAGAGATCTAGCTTTGGATCGAACCATGATTCCCCTTGGTTCATGCACGATGAAGTTGAACGCAACTACCGAGATGGAATCTATTACTTGGCCAGAATTTGCCAACCTCCATCCATTCTCACCTAGCTCCCAGAGCGCTGGCACGCGTCAACTCATAAAAGAGCTATCGGATTGGTTGATTGAAATTACCGGCTACGACGCCGTTTCATTGCAGCCTAATGCCGGTTCTCAAGGTGAGTTCGCTGGATTACTCGCTATTCGCAATTACTTGGACTCCAAAGGGGAGACGGGGCGCGATATCTGCCTAATCCCATCAAGTGCCCACGGAACGAACGCCGCGAGCGCCGTGATGGCGGGGATGAAAGTCGTAGTGATCGCGTGCGACGACCAAGGAAATGTTTCACTTGCCGATTTGCAGGCAAAAATCGGCGAATATTGTGATCGATTGGCAGCTCTCATGGTCACTTACCCATCAACACATGGAGTTTTTGAATCCGAGATCAGCGCTATCTGCGCATTGATTCATGATGCTGGGGGACAGGTTTATGTTGATGGCGCGAATCTCAATGCCTTGGTCGGATTGGCCAAACCTGGAAAGTTTGGTGCCGATGTTTCTCATTTGAATCTTCATAAAACTTTCTGCATTCCGCATGGAGGCGGTGGTCCAGGCGTAGGGCCGGTTATTGCCCGTAAGCATCTTGCTGCGCATCTGCCGAATCACCCGCTCGATGTAACTGCCGGACCGCTCACCGGACCAGGGCCAATTAGCGCGGCACCGTTTGGTTCTGCGTTGATTCTGCCAATCTCGTGGGCATATATCCGGATGATGGGTGCGGAAGGCTTAAAGCGAGCTACAGAGGTTGCTATCTTGTCGGCTAATTACATTTCAAAGAAATTGGAACCGTACTTTCCAACGCTTTATAAGGGGGATACCGGTTTTATCGCGCACGAGTGCATAATTGATATTCGCGAGATAACCAAGACGACGGGTGTGACCGTTGATGACATCGCCAAACGATTAATGGATTTTGGTTTTCATGCACCGACCATGAGTTTCCCGGTTGCGGGCACTCTGATGATTGAGCCCACAGAAAGTGAAGATATTGCAGAAATTGATCGCTTTATTGAGGCCATGAGATTGATTAGAAGCGAAATTGATGAGATCGCTACCGGAAAGGTCTCGGTTGAGGAATCGGCACTTCGAAATGCCCCACATACAACGCAAGCCATTGTCGGCGAATGGAACCGGCCATATAGCCGCGAAAAGGCAGCCTTCCCGGCCGGAATTGATCATGGAATGGCAAGGAGAGGGAAATATTGGCCTTCCGTAGGTCGCATTGATGGGGCTTACGGGGATAGGAACCTAGTCTGCGCCTGCGAGCCAATCGAAGCTTTAGCGATAAATTAGTTTACATAATGTCAATTATCGGCTAAATACTGAGCGCCGATTTACCGCGAGCGTCACTAAGAAAATACCTATCCAGGCCCAGCTTCCAATTCTGGAGGCCAATGCACGCTCCTCGCGGGTCTCTAAAACCATCTCCAAACTCCCTGGCACAAACTGTTCTAGAGATTCCACCGTTTCGCCCTTTGAATTCACATGCGCCGTAAATCCCGTAGTGCTTACCACCGCAAAATCTCTCTGGAACTCGGCGGCTCGAGCCCTGACTATCTGGAGTTGTTGTCTGGCTTGAGGTGATCTTCCGAAGGTTGCGTTGTTTGTCTGGGCGACAACAAACTCGGCCCTAGATAGACCTTCTCTGATGAAGTCATCATCTAACACTTCAAAGCAGATTATCGATTGGAATACTCGCCCAGAAACTTCATGGTTGATCCATTCTGATCCTGATTGAAAGTCTCTTACCCTTCTTGCTTCTGGGGAAACGAATTCAGCAATCCCGCGAATCGGGATGTACTCGCCAAAGGGAGCTAAATCTTGCTTGATATACATGCTTTCAACGCGATTACTCTCGTTGTATAGAATTGAAACGTTCTTTGGTCCAAGTTCCTCGCGCAAAACCGCACCAACCAGTAATGGCGTCTTCGTCTTTGTGATGACATTTTGGATTATCCGTGCTGCTTCTTGATTGCGTAACGGATCAATATCAGAAGCATTTTCTGGCCAGACAATCAAATCGACTTCATCGGTAATTGCTTCCGTCGCATCAGCATGTCGTTTTAAAACCGAGAGCGCTCGCTTGTTGTAATCAAATCCTAATTCATCAACTCCGCCTTGAACGGCAACCAACCCAATAGATCCATTTGCTGTCGGTAACGGCAGAAAAATACTTATCAGAAATGGAATCGGCAACAGAGATATTGTCTTAACCTGCATACTTACAATAAGTGTGGAGACAGTTACAACTACGAATGTGACGCCTGCTACGCCAACTATTGAGTAAAGACCCGAGAGATATTCAACCTGAGTGTGCCCCACTCTCCCCCATCCAAAGCCACCAAAAGGCCACTTCATTCGCGCTATCTCTATCACTGTGAATAAAGATGCAAACAGAAACGCTGATGAAACGCCCCTCCTCCAAGCGAAGAGCGCGAGGAGGCTAAAGAACGCTGTCTGAAGGAGGGAAAGGCTTACCCAGGGCACCCATCCCACATAAGAACTGGACCAATGCAGCAGCGGTAGAAAAAAAATCAAGCCAGCGAAAGTCGATGCGATTAATCGATCGCGCAAATTCCTATCAATAATTGACCTGTATAGAAGGGCAGCGCCGATATACGGGCCGAGTGCGAACTCCAAAGGTGCAAAGCCGGTCCATAAGAAAAAGCCAGCAAGAACTGGGAGCGCTATTCCCACCCTAAAGCCGCCTTGAGTCGAGTGAAGCTAGTGGCGAGCCCATGTTCTTTGGTGAGTTTCTCCAACATCTTTGCATCTTCGGCTTGATTAGGAATCTTGAAATCCACCTTCGGTAGTGAAATATTTACAGCGCAAGAAACTAGCTCTTCGACAATCCCTGCATATGCTTCATCGGCGAGAATCCGCTTACGATGAATGTCACGGAGATTCTTGTCTTGCGATTTGGCGGCGGCAACGACTGCGTCGATGGAATCGAAATTAGACGCAATTTCTGCGGCACCCTTCTCTCCAATTCCTTTAATGCCAGGAAGACCATCTGAGGCGTCGCCGCGAATCATGGCGAAGAGCCCGTAGCGCTCACCTGGAATTGAGTATTTGTTGGCTATCCAGGCGCTGTCAACTAGATCATGGGCGCTGATTCCCTTGGCAAGATAAACGACTTTTACATCTCGATCATCATCAACAAGTTGAAAGAGATCACGATCACCCGTGACAACTCGTACCGGGCCCAACTCGCGTTTAGCGAGCGTTGCTATGACATCGTCAGCCTCGTAATCATCGGCTCCGATGATTTGAACTCCAAGTGATTCAAAAAAATCAAGAATGATAGGAACTTGCGGAGTGAGTAGATCTGGTTCCTCTTCCTCCTCGCCACTCTCATCTAAACGATTCGTTTTGTACTCTGGGAAAAGCTGCACTCGCCATGAGGGCCGCCAATCTCCGTCAAGGCAGATTGCCAGACGATCAGGTCGATAAGCATTGATTAGTCGAGCAGCCATATCGATAAACCCTTTGACGGCATTTATAGGTTCACCCTTTGGCGAGAGCAACGTGTCTGGCATCCCGTAATACGCTCGATACCAAAGTGATGCGCTATCTATCAGCATTAATGTCATGCAACCACCGCCGAGTAAGCGACTACCCCTCTGTCTATCCGTTTTATCGCTTCTCGTGTAAGCGCTGTGAGTTCACTGCGCGCACTCATGAGTTGACCGAGTAAATCAATGATCTGTCGCATATTTCGCACGAAATCAGCTCGCGTTGCGGATTTAGTCCCTCGCCCTCTTCAAGGTAAACCAATTTCGACCAAGTCGAAATACATGCTCTAACTGAGTTGTCTAGACTCTTTGGAATCCTCGGAATCTTGCTCCGCTCACCTCGCCCTTCAAAAATTAGCCCTGATAGTAAGCCAACTAAATCTGCCGGCGAAATGGCGGCAAACAAGTCTTGAAAAATCATCTCCGTAAGTAACAAGTCGCTTTCGGCATAGATGCGTGTTAGCGAGGTTCCTTTATCAGTCAACTTCTCCCCTTGAACGTATCCAAGCTCTTCCAAGATGGCGCTCACGCGATCAAAGGTACGTGGGATTACATTCGTTCTATTTTCCATGCGAGAGCGCAAACCATCAGTCTCTCTTAACAGTCGCTCACCTCGCTCATGATGCCGCGCATGATTCTCTCTATCTGGGCATTGGTGACAGGGGTGAGACTTCAATTCTTTTCTGTGAAACGAGATTTCCTCTTCAATATCTCGACGATTTCTACGCCTCTCACCGCGGCCAGGTCTCTGAGATGCGCTCTGTTCCAACTTCTTTATAGCGAATCGATGCATCATGTATTCTGAAAAGTCACCGAGGTGACATGCGCCCTCTCCCGAAACTCTGCTGAGGGCATCCTCGTTCTTTGCGATCTGTTTAAGGAGGCCTGAAACGCTGTGATCTGCTTGAAACTGGGCGAATGATGCAGCTAGAGATTTGCGCGCCCTCTCCTTTCCGAATCGCGATATCAAATTCGCTGACATGTTGTAGGTCGGCGAGAAAGAGGATTTCAAAGGGTAGGTACGAGTACTTGCAAGTCCTGCGGCAAGTGAACTATCAATCTGTTCGCTCCAAAGAACCACGGCATTACCTTCAATATCAATGCCTCGGCGTCCCGCTCTTCCGGTGAGTTGGGTGTACTCCCCTGGTGTTACTGCTACATGACTTTCACCGTTCCATTTAATTAACTTCTCCAAGAAGACAGTTCTAGCGGGCATATTGATACCAAGCGCCAGAGTTTCTGTGGCAAAAACTAATTTGATTAAACCTTGTTGAAAGAGCTCTTCAACCGTTTCCTTAAACATCGGCAATAGACCGGCGTGATGAGAAGCAATACCTCGTTCTAGGGCCTGGGACCATTCATGGAACCCAAGAATGCCAAAATCTTCGTGAGGCAATTCGGAGGTCTTACGAGCGATAACCGCTTGAATGATCTCGCGCTCATCACTTGTGGTGAGGGAAATTCCATCTCGAATACATTGAGTAACAGCTGCATCGCAACCCGCTCGGGAGAATATGAAATATATGGCTGGCAAATACTGCCGTTCATGTAGCTTCCAAATAATCTCGGGCCTAGTTGGAGCCTTTATTGAAGAGAAGGAGCGACCGCCCGTTCGCGAACTTCCCGGAATTCGACGCGCGGAACTCCGCTCTAGGCGTATCAATTCAGGGTTGACTCGACCATCATCAACGAAGAGATCTAGCAATCGATTTCCAATCAGAATGTGCTGGTAGAGAGGTACTGGACGGATCTCGGAGAGAACAACCTCGGTTTCGCCTCTTACACTTTTGAGCCATGCCCCAAACTCCTCAGCGTTGGAAACTGTTGCTGATAAGGAGATTACTTGGATCCGTTCCGGGAGATGAATAAGAATTTCTTCCCACACAGCGCCCCGAAATTTATCTGCCAAAAAATGAACTTCATCCATAACTACATAACCGAGATTTTCGATGCCCTCGCGCCTTGCGTAAATCATGTTGCGTAAAACTTCCGTAGTCATCACTACGATTGGCGCATCGCCATTTACGGAAGAGTCCCCCGTTAACAAGCCCACATTTGCCTCGCCATGGACCTTGCAAAGTTCAGCGAATTTTTGATTTGAAAGCGCCTTTATAGGAGTCGTATAAAAGCATCGCTGCCCTTTTTGCTCTGCCAAAAAAGCTGCAAATTCCCCCACGATCGTCTTTCCGGCTCCGGTGGGAGCAGCAACCAGAACGCTCTTGCCATCTTCGACATGCTGACAAGATATTGTCTGAAAATCATCAAACGGAAACTCATATCGGCCAGAAAATTCGCTTGCAAGCGGATATCTGTTTCGACGTTTCGCAGCGACTAAGCGTTCCGCCGGGGAAAGACTCATGTGCGCAACCAAGTCTTTAGCGCACCAGGAACAATCTCGGTTGTGATCGGTAAGGGGCCAATACGCTCACCGTCTGCGTACGCGATTGCTTTCGATTCGATGGATATCTTTCTGCCTTGCAGAATCTTCACTTTGGGATGTGTGACATGTGTGCCTTTGAAGACTCGTGGAAATACCTTCAAAAACTCGAATTTAGATACCGGTTCCAGAATCAATAGGTCGAAGAGGCCGTCTCTGATATCTGAGTTGGGGCAGATTTTCATTCCCCCGCCGTAGCTGATTCCATTAGCAATAGCTATCAACATTGCTCGAGTGGTTATTCGATCTCCATCGACGTTTATCTCATACTCCAATGGCTTGAAAACGGGAAGTTCAAGCAACATCGCCAAGTCGTATTTGATCTTGCTTCGAATTCTCATTTGATTTGCTCGTTCATTTACCATCGAGTCAAAGCCGGTACTGAGGATTTCGGCAAAATACCTGCCGTTTACCCTACCTAAATCAACTGAAGTTGGAGGATGCGTTAGTGAATAACTTAGAGCTGTAACTGGTGAGGCTAGATCAAGATTCATAGTTCTTGCAAAATCATTCCCGGTGCCAGCAGGGATAAGTATTAAAGGCACATCGCTCCCAGCGAGTTCTTGTATTGCAAGATGAACCATTCCATCCCCACCAACAACAATTACCGATTTTGGTCGCTTCGCTTTGAGCGCGGAACGCAAGTTCAATACTGCGCTTTCATAGCTCGTTCCTGAGATGTCCTCATACGATAGGTTTCGAGCAGTAATTTCTGCAATTACTTCCGCTTTAACTCTTGAACCTTGCCCAGCCCCAGAAGTTGGATTGGCCAAAAGTAGATACATAAGAATTTCAGTTAAATGGACTCGGGAGAATCAATTGCTTCCGCCTCTTCAACGCCAGAAGCCTCGTCGTCTGCAAATCTATTCCGCTTTCGATCTCGCTTTCTATCAACAAGCAAGGCAATCCCGCCTGCTCCGTAGTACAGGAGTATCAAGGGCACGGCCAGGGCGGCCATTGATAGCGGGTCAGCAGTGGGCGAAAAAGCGGCGACAAAGAACGTTATTCCAAATATAGCGAAACGCCAAGGTTTCAAAATGGATTTACCGCTCAAGATTCCGATTAAATTAAGGGAAACGAGAAATACCGGTAATTCAAAAGCTATACCAAAAATCAGGATAAGTCGAAGAACGAAATCTAGATAATCATCAAATCTAATTAGATTATCTAGTGCATCAGGCGTGAAACCGAAAAGTACCTTTATTGCAAGGGGCAGGACTATGTACGCCAGAGTTGCGCCCAACGCGAAAAACGGTGTTGCCGCAACGATGAAGAAAACTGAGTTGCGCTTTTCTTTCCAAGTTAGAGCGGGAGCGATGAAGGCCCACAGTTGATAGAGCCAGAAAGGTGCGGAGAGAATTACGCCTGTGAGAAAAGATACTTTAAGCTGTAAATTCAGCGGCCCTAGAACTCCGGCGATGTAAAGAGCGCCACACTCAGTCGAATCGCTGGCCTGGGCAGCTCTTAGATCACAAACCGGCGAGGAAAGGGTCGCGATAATCTCTCCATAATAAATCCAACCGACTACCGCGAAAATAACAATAAAAAATGCTGACTTTATAACCCGTCCACGTAATTCACGTAGATGGTCAAGCAGTGGCATGGTTCCACGACTTGAACTAGACACTTTCACCTCACCGCCATTCTTTATTGCGGTTCCTGCAAGTCAATTTCTAGTTTGCTGACTTACCTTCTTCATCTGATTTCTTCTCTTCCTTGTTCAGTTCCTTTACTTCGCTCTTGAAAATACGAAGCGACCTACCGAGCGCACGAGCCGAGTCAGGGAGGCGCTTGGCGCCGAAGAGAATTACAACAACAAGAATTAACAAAAGCCAATGTGATGGTTCGCGTAAACCAAACATGTTACCTCCTGTAAACGATGGTGGAACGCTATCACGACCTAAGAGGCGCCACTCACCTAGTCAGCTTTGCTGTAGTTCTTCAGCGACTCCTCAGCCAGAAAAGCAATTCTCGCACGGATCAGGTCTGGACTTTCAACTACTAGTTCCCCGCCTTCCGCAAGGGCGCTCCGGACAAGCCATTCCTCTTGGAAGATGTTTATAAAGTAGTGATCACCGCGCTTCTCTATCTGCGAAGCATTCTCCTTTAAAAAGACATTCTCAGCGGATGATCGTAAAGTGGCTGAGGTAATTGTTTCGACCTCGGGGGAAGTTGCTCGGACCGAAGCCTCATCTACCAAATTTGCAGACTTCACATTTGCAAGATTAAAAGTACGCACTCCATTACTCGAATCGCACCACGCTTCAATCAAAGTTCGGTTTAATTCAGGAATTACTCTAGTTATAGAAATCTTTCGCTCAGTTACCTCCGATTTTGTCGGATTAATGTAGGTGATGAGAAGCTTCTTTCCTTGAGCCATGGAATCTGCAACTATCTTCAACTTAGTTCGCTCGGCATCACTTTCGAAGTAAATTGCTGCATCTGGCACCTGGTCTGTGAAAAGTCGAGTAAATTTCTCACGTAAGGCTCTAACCTTCACTCGTTTTGCATCTGGTAAAAGTTCTTCCAGAGCTGCAAGAGCTACCCGAATAATCAGAGCTTCAGTTTGCGAAAACCTCCTGGGTGAGTCCAGGTTTTGCGGCTCACGCAAGGAAACAATTCCGTCATCTATAGAAAGATCAATCAATTCCAGCGGCGTATATCCAGGAAGACCACACATAAAAAGTAAGTCGAGATCTTTAACGATTTCTGGGACGGTTACTCCAAACTGTTCCGCTACCTCTTTTAAGGAGATCCCTGGATGGTTGTGAAGAAACGGAACGAGATCGATAAGTCGAATAGCGCGCGCTGCTGCCGACTCAACCATGATTGCTTACCAATTTCTGCAGGCTTGCAACGACTAAAGAACGAAGCTCAGCTGGTTCTTGCACTACGGCGTCTGGTCCCATCCAGAGAATCTCCCTTAGGGCTTGCTCCTGATCTTTGAAATTAACGTTTAGAAGATCCCAGTCCTCATCTAGTTGTGTTATCGACTCAGATAGATTTCTTAAGTTTAAAGCGAGCGCCCGTCGCACTTTAACTGCAACTCTGTACTCCCCCGGTTTTAACATCACTAGGTAATCCTTGATGCTGAAGTCCTTTGGAATTGAATAAGAGTTACTTGCACTTACGAGCTCAATCTTCGAACTAAATCTCGACAATTTGAAGACTCGAACATCGTCACGATCCAAATCTTCACCTATGAGATACCAACTTCCGCGCCATGCGCTAAGCCCCAGCGGATTTACTCGCCGATCCTCACCCCTTGAAGATCCCTCTTTTCGATATTGAAAGGTTACGGTCCGACGGTCACTCAAAGCGTTAAGTAATTCTGAGAGCCCATTTTCAGTAATATCGATATCTGAGAGTCGAAATTCGTCCGGCGTTATGGGTGAAACTGCTAACGAATTAATGCGACGATTTAAAGATTGCGTTGAGTCACCAAGATCTGAATTAGCGATCAATCCGAGAGCCAGCGAAACAAGTCCTAGTTCCTCAGAATCAAATTTCTCGCGTAGCTGAAACACTTCTGCCCTAATTCGGTACCCCACTTCATCCTCAAAAAGAGGGTCATGGCTAGCAACCTCAATCTCTATACCCAGCGTTCTAAGATCATCCTTGTCCCGCTCAAACATTCGCTCTTTTGTTTCGTTACTACCGGAATACCCTGCAACCCTTCGGAAAATCTCACTCTTTGTCATGTATCGCTTGGTGCCCAGCAGAGCCATAGTGAGATTGACCAGACGCTCGGTCTTTGCGCTAGACATGAGGCGCATTATTGCCGGATTTCGTTGTAAGGTGCGCTTCATGAAACGTAAACCTTCCTACTTAATTTCTCTTTTTAGCTCACTTGTAATTGCTTCAACCCTGCTTGTGGGCTGCACCACCGATGGTGGCGCGCCTTCTGATGCGCCGATGGGGCAACAAGAAGAAGGAAGCGCTAACGTTGCGGGCATGCCGAAAGTCTCAGGTGATCTTGGCCAAGAACCTCAAATTGGAGCGCCCGAGGGGAATCCACCGAGCGAATTAGTTACAGAAGATGTTTTTGTTGGTACTGGCGCCGAAGCGCTACCTGGCTCAACACTCACTGTTCATTACACGTTGATGACGTGGTCGAATGGTCAGATCGTTGAAAGTTCATGGATAGGTGATCCTGCGACATTTCCATTGAGTGGAGTAATTCTCGGTTGGCAGGAAGGAATACCGGGAATGAAAGAGGGCGGACGTAGACTTCTTGTTATTCCGCCGGATCTCGGTTACGGAGAAGCAGGAGCTGGCGCATCAATCGCCCCAAATGAGACTTTGATTTTCGTAGTTGACTTGATAAAAGTTAACTAAGAGTCATTCTCAGCGTACGCACCTTTAGAAGGCCTTCTTCGCCTTCGGATCGCTTTGACTCCAGGTGCGAGTCGCCGCGCAAAAAGTAGGAATCCAGTATGAGCATTCATTGAATGTTGGGGACGTACCGCTAACCCTTCGTGGTGCCAGTTTCGAAGCATGGTTTCGAAACTTTCTGGCTCTGAAAAGAGATCAGACTCTCTAACTGCTTCGGCGGTTCTGGAGAGTTGAGTTGTCGTGGCTACATAGCAACATAAAACTCCTCCGGGCTTCAAAGCATCAGCGGAAGTCTTAAGAACATCCCATGGCGCAAGCATGTCCAAAACAACTCGGTCATATTCGCCAGAAAAAGATGCGCTCTCGACTCGTCCACTCTTCAACTCCCAATTCGTGGGCGAGTCACCGAAGTAATTTTTCACATTCGTCCGAGCAATATCTAGGAAATCAGGGCGCTCTTCATAAGAAGTTAGAACGCCAGAAGCTCCGATTGCTCGCAGGATTGAGATTGACAGCGCTCCGCTTCCAGCACCAGCTTCAAGTACGCGAGCGCCAGGAAAGAGATCACAAAAACCAACAATCACGGCAGCATCTTTTGGATAGACAATAGTTGCTCCGCGTGGCATAGATAGAACGTAATCATTTAATAGCGGTCTAAAAGCCTGATAAGAAGTTCCGCTACTTGAAAGAAGGACGACACCTTCTTCTTTACCGATAATCTCATCGTGATTGATCCAACCCTTATGTGAATGCCATTGATTACCTGGTTGAAGGAAGAACGAATACATCTTGCCTTTGCTATCGGTGAGTTGCACCCGATCACCCGCTTTAAATGGCCCGCTTCCCAGTACTCTCATCGCTAATCAACTCGCCATCTTGGTATTGAAAAGTTCGGCAAGGGATTGAAGATCCAAGGCTTCCAAACTTTGGCGGTGTACGACTTTCTCACCTTTCGGAAGCGGCGTTAAATGAGGTAATCCAAGTACATATCCTCCTGAATCAATTGCAGCGCGCATTCCGGTAATCGAGTCTTCGATGATAAGAGTTCGCTCAATATCAACTCCGAGAGCATCGGCCGCTTTCAGGTAACCCTCCGGGTCAGGCTTTGCTGCGGCAACATCATCTGCCGAGCAAGTGAATGAAAAAAATTTATCTCCAATACTTTGTAGCGCTGCATCCATGATTTTTCTGGTACTAGCCGAAACCAATGCCATGGGTAGTTGCTCATCGTGCATCGCAAGCAACAAGTTCTCGGCGCCTAAAGTAAAGCTCACGCCGGAGGATAGGCGCTCGATCATCCGATCAATCAACAAAAAAGCTAGCTCAAGAGGCTCGTGGTCGCCTTTAGCGCGAGATCTCATGTAGGCATCAACGCGTTCCAACGGGCCACCTAAACAATGCTTGGCATCTTCATCGCTCCACGTCACTCCTAGCGACTGCATCAATCGATGCTCTTCTTCAATCCAAATTGGTTCAGAATCGATCAAGGTTCCGTCCATATCCCAAAGAACGGCCTCAAATGGAAAAGCGGAGTTAATTAGCATTGAAATATTTCGCTTCTGGGTGATGAACAATAATTGCTGAGGTGGATTGTTCGGGGTGAAGTTGGAACTCTTCTGATAATTCAACCCCGATTCGCGCCGGATTTAACAACTCGCAGAGTTGCAATTGCGCCGAAAGGTCAGGGCAAGCTGGATAGCCGAAGGAGTACCTAGACCCTTGATAGCCCTGGTCCAGAATTCCTTGCAACGCTGAATCATCGCTATCCGCGATCCCGAGTTCTTCTCGTATCCGCGCATGCCAATACTCAGCGAGCGCCTCTGTTAATTGAACCGAGAGTCCATGGAGCTCTAAATATTCTCGGTATTCATTACGCGAGAAGAGCTCTCCAGTTGCTTCACTTACTGATTGGCCCATTGTTACGACATGAAATGAAACGACATCTATCTCCCCGCTCTCCTTTGAGCGGAAGAAATCAGCGAGGCAGAGCCTCCGATCGCGCCGTTGTCTAGGGAATGAGAACCGTACTTTCTCCACTCGCTCCGGTAATTCTTCATAATCCAGAATTACTAGGTCATTTCCTTCGCTGTAGCAAGGGAAATATCCATATACAACAGCGGCATTGAGCCAACCTTTTGACTGGGCTTCATTAAGCAAAATTCGCAATCTTGGACGGCCCTCTTCCTCAGCCATCTTGTCGAACTCCCCTTTTGCTCCCCGCAAACCCCATTGCCCCATGAATAGAGCGCGTTCGTCCAGCATCTTTGCGTACTCAGCGAGTTGCACACCTTTAACAACTTTCGAACCCCAAAATGGCGCCTTCGGTACTCGATTATCAAAAGCGACATCACTTCTGTTGGTATCAATTACACGGTTCGAATCATCTGCGTTAACGCGGGTTCTTCGCTCCTTAAGAGGTGGCAAGGTTGCCGAAGCGTCACCACGCTTTTGGGCCATCAAAGTGTCCATTAGAGATAGCCCCTCAAAAGCATCCCGCGCATATCGGACAGTGCCCGGAAATTGTGAGGCTAAATCACTTTCAACATAGGTTCGAGTAAGCGCGGCACCACCAAGAAGTACTGGCCATTTCTTGGCGAGGCCACGTGCGTTCAACTCCTCTAGATTCTCTTTCATAATCACAGTCGACTTAACAAGCAGGCCGCTCATCCCGATCACATCTACCGAACTGTTCTCGGCCGCTTCAATAATCTGATTGATAGTTTGCTTAATTCCAATGTTCACGGTGCGATATCCATTATTTGAGAGAATGATGTCAACTAAATTCTTCCCAATATCGTGTACATCGCCTTTGACTGTCGCGAGCAAGATCGCCCCACGATCTTGCGAATCGCTCTTTTCCATGTGTGGCTCTAATAGTGAAACAGCCAATTTCATAACTTCAGCTGATTGGAGTACGAATGGAAGTTGCATCTCCCCTTTCCCGAAGAGCTCCCCGACAATCTTCATACCCTCTAATAGGTGATCGTTGATAATGCTAAGTGGCGCGATTCCAGTAGCCATGGCCTCTTGTAAATCGCTCTCCAAACCTTGCTTCTCCCCATCAATAATCCGGCGGGCCAATCGTTCCCGGATTGGAAGAGCCGCGAGCTCCTCGGCTCTACTCCTCTTTGAAGAAGTAACCGCAACGCCCTCAAAAAGTTCTAGGAATCGAGTTAAAGGATCATACGTGCATACATCACCATCGAATGTGCGCCGGTCGTAGATTAAGTCCAACGCAACCTTTAACTGCTCCTCGGGAATGCGATTCATTGGAGAGATTTTGGAAGGATGAACAATCGCGGAATCCAATCCCACTTTTACACATTCAGCTAGAAAGACCGAGTTCAAAACGATTCGAGCCGCAGGGTTTAACCCAAACGAAACGTTGCTAACACCTAGAGTGGTTTGGACCTCAGGAAACTCAAGCTTAAGCTGTCGAATTGCTTCAATTGTTTCAACTGCATCGCGTCGAGTTTCTTCTTGACCTGTGGCAATGGGAAAAGTCAGTGTGTCGATGATGATGTCTCCAACGCTCATCCCCCAATTACCTACCAAATCTGAAATGAGTCGTTTAGCGACCCGAAGCTTCCATTCGCTACTTCGCGCTTGACCCTCTTCGTCGATAGTTAAAGCGATTACCGCCGCACCATGTTCCTTAACAAGGGGCATAATCTTGGCAAAGCGCGAATTTTGTCCATCTCCATCTTCATAATTAACTGAATTGATAACACTGCGTCCGCCCAATCGCTCTAAGCCAGCCTTTAAAACAGGTGGCTCAGTCGAATCGATAACGATTGGAAGAGTCGAGGAAGTCGCAAGTCGGCTCGCGAGTTCACTCATGTCAGCAACTCCGTCTCTACCAACATAATCAACCGAAAGATCTAGCATGTGAGCGCCGTCGCGGATTTGGTCTTTGGCAATCTCTATACATGCTTCCCAATCCTCGGCGAGCAACGCCTCTCTAAAGGCCTTACTACCATTTGCATTTGCTCTCTCACCAATCGCCAGATAAGTCTGATCCTGGCGAAATGGAACAAACTGATAAAGCGAAGAAGCTCCTGCTTCAAGTTTTGGCGTAATCCGTGGAAGTGCTCTACCACGAACCTTGTCGACAAGAGCACCAAGATGTTCCGGTGTGGTACCACAGCATCCACCAATCAAATTAAGTCCGTACTGATCGACATAATTAGAGAGCGCTTCTGCAAAATCATTAGGCTCAAGTGGATAGTAAGCGCCACCATCTTTAAGAATAGGCAAACCAGCATTCGGCATACAAGAGATTCCGACTTTGCTGGTCTGACTAAGTTGGCGTAAATGTTCGCTCATCTCAGCTGGTCCGGTGGCACAGTTCATGCCAATTAGGTCAACGCCGAGATTTGAAAGTGAGTTTAAGGCAGCGCCAATTTCCGAACCAAGCAACATAGTTCCAGTAGTTTCAACCGTGACCTGGGCGATCAAAATAATGTCTCGTTGCGCACCTTCAATAGCTTTTCGGGCGCCATTAACCGCAGCTTTTGCCTGGAGAAGATCTTGTGTGGTCTCAATTAGCAATCCATCTGATCCGCCGTCAATTAAACCTTTTGCCGCCTCGTAATATGTCTCTCGCAATTCCTCATATGTCACATGGCCAAGGGTTGGCAACTTCGTCCCCGGCCCCATCGATCCAAGCACCCATTTATCAGGCCCAAATTCATCCGCAGCCTCTCGCGCGACCTTTGCGCCGGCAAAAGCTAATTCGTAAATGCGCTCGGGAATTCCATATTCACCAAGATTGGCCAAGTTCGCCCCGAAAGTATTTGTCTCGACAGCATCTACTCCAGCTTTTAGATACTTGCGATGAATCTCCTTAATCAAATCAGGACGGGTGACATTTAAAATCTCATTACAGCCTTCATGGCCCTGGAATTCCTCGAGAGTTGGGTTGGACGCCTGGATCATCGTCCCCATCGCTCCATCGGCGATAACAATCCGCTCGGCAAGCGCTCTCCGTAACGTGCCCGGTTGCAATTTCGACGCGCTCACTAGGCAGACTTTATCGTAGGGTGGTCTTATGCATCTCTTTGAGAGCGTCTTCTCGCTTCGAAAACCAATAATGCTCGCTGCTTTTGAAGGCTGGAATGATGCCGGCGAATCAGCAACGGGAGCGATTAATCATCTTCTGGCATCTTGGACTCATCACAAGTTAGGAATGATGGATCCAGAGGATTATTACGATTTTCAAGTCAATCGCCCTTCTATCAAGGTAGATGAGAAGGTTGTCCGCGAAATTATCTGGCCCAACACGATCCTCTTTGAAGTTTCTACCCCGCACCTTGAGAATGATTTCTTAATAGTTAAAGGGATTGAGCCATCAATGAAATGGCGCACGTTTGCTGGCGAACTTCTTGATATCGCAGACGATTATGAAGTTTCCATGTCAATTACCTTAGGTGCACTTCTATCTGACACACCACACACTCGACCAATTACAGTTACTGGTAGCGGCGCACATCCAGATGTCGCGGGTCGTCTTGGAATCGAAATCTCAAAATATGAAGGTCCAACTGGAATTATCGGGGTACTTCAAGATGCCGCCCATCAACGCGGAATCGACGCCGTATCGCTCTGGGCTTCGGTCCCCCATTATGTTTCGACGCCTCCCTGCCCAAAAGCATCACTAGCGCTAATTAATTCTTTAGAAGATTTTCTTGAAATATCAATTCCACAAGGAGATCTACCGGAACGTGCTTCCGCGTGGGAGACCCAGGTAAATCAGATGGCAGCGGAGGATTCCGAAGTAGGTGATTACGTCAAGCAACTCGAAACTTCTAAGGATGCTTCCGATCTACCAGAAGCAACGGGTGAGTCAATCGCTCGCGAAGTGGAACGCTTCCTTCGTCGCAACCCCGGGATTTAGAGGGCAATACCTAGATACAGATCCAAAGCGCGAGAAAGTTGACCTGCGCTGCCACCTGTGATCCCGAGTTCGGTTTGCTCGCACCAATCAATGATTGCGCTGATTGCGCCTTTAACATCAAGGTTATCAGCGAGAGATTCGCGGATTTTCAGAACAACTTCATGCGTAGGGGCGACTTCTTCTCGCGATAACGCGGAGTGGATGCGCTCAAGAGTAGACCTAGCATCGTCGAGCAAACGCATCTCCCAGTTCAAATCTGCGCGATAGTCCCGGTTAATCAAAGCTAAGCGGATCTCATTTCCGCCCCAACCCGCTTCCCGCAACTTTGAAACAAAGACTAAATTCCCAAGACTTTTACTCATCTTTTCACCTTGCCAAGCAATCATGCCTGTGTGCAAATAAATGTTGGCAAAACTTTTTCCTGTGATGGCGCGAGCTTGCACATTAGTCATATAGTGATGAGGAAAACGAAGATCGCTACCACCACCCTGTAATGAAATTGAGGTAACGCTTTTCGGATCGCTCCAAGTTTGTCCAGTAAGTGTGCTCAAGGCGATTGCAACACATTCAATGTGCCAACCAGGCCGACCGGTTCCAAACGAGCTCGACCAACTCGGTTCGCCAGGGCGCTTCGAAGACCAAATCAGAGTATCTAGAGGATGTCGTTTTCCAGCTCTATCGGGATCTCCCCCTCTTGAAGCAAAAATAGTGAGCGCTTCACCTAGAGCGATAGGCAAATTTTCCAACGCGTCTTGAACCGCCTTAATATCTAGATAGATGTCACCTTGTAACTCATAAGTTTTACCGGTATCCATTAGCGCCTTGATGTAGCTAATGACGGTAGACATACTTTCAACGACTCCCAAATAGTTATTAGGAGGAAGGATACGAAGCTCAGTCATATCTTCCCGGAAAAGTTCAATCTGGGATGTAGCCAACTCTTCCCAATTTTGGTTATCACGTTTGGCCCGCTCCAAAAGTGGTTCATCAATGTCTGTGATGTTCTGGGTGTAGTGAAGGCTCTTCCCTGAGGCAATTATGAATCTATGAATGAGGTCGAAAGCTAGGTAGGTAGCGGCGTGACCGAGATGAGTGGCGTCGTAAGGCGTAATCCCACAAACATAAGAGGCAACATGAGCATCCTTAAGTTCCTGCATTTTGCTGGTGTAACTATTGGTTAATCGTAGAAATGGATGCTCCGCGGAATTATCAGAAGGAGGCAGATAAACGGAGGGCCAGCTACGCATATGAAAAGCCTATACAAATACTCAATTTAAACCGGGGGCCATGGAATCGCGGGCCAGTTCGGATTGGGATACGGGAAGCGCGGTTCCTTACTGAGCATCTCGAGCCGAGACTTTAGCGCTGCTACCTCTTCGCTATTAATAAAGGGGGAAAGGATCTTGTCTAGTGACTCGAAGTCAGCCAGTAAATTTTGAATCTGTGTCCTCTCCTCTAGGTCCATTTCGAGGCCTGCAAATTGCCAGATTACGGTTCTAAGTTTGAAATCTCTATGAAACGAGACACCGTGATCACAACCAAACAAAGCTCCTTGACGGTCTAGCAAAACGTGGCCAAATTTTCTATCAGTATTGTTTATGATGAAATCGAAGAGCGCCATGGCGCGCAAACTACAATCATCGCTTTGAGCAAAGGCAATCACATCTCGGTCAGGGTCAACCTCAATCCACTCTTGCACTGCGCCCGGGCCAAATGGGCCATCGCGCATAACCGTCAAGGGAACCAGATCAAAGTCGGCGAACTCGCTGAGGAGGTAAGCGGCAACCTCCCGTCCAGCAAGATTACCCTCGGGAAAATCCCAGAGCGGACGCTCGCCTGCGATTGGTTTGTAAACAACTTTCCTTACTTCATTTAATTCGTTCTCCAATTTAAGTTCACAGAATAGGGTCGCATTAGAAGCATCCACCAAACGACCGGCGACCACCAGCTCCCCTGTTGATAGCTCAGCAGCCGTGAGCTGTGTAGATGCATTCATATGAGTTATGGGTTCTGCCTTCTATATCCATTGGCGCGCGGACAGAGATGACCTCCCGGATTGATCGGACCTCCGCAAAACACACAGGGTTGGCGACCTGCGGAGACAACTACATCGGTTCTTCTCGAAAAGGTAAGAAGATCTTCTCCCGTTAACCGAGCGCGGACAATTGGCGGTGCGCCAGGGACATCATCATTTATTAGCTCTTCGAAAACTTCATCGGTAACCGGGTCGGCCATCGACTGACCTTCGAAAAGAAAGAGCTCTTCTTGAGGCGTCCAAGATAACGACATAACACCTAAAGAAAATTCGGATTCAACTGGTGTTTCCAATGGTGCGAGGTCCGCAACTTGTGTCGACAAATTTGGCGCTACCTCTCGAATCATCTGGCGACAGCGATCCGCTAGCGCCGCAGCCTGCGCCTTTTCTAATGCAAAACTTGCAAGCACACGTTTCCCAGAGCTATCACCCTTGATCTGAAGATAGAACTCACGCTCTCCGGGCACTCCAACAGTTCCTACTAGGAATCGCTCCGGTTTGAAGAATTCAAATACGAGTCGAGACATTCGTTCCTCCCCCGAGGACTCTTCGGTTACTCAACATTCTCTTACTAAGACCTCCATCTTGTTTCTTTGTTCTACTACCCAATGATTTCGCTGGGATGTTGGCGCCGATGAGCGTGCCACTTGGCCAATCGATTATGGTCACTGAGCCCGGATCTATCACGATTCTTTGGAAGGAATCTAGGTCACCCTTGAGCGCTAGTTGCACTGCAATCTTTATCGGATCACCATGCGAAACCACTAAAACCTTACCCTTTGGGTTGGAACGAGCGACCTTGTTAAGGCCCCGCTTAATTCGCCGCTCGGCGGCAACAAAGCTTTCGCCAGAAGGAAAGGTAAAGCGAGAAGGTTCTGATTGAATACTTTTCCAATGTTTCTCTCGACGAAGCTCTGAGAGTTTCCGCCCACTCCATTTGCCATAATCCATCTCCAAAAAGAGCGGCTCCTTGATCGCCTTCTTTCTCGATTTCATGAGAAAGGGCTCGATAGTTTCAGCACATCTCTGCAGCGGACTTACGTAGATCTTCGAAAATGATTCTTGCGCGAGGGCCCCAGCTATTTGATGCGCTTGCTTTAAGCCCAATTTCGAAAGAGCTATATTCCCAATTCTTCCGGCCAAGATGCCCTCCTTGTTTGCGGAGGATTCGCAATGCCTTAAGAGGTAAATCAAGGTCATGTTCGAAGCGTAACGAGGAATATCCGTTCTATCTCGCTTAAGTCTTGCTAGGGTCAAGGCCATGGAGAAGCGTCAGGTTGGCAATTCCGGACTTCGGCTCTCTCGAATCGGTCTTGGAACAATGACTTGGGGCCGAGATACCGATGAACATGAAGCGGCTGAGCAACTCCGGCTCTTCTTAGATGCAGGTGGCAATTTCGTTGATACCGCTGCAGTTTACGGTGATGGGGATAGTGAGCGAGTCCTCGGAGGATTAATCGGCGTACTTGCGCCACGGGAAGATTTAGTTATTGCTACCAAAGCAGGAATTTCATTTAAGACCGGCGAGCGAGTTGTAGATAACTCAAAAAGTTCGCTTTTGGGCGATCTTGATCGTTCCCTGAGTCGTCTAGGTGTTGATCATGTTGATTTATGGCAGGTTCATACCTGGGATCCAAATGTTCCCTTGGAAGAAACTCTTAGCGCCCTTGATCAAGCGGTAATTTCTGGTCGAGCTCGTTATGCCGGAATCTCTAATTTCTCTGGTTGGCAGACCGCTCGGGCGGCAACGCTACAAAACCCTTTATTTGGAAGAGCGCAAATCTCCAGCACTCAGAACGAATACTCGCTTCTAAATCGAAAGGTGGAGCGTGAAGTTCTCCCAGCCGCTACCGCCCTTGGGATTGGGTTCTTGGCATGGTCACCTCTTGGACGCGGTGTGTTGACTGGGAAGTATCGTGGCGGACTGCCATCTGATTCCCGTGGCGCTAGTCCACATTTTGCGAATTTTATTGAACCCTATCTTGACGATCGAGCGGGGCGAATTGTTGAAGCAGTTTTCGTTGCTGCCGATGGTCTTGGTCTATCCCCTCTTGAGATTTCTTTAGCATGGGTGCGTGATGCGCCCGGTGTTACTTCTTCAGTAATTGGAGCGAGAACGGCGGCCCAATTAAGAGGGATTCTCACAAGTGAATCAGTCGTACTTCCCGCACCAGTCCGCGAAGCTTTGGACGATATCTCGAAAATCTGATTAGGCGTGAACTAGAAAGTGATTTAGCGATCTCGCGCCAAACTTGAGGGAATCAACCGGCACTCTTTCATCAACTCCGTGGAAGAGTGAGAGAAAATCCAACTCAGGTGGCAGTTTTAATGGACTGAATCCATAACCTGCAATTCCCAACTTCGCCAGCGCCTTGTTGTCTGTACCGCCACTCATTAAGTATGGAACTGGAATTCCCTCCGGATCCTCTGCCTTAATTGCATTAATCATCTTCTCGACAAGTGGACCTTTAAAATCAACTTCTAGCGGGATATCAGAAACAAGCGACTCCACCTTTACATGCTCTCCTGCAAGTTGCTTAACGGTCTCCAGTAATTCCTTCTCAAATCCGGGGATGGTCCTTCCATCAACAACCGCGCTTGCACTCTGCGGAATCACATTAGCCTTATAACCAGCCTCTAGCATTGAAGGGTTTGCGGTATTAGTTAGGGTCGCTCCTAGCATCCGCGAAATTGAACCAAGTTCTTTAAGTATTGGAGTTAGATTTTCTGGATCGTACTTATGGCCAGTAATATCACCGACTGCGCGAAGCAGCGCTTCATTAGTTTTTGTCATCCGTTGTGGCCATTTGTAGTTACCAATTCGAGAGATTGCGTCCGCAAGTCTTGTGACCGCATTCTCGTTGTTGATCATCGAGCCATGGCCAGCAAGACCAGTAGCAGTTAGTTTCATCCATTCAATGCCTTTTTCAGCAGTTTCAATCGCATAAATTCTCTTGCCAGTACTTAAAGTAAGAGAGAATCCACCTACCTCAGAGACTGCTTCTGAACAGCCTCTGAAAACTTCGGGATGGTTTTGCGCCATCCATCTCGAGCCAAAAATCCCTCCGGCCTCTTCATCGCCGAAAAAGACAATTACCATTCTTCGTTTTGGTTTAAATCCATGCCTTGCCCAAAGGCGGAAGACCGCCAAAATCATTGCATCCATGTTCTTCATATCTACCGCGCCTCGACCCCAAATGCATCCATCCTTAAGTAATCCAGAGAAGGGGTCTACGCTCCAATCTGCAGCGTTTGCCGGGACTACATCAAGATGTCCATGAACCACAAGTCCGGGAAGTGAAGGATCTGATCCCGCTAGCTCGGCTACCACAGAGCAACGCTTTGGAGCACTTTCGTAAATCTTTGAAGAAATTCCAACCTCTTGCAATTTAGCAACCACGTATTGTGCGGCGGCTTCTTCATCCCCTTTACCTTCACCAAAATTAACGCTCGGAATGCGGATCAATTCCTGGCAGAGAGTTACAACATCAGCCTCAAGTTCTTCGCGTAAAGCAGGGGTAAGTTCCATGGGCTAAAGTATGCCGTCTCTTGTCCGGGTGGCGGAATTGGCAGACGCGCTAGCTTGAGGTGCTAGTTCTCGAAAGAGATTAGGGGTTCAAGTCCCCTTTCGGACACTAATGATGGTTATGCTCCGGCCGTGGCTACATCGCTTGAGCGAGCGCTCTCCTTAATCGCAGATGTTCCTGATTATCCGAAGCCCGGAATCCTCTTTAAAGATATAACCCCACTTTTAGCCGATGGCGAGGGGTTCTCCATTGTTATTGATGAGTTGGCCCGAAAGATTTCTGCCATCACCCCAAAGGTTGAGGCAATAGTTGGAATTGAAAGTCGCGGATTTATTCTTGGAGGAGCGCTCGCGAAGGCGCTAGGAATTGGTTTCATCACTGTTAGAAAGCCAGGAAAGCTACCCAGAGATGTTCATCGGAAGGATTACCAACTCGAATATGGCTTTGACGCCTTGGAAATGCATAAGGATCTAATTGATCCTACGAGCAATGTAGTGATCGTCGATGATGTGCTAGCAACGGGCGGTACTGCGCTTGCTTGTCATGAATTGGTTGAATACACGGGCGCCAAAACCTTGGCTCACATTTTCCTTCTTGAAATCACTTTCCTACAGGGTAGAACACTTATCAATAAGACCCATCCTGAAGTTGAGATAATCTCGCTACTTAGGACTTGAGAAACTGGGCGAATACCATGGCAGAACTTGTTTATTACTGCGGAACTATGGATAGTGGTAAATCAACGCTAGCGCTGCAAACCGCACATAATCATCAGAGTCGAGGTCGAGCCGGTTTGCTCTTTACCAATCGTGATCGAGCAGGAAGTGGCAAGATTTCATCGCGCCTTGGCCTAACTTCAGAAGCGCTCGAAGTTACCGAGGAGATGGATCTTCACAAGTTCGTTGTAGAACAATTATCGTTAGGCGTGAGAATCGATTATGTAATCTGCGATGAAGCACAATTCTACGCGCCCGAGCAGATCGAACAATTAGCCCG
>RGJX01000080.1 GCA_010023045.1 Actinomycetota bacterium | reverse complement strand
TTGGTCTTGCCAAGTCTCAACTCCGTAAGTATCGCGGACGAGAAGTTGCCTACATTTTCCAGGAACCGATGACTGCGCTCAACCCGGTCTACACCATCGGATTCCAGATCGTTGAAACTCTACGAAATCACTTCGATATGGGGCCAAAGGAAGCGAAAGCTCGTGCGATCGAATTGATTTCCCTCGTGGAAATTCCAAATCCGGAAGGATCTTTCGATAAGTACCCGCACCAACTTTCTGGTGGTCAGCGCCAGCGCGCCATGATCGCCCAATCCTTGGCTTGCGATCCTGGTTTGTTGGTCGCCGATGAGCCCACAACCGCTCTTGATGTAACAGTTCAAGCCGAAATTCTCGATTTGATGCGTGGCCTTCGTGAGAAGTTAAATTCAGCAATCTTGCTAATCACCCACGATATGGGCGTTGTTGCTGATATGGCTGATGAAATCTTGGTTATGAAGGATGGTTTGACCGTTGAGCATGGAAGTGCCGACCAGATATTTAATCGCCCAGTTCATCCATACACGCAATCGCTCCTAGCCTCGGTTCCAAAACTGGGAACAAGTAAGAAGCGCGCTTCTGTAGATGTTTCAAAGCAGCCAGTTATGAAAATGGAGAATGTAACTATCGCTTATCCAAAGCGTGGTCGCGTTCCTGAGTTTGTTGCTGTGAAGGATTTTTCACTGGAAATCTTCCCAGGTGAAATTGTGGGCCTAGTAGGTGAATCTGGTTCCGGTAAGACCACGGTAGGCCGTGCGGCCATCGGCCTTCTTCCTATCAAAGCCGGAAAACTTGAGATTGTTGGAAAAGACATTACCAATGCGACCCAGAAAGAACTCTTCCCAATCCGTCGCCATACCGGAATTGTTTTTCAAGATCCTGCATCTTCGCTAAACCCGCGTCTTCCAATTGGAGAATCGATTGGCGAGCCAATTTTCATTGCTGGACTCGCGAAGGGCGATGAGTTGAATAAGAAGGTTGAAGATTTGTTGGAGCAGGTAGAACTTCCGCGCTCTTATCGAAATCGTTTCCCTCATGAGTTATCTGGCGGACAACGTCAACGCGTTGGTATTGCCCGCGCACTTGCGCTTACTCCTGATCTCTTGATCGCAGATGAGCCAACGTCAGCCCTTGATGTTTCGGTTCAAGCTCGCTTCCTTGAGCTCTTGCTTGATCTACAAGATAAGTTGAAGTTCGCTTGTCTCTTTATCAGCCATGACCTAGCTGTTGTAGATATTTTGGCTCACCGAATTGCTGTTATGCAGGATGGAAGGCTTGTCGAAGTAGGCGAGCGCGATGCCATCTTGAAGCACGCTAAGGATCCATACACACAGCGCCTTATCGCTGCAGTTCCCGTTCCAAACCCAGAAGAACAAAGGAAGCGCCGCGAGGCACGTCTCGCTGCAAAGTAACTTTGGCTGGAAAACCGGTATCGCTAGCTGAATTTGGGCTATCCCCTGAGTGGGGCTACATGCAGCACCAAGACCCAGTCCGCTCACTTTCAAGTGCGAATGAGGCCTGGGATGAGATGGCTCGCAATCTTCCAAAGTACCTAATGGCCGAAAATTTTAGGAAGCGCGTTGGTGAGCTTCCTCCCTTTGATTTAGGCGCGCTCAAGAGTGAAGGTGAGATTAGAAGAGCGATGCTTGCTCTCTCCTATATTGGAATGGCTTACCAATGGTCAGAGGAAGAGGCGGCTCATGTAATCCCCGCAGTGCTTGCTAAACCTTGGTATGAAGTTGGAAAACTAGTGGGACGTCCACCGATTCTTAGCTACGCCTCATATTCAATTGATAACTGGTATCGACTAAGTCCTGAAAAAGGCGTCGAGTGCGGAAATATCGCTCTTCTCCAATGCTTCCTTGGTGGCCAAGATGAAGAGTGGTTCATCATTATTCATATTGATATCGAGAAGAAGGCTGGAATCGCGCTTCATGCAATTGAACTAGCCCAAAAAGCAGTCGTTGCAAATGATGCCGACGCGCTCGACATCGCCCTGACTCAGCTACGCGATGGCATCAAGAGTATGTATGACGTTCTTGCAAGGATGCCTGAGAAATGTGATCCCTATGTTTATTTCCATCGAGTCCGCCCATACATCTTTGGCTGGCGAAATAACCCAGCGCTGCCAAACGGAGTCGTCTATGAGGGCGTTACCGAGTTGGGCGGAAAAGGAATGAAGTATCGCGGCGAGACAGGCGCGCAGAGCGCAATCGTTCCCGCTCTCGACGGTGTCCTTGGAATAGAACATGAGCGCGATGAGCTCCGCGAGTATTTGATGGAGATGCGCGAATACATGCCCCCGAAGCATGTTAAGTTCATCGAAGCGGTAGAAAATGGACCAAGCGTCAGAGAGTTCGTAAATCGAATTGGTCGAGCGTCAACTTCAGAACTCTTCAATCAATCTGTTGAGCTAGTTGGAGACTTCCGGGCTATGCATCTTGAGTATGCCGGCCAATATATTCATGCTCAGGCTCAAAAGGCCCCCGGTAACCCTTCAGCGATCGGTACCGGCGGAACCCCATTTATGGTCTACCTTCGCAAACATCGCGATGAGACCCGCCAGCAAACCGTTACCAAATAGCTACTTGCTCCTCCGGGGCCATATAAAGCGCATCGCCCTGTTTAACACCAAATGCTTGGTGGAATTGCGGGAGATTCTTCAAGATTTGATTGCATCTAAATTCGCCAGGTGAATGCGG
>RGJX01000079.1 GCA_010023045.1 Actinomycetota bacterium | reverse complement strand
ATAGAACAGAATAAATTGGTTAAAGATCTTGAACTATCTCTCGATGCGCGCGGAAATATCAAGCGCGATGAGAATTTTGCAACAAACGTTGAAAATGTATTCGTTTGTGGCGATGCCGGACGCGGACAATCTCTTATTGTGTGGGCTATCGCAGAAGGTAGAAGCGCTGCTGCCGCTGTAGATCAACATCTAATGGGGCGCACCCAACTTCCTGCGCCAATCGAGCACGATTCAAAGCCATTAACGGTTTGATTAACGACTACACGGAATCGATGGAATAAGGTTCTCCAATGCGTAGAGCAAAGATTGTCTGCACGCTTGGACCGGCCGTAGAGAGCCCAGAGGGGATTGCCTCACTCATTGATGCAGGCATGAATGTAGCTCGGCTCAACCTTTCACATGGCGAATACGCGGAGCATCAAGCTCGTTTAGATTTAGTTAGAAGTACTGCGGCAACGAAAGGCGCCTCGGTCGCTATCTTGGTTGATTTACAAGGCCCCAAAATCCGTCTAGGTAGATTTGAAGATGGGCCACACGAGCTTAAAGTTAATGATCTTCTAACCATCACAGTAGAAGAGATTGTCGGCACCAAAGATCGCGTGAGTACTACTTATAAAAATCTACCAAGTGATTGTAAAGCTGGAGATCGCATCCTTATAGATGATGGAAAAGTAGCTGTTGAGGTCATAGATGTAACTAAAACTGAAGTAAGAACCAAGTGCGTTGAAGCGGGGTCGATTTCAAATAACAAAGGCCTTAACCTTCCGGGAGTTGCGGTATCGGTTCCTGCGCTCTCCGAGAAAGATATTGAAGATCTTAAGTGGGGTTTAAAAGCCGGCGCTGATTTCATCGCGCTCTCATTTGTGCGAAGTGCAAAAGATATTGAAGGTGCCTATAAGGTTATGAAGGAATTGGATATTTATCGTCCAGTAATTGCGAAAATTGAGAAGCCCCAAGCTGTTGAAAACTTAGCCGAAATCATCAAGGCTTTTGATGGAATTATGGTTGCAAGGGGAGATCTTGGTGTTGAAATGCCAATTGAAGATATACCACTTGTCCAGAAGAAGTGCATCACGCTGGCTCGCGAGGAGGCCAAACCGGTCATCGTTGCAACTCAGATGCTTGATTCCATGATCACGAATTCAAGACCGACTAGAGCTGAGGCAACCGATTGCGCTAATGCAGTTCTTGATGGTGCAGATGCGCTGATGCTCTCTGGTGAAACTAGCGTGGGCAGCTATCCAATTGAAGCTGTTAAAACTATGGCTCGGATAATTGAAAAGACCGAGACCGATGCGCTACATCTAATCCCAGCGCTCCTTCATAATCCAAGAACTAAGGGCGGGGCAATCACGAAGGCGGCCACCGAAGTAGGTCAAGTAATTGGTGCAAAAGTTCTTGCTACTTTTACAAAATCAGGAGATTCAGCGCGACGGATGTCACGGCTTCGTAGCAATATCCCAGTCGTTGCACTAACTCCGGATGAGACTACATATCGACAACTTGCACTCTCTTGGGGAGTCGAGCCATTTATAACTCCTCTCGTCAAGACCACAGATGAGATGGTTAAACAAGTAGATGCGATTCTCATCGAAGAGAAGCGGGTAACTAAAGGTGAAGCAATAATGATTGTTGCCGGTTCGCCTCCAGGAATTCCGGGTTCTACTAATGCAATGCGGGTACACATCATCGGTGACGCTGTGGGTGGCGTCGCTCCCGCTTATCGCTAAACTAAAGCTTCTTCGCCTCGGTACTCCAACGGTAGAGAGGACGGTCTCAAAAACCGTATAGTGTCGGTTCGAATCCGACTCGAGGCACATGAATGGGCACATGAATGGGCACATGAATAGCAAGCGAATCCTGATCGCTGAAGATGAGACTCTCATTCGGATGGATCTTTCTGAAATGCTCCGCGAGAATGGTTATGAAGTAGTTGGCGAGGCCACCAATGGTGAAGAAGCAGTAGCGCTTGCCAATGAATTAAAACCAGATCTTGCAATACTTGATGTGAAGATGCCGAAGTTAGATGGGATCTCAGCTGCAGAAAAAATTGTCGAGATTGCACCAGTATTGATGCTTACAGCATTTAGCCAGAAAGATTTAGTTGAGCGAGCGTTAGATGCTGGAGTAATGGCATATGTTGTTAAGCCCTTTACTATCGATGATTTGATCCCAGCAATCGAAATTGCTGCTACTCGTCATGCGCAAATGCTGGCTCTCAAGAGTGAGGTCGCAGATCTAACCGAACGGTTGGAGACTAGAAAATTGGTAGATCGAGCTAAGGGTCTTCTCATGCAGGCTATGAAGCTAAGCGAGCCGGAAGCCTTTAAATGGATTCAGCGGACGGCTATGGATAAGCGGGTCTCGATGAAAGTGGTCGCGGAGGCCGTAATAGACCCCTCGAGGGCCCAAAACTGGTAGTCGTCCACTATTTGGGACTGTTTAGCACGCGATTTGTTACACGATATTTACCTTGTAGGGAAAATCGGCATTGTCACAATAAGCGAGGCTCATCTAAACTGCGCCATCCCGCGAGTCCGGAATTCGCGGACAAATGAAAGGTAAAAATGAAGAAGCTTCGCTTAACTTCGGTTGCTGCAGCAGCCGCATTAGCAGCAGCGTCGCTGGTTGCTTATGCACCGGCTTCAAATGCAGCAGCTAAGACAATCACCCTCGCGTTTCAGGGTCCTCTAACTGGTGAAGAAGCATCAGTTGGTCAGGACGAATTGGC
>RGJX01000078.1 GCA_010023045.1 Actinomycetota bacterium | reverse complement strand
TCACCACGCTCTGGTACATACGCATGGTCGATCCAAATACTTTGCTTCTCACAGGTCTAACTCGCGATGGTGTTTATCATGTGAAGAATGGCGAAGTTCAAGGTGCAACCAACAATTTCCGCTGGAACGATTCACCGGTAGGCGCTCTTTCGCGAATCAAAGCTGCTGGAGCGAGTGAGTGGACGCAACCTCGTGAGTGGTCGGAGTATGCAACCCACATGCACTTCCCCGCACTCGTAATAAGTGATTTCAATATGTCAACGGTAAGCCCAGGAAGTTAAGAATCTAAAGCAAGATTCACAAGACTATCGGCATCAGAATTTAATTCTCTAGGAATCCATTCATACTTGACATGCTCTGGCGAGTGGGCATCTCTTGCTTGAATTGCCAGTTTTCGCATCTCTGGATTCTTTATCTTCCAATTTCCACTCATCTGCTCAACTATCAACTTGGAGTCCATTCGAACTAAAACTTTCGCCTCGGGATCTAAGCGATTAATTGCCCGCAAACCAGCGATTAGCCCGCTGTACTCAGCAACATTGTTTGTAGCAATTCCTATTCGCTCCGAGAGCTGAACGATTACTTTTCCACCCTCACTAACAACTGCGCCGAATGCTGCTTGCCCAGGATTGCCGCGAGAACCACCATCTGCATATAGCAAGAATGAGCGTGCCACTAATCCAACCTAATCAAGATTCGGCGGCACTCCTCGCACCGAACGACCTCATCATCGGCAAGCGCTTTGATGCGAGCTAGATCGGCGGCATTTAAAGTTAGGTTGCAACCCAAACACTGATTGCCAGAGAGTTTTGCTGCTCCGATGCCATCTGCGCTTAACCGTATCTTTTCGTAAAGTGAAAATAAGTCGGCATCGATTGACGGGACTAACGCAGATCGCGCTTCGCTAGTTTTCTTAGATGTGAGATCTAAGTCAGAAAGTTCTCCCTGTTTCTTAACAGCAAGTTCGCTCTGTTGAGATTCTAATTCTTTGCAATTACTCTCCAATTCTTTAATGCGCATATCGACACTTTCTATTCTGACCATAATCTCAAGCTCTACCTCTTCAAGTTCTGCGCGGCGTTTTGCCAATGAACCTAACTCATGCTGGAGTTGTTCTAGCTCTTTTGGTGCACCTTGGCCCGAAGACAAGCGCTTCTCGTCTCGCTCAATTCTTGAGACAACTTGTTCAACATCAATCTCGGCGCGAGATAACTCGTGTTTAATGTCATCCCGTTCGGTTTTGGCCGCAACTAGTAAATCTCGTTTTCCGGCTAACTCCTTAGAAACTTCCTCGAAAAGCTTTGCAACAGGAAGAGTGATTGACTTATGTTTTATCTGGAGGAGATCAGAATCTAATTGCTGAAGCGCAAGCAACTTTTCTTGGACTGCGCGGGAGGCCTTCATCCCTTGATTCTATGTCTCACGTTCAATTGGACCAACATTCTTCAAAAAATCAGAACGTACCTGCTCGGGATTTGCAAAACCTTTACGCCATCTCCCAATGTGAGCCTTTTCAACGGTGACTTCCTCATTAAAGAACTTGCTCATATTCTCGTCATCATCTATTCCAACAACTGAAAGGAGTTTGCTATAGCTTGCCTCACGCTCATGAAGAACGAGATCTTCAAGCCATAGAGTGAGGTATCGCTCGCTGGGAACTTTGGACCTTGCCGCATCAGCAAGTGCCATCCGGTCTTTAAACCAAGGCAGTGCGCTCTTCAAGTCGTTTGGACCCCAAGGTTCTGGAATCACCGAGGCAAGATTGTCGAGCGGATTTCTGCGCATATCAATAAATCTAGACTCAGGAAATAATCGGTAAATTTCCGAAGCGAACATCATGTTTGGCGGAGTTGTGTCCATCCAATACTTCTGGCCTTTGTAGCGTCTGTGATTTCTCATATATCCAAAAAGGAAATTCCTTCCCGCGGTTACGGGATTATCCAAGCCTGCTTCTAATTCATCTAGCAAAGCTGCCCACTTCTTCCACGACATTGCTCTATGAATGCCACTTTCCTCACCCAATCTATTTATTCGCTTCCACCAGTAACCGCTTGCTTTACGGCGAAACATTCTGTAGCGGAACTGAATTGAGCGGTTTAATGGGTTGTAAAGTGATGCGCGTTCAAAATGTGTAAGTTGCGTTGGGGCAATCCTGTGCATCCCATAAACCAAATCCAGCAATCCGTATACCTCGGTTATAAAACGGACTTCGTTAGGAGCTCCCGAGAAAAGGTTAGGATGCTTTCGCAGTAACGTACCCACAATCGTCGTTCCGCTTCGGCCAATCCCGCCAGAAAAAACAGGGATTAAGTCTTGATTCACGTGCGCACGATAGAGGAATTTTCCTTTTACTTAGAGGATTTCATTCAGTAAGTCTTTTACTCGACCTTCAATCTCATCCCGAACTCTCCTTACAAATTCAATATCTTGTCCTGCTGGATCTTCGAGCTGCCAATCTTCATAGCGTTTTCCCGGATAGAAGGGGCAAGCGTCGCCGCATCCCATCGTGATAACAACATCGCTTGCCTGCACGGATTCATTCGTTAGAACTTTTGGTTTTCGATTTGCGATATCAATTCCCTTTTCAAGCATGGCTGCAACAGCTACTGGGTTAATACTCTCTTTTGGGGCACTGCCCGCAGATAACACTTCTACTCGGCCCTTCCCTAGATGTTCCATGAATCCTGCTGCCATTTGTGAGCGACCAGCATTGTGAACGCAAACAAACAAAATGGTTGGCTTCTTAGTCACGGGCACCTTTAGCTAGATAGGACGCAAAGAAATAAGCCAATATCCCGCCTGCGATCTGGGCTGGGATGAA
>RGJX01000077.1 GCA_010023045.1 Actinomycetota bacterium | reverse complement strand
AAACAACCTATAAGCGCGACCGGGTTTTCTGGTTGGTCTCCTTCCAAACTGGAATCTACGGCTATTTCATGGGTGGTTTTGGCCCAGCTATTCCCTTATTGCAAGCCGATCAAGGCACAACTGGGGCAATCGCTGGGTTACATGGAACCGCACTCGGTCTCGCATCACTTGTTGCAGGAGTACTTAACTCAAGAGTCGTGCATCGATTCGGCAGATATAGATCAGCTTGGATCGGTATTTCCATCTTTCTCTTTGGCGCTTTTTTCTTTGTCACTCTTGCGCGACCCGCTCAAACAATTTCCGCTATCTTCTTCGCCGGAATTGGGATGACAATGGCAATTTCAAACACGATAACTTATCTATCTGGCCACTATGGCGAGCAATCCCCGCAAGCGCTCTCTCAAAATAACGGTATTACATCGCTCTTCAATTTATTTGGAACTATAACGATTGGTCTTCTTGCTACGACTGCCGTTTCTTGGCGACTAGGTTTGCTTGCCTGCTTCCCATTCGCTGCCATTCTTTACTTGACCATGGGGCGATCTCACTCCCCTGAACACATTCCTGATGTTGATGGGCATCAACGCGGGCCATTGCCAAAGTTCTACTGGTTTGCCTGGATTGGATTTGTCTTCACAATCAGCGCCGAGTTTGCAATTCTCTTCTGGTCGGCAGCCCTAATTCGGGTTCGTACCGGAATTGATCCAGCTCTCGCTACAACGCTAATGCTCGCGTTTCCATTAGGTATGTTCTTGGGTCGCTGGTTTGGTGCATATGTTGCGCCTACTAAATCAGTTGACTTTCGTTTGAAGTTGTTCTTAATTCTCCAGCTAGTTGGTTTTCTATTGCTATGGAATTCGAATACCCCAATTCTCGCGCTAACCTCGCTTTTACTCTCGGGGCTCGGAACTTCGATGCAGTTCATACTCTCAACTGCGCGCTTGCTCCGTTTTAGCGCTGGGAAAGATGATCTAGGAATGGGAGTTGCATCCCTTGCTGCTGGGCTGGCAATTGCTGGCTCGCCCTTTTTTCTCGGTGCCCTAGCTGATCAAGTTGGGATTGCTACTGCTTTCTTAGTTGTTCCATTCTTTATCGCAATAGCCTTCGCTATAGTCTTTACTGTTCCAATTAAACGAGCTCCGGAAAGAATTGGGTGAAAGAGGCGAAATGAACTATAAGTTCCGAAGAACCGTGACGCTTGTGATCCTCTTTGGTTTAATCCTTCTTGTCCTCGTAAGCGGCCTCTAATACATCGCTGACTAGAACGCTTTCTGGGGCATCTCCCTTATCTTTGAATTTCGCATATGTGATTGCTGCAGCAGTAAAGGCAATTGCACCGCAGATAGTTTTCCCATTACGCGGCCACGAATTGCTGAGTCGGTTCGCAGTTGCACCATGGTATTCGCAGCAATAAATGTCACAAGTGCGATAAATCCAATAATCGGAAGCAAGATTGCATAGGTTATGTAGTTCGGTGCGAAAGAAGAGAGAATTAATACCAGACTGAAGAGCATCGCACCGCGCATCACAAACCTAGGATCCCGCTTCTTCTCAAGTCGGGCCGAGACGATCGCTCCACTTAATGAGCCGATTGCGAGAATACTTCCTAACAATCCATATTCAGCAGCGCTCTTATCAAAAACTGCTGTGGCCATCATCGTATTAAAGATATTGAAATTCAACCCAAAACTTGTTGCAAAGAAGACCGTTAGCATCACAGCAATGATGTCAGGCCGTGCCGATACATATTTAAAGGCCTGGCGAATCTTTGTTGAGCTGCGCTGGTGATCTTCGATAAAGAGATCTCGCTCTCTGATATTTAGAAGCGCGATCATGACACCGAGGTAGGAAATCCCATTGAGAATGAAAGAGAATCCAGTTCCATAGGCTGCGATTAGTACTCCAGATAGACCAGGTCCAAGCAACCTACCAATATTGAAGTTTGTGGAATTTAAGCCCACGGCGTTGGGTAAATCTTCTTTTCCAACTACTTCAACGTTGAAGCTCTGGCGAGTTGGGGCATCGATAGCGTTACCCATACCAAGGAGAAATGCAAAAAACATAACATGCCAGATCTGAATCTGATCTAGCAGCACCAAGGTTCCGACCGATAGGGCTGAAGTAGCACCAGTTAAGTTAGTAAGAAGCAGAACTTTTCGCTTATTAAATTTATCCGCAATCTTGCCACCGGACATGCTGAAGAAGAGCGTTGGTGCAAATTGCAGCGCCGTCACAATTCCTAGATAAGAACCACTGTTGGTCAGCTCAAGGATTAACCAGGCTTGGGCAACGCCTTGAGCCCAAGTTCCAATATTGGATACGAAGTTTGCGGCGAAGAGGATTCGAAAGTTGCGATGACGGAAAGATCGCAACGTACTCACAAAGGGAGTCTAGTATGATTCACGATATGCGCAGCGCGATTCCAGTCATCATCATTGGAATTATTCTCTGGACGATTGCACTTGTTATTGCAATCATCGCAAATGCAATGGCAAAAGTTATTCTTGCTTGTGTACTAGGAATCACCCTTGGATTCATCGGAATCACATACACAAAGCGGCGCGCAAAGCGCGAAGGAAATTAACCCTCGATTTCTTGTGCAATTCCGCGCAAAACTTTAGCTACTCGAGCAGCTTCAGCTTCACTTGGATAACGGCCATGGCGTAGGCCATTTCCGACGCGATCTAACATCTTGATTGACTCTTCGATGATTACCGCAAGATCTTCAGCGCCAGACTTTGATGCAGCAAGTGATGGAGGCGCTTCGACAACTCTTACTGAAAGAGCTTGTGGGCCTTTGCGTCCTTCAGCAACGCCGAACTCCAACTTGGTGCCTGGCTTTAGAGTTGTGA
>RGJX01000076.1 GCA_010023045.1 Actinomycetota bacterium | reverse complement strand
GTGGGTTGTGACGGGATCGAACCGCCGACCCGGTGATTAAGAGTCACCTGCTCTACCATCTGAGCTAACAACCCGAGAAGCGGGGGAAACTATAGTGATGCGGAGCCATTACCCCCAATTTGTCTAGGAATCGCTGCAATTGCTAGCCCTGCAGTCGTAATTGCAACAGCGCCAAGCGTGATTCCCCAAGTGACTCGATCACCATCAATCATGTAGTAAGCGACCCCAAGTGCGATGAGATTTGCCATCACAATCGGCCCTCTTCCATATCTCTTGGCGCGCAGAATTCCACGCCCTGCGAAGAAGAGCCCAGCAGCTCCTGCGATGAGAAAGATGATTTCAGCAATAACTGCATCTAGCTCCTCAACATCTGAGGAGACAGTTCTCGCGAAGAGATAAACAGCTAGAGAAATAAGAAATGTAGCCTCAAGGTTGGCAAAAGCAGCGGCCCACTTCCGTACTCGCATATCCGAAGAATAGGGGATGAGAAATCACTTCTTTCGCCCTTGACACTGGTGAAGCCTTAGGGAGTGAGCGAGCTGATGTATGACAGATTGACGGGTTTGATGACCCCGTTTTACTTTTACGAGAGCGCAAAACGGGTTAGCTCCTGGGCAAATCGAAAGGGTCAGGCTCTGGCAATCATTGCTATCCACTTGCCAGAGATGTCTGATGATCTATTGGTTGATTGTGCGAGGAAATTGAATAGTGAGCTACGAGGTGGTGATTTGCTGGCGCGAATGGGCGAGCGGGTTTTTGTATTGCTTCTCTTAGGAGACGAGGAAGGCGCTGGCCACTTGATTTTTAGATTGGCAAATACAATAAAACCGAAGCTAGAGTTTTCAAGTACTTTATTTAAGGCCGATGAAACACTCGTTCAAGCTCTAAACCGTTTAGGAGTTTGAGATAAAGATATTCTCTCGGTAGTACTTCATCTCTGCGATTGAATCTTGAATATCTCCTAGGGCTCTGTGATTTCCAGTCTTCTTTGGTGCCGCAAAGTAGACCTTGGGATACCACCTTCGAGCCAATTCTTTTATAGATGAGACATCCACAGAGCGATAATGTAAGAAAGCTCCGAGTATTGGCATATCCCGATTTATGAAGTTGCGGTCCATCCCAATTGAGTTGCCGGCGATGGGGGATTTACCCGCTGAGGTGAAGTTCGATAGGTATTCAAGAATCCTCTCCTCAGCAAAACTCATGTTGACGCCGTCTTTGAGTTTTTCGAGTAGTCCTGATTCGGTATGCATCGCTCTTACTTCTTGGCTCATGCCATCTAATTTTTCAGATTCAGTTTGAATCACAAGATCAATTCCATCGCCCAATACATTTAAATTTTCATCAGTTACAAGGACAGCAATCTCAATCAAGGCATCTTTACCGAGGTCCAGCCCGGTCATCTCGCAATCAACCCAGACCAAGGGCGGGTTCTCGTTAGCCATGAGGCAAGGCTAGGGGCAGGCATGGGGAAGGTGAGATTTCATGGCTCGTTCACCTTCTGTTAACTATCTTTCCACCCCCCATGGTGGCCCGGGTAGCAGTATCCGGCCGTGACCTTGCTAAGCGAAAAGCAGATTCCCGCCCCAAGAGTTATTACAACCAAACCAAGAACTTCCGACAAAATCTTCCGTGCAGTTATATTTGCCGGAGCGCTCTCTTCGCTAGTAATTCTTGCCGCAATTGCAATCTTCTTGGGCATACGTGGATTTGAAATCCTAAATCGTGAGGGACTCTCATTTATTACCGGCTATGAGTGGTATTCATCCATTAACACAGATGGATCGCCCGGTGAGGATCCATCTGTGTATGGAATCGGCGCCATGCTCATAGGCACAATAGTCACAGCGCTAATTGCCGTGGCTATTGGAGTTCCGATCGCAATTGCTGCTGCGCTTTATCTCAACTTTTACTCACCAAATGCAATCAAGGGATTCTTGGTTGGAGTAATAGATCTAATGGCGGCATTCCCCTCAATTCTCTTTGGGCTATGGGGTTTCAATGTTTTAATGCCAAGCGGTGAGTATTGGGCAAAGCTTCTTCACAAATATCTAGGGTGGATTCCATTATTTGATGTATCAACTCCATTCTTCTCTAGATCGCCCTTTATTGCTGGTTTAGTTTTGGCAATCATGATCATTCCCATTGTGACCTCGATTGCTCGCGAAGTATTTTCGCAAACCCCGCTGGACCGAATCCAAGCGGCTTACGCTCTCGGTGCAACTAAATGGACAATGATTCGCGCAGTCGTCCTTCCCTTTGGATATAGCGGCGTAGTTGGTGGGGCGATGTTGGGGCTGGGGAGAGCGATGGGCGAAACGGTTGCAGTTTTCACCGTCTTGAATATCATTTTTCAGGCTAATTTCCAGATTCTGCTCGGTGCCGGAGGAAACGTAGCCTCCTTGATTATTTTGAAATTTGGTGAGGCATCAGCTGAAGAAATTAAGGCGCTGATGGCAGCAGGTCTAATGCTCTTCTTACTTACTTTATTGGTGAATATGCTGGCGGACCTCTTGGTCAATCGCACGGTAAAGCAGGGAAGATAATGAGCCAAGCAACACTGAATTTTCCAAAACCTGCAAGACCTTGGCGCCCCAAGCAAAAAGATCTAATTCCAACGTATCTTGGAGTATTAGCAGTGCTCGTGGGCACTTGGGCACTAGTTGAATTCACGGGTTTTGCTGGAAAACTGGGAGCTTTTGCTAGTGCAGTAATTTGCACAACTCTCGTTTCAACATTCCTAGCGGGCCGAAGTCGAGGTAAGCAAGCGGCAAAGAATGCTGCCGTTGCCTCCCTAATTACTTCATTAGCCCTACTTGCAATGTTCCCAGTAATTAGCATTCTCGGAACAGTTTTTGTTCGTGGAACAAAAGGTATCTACACCGGATTTTTTACCACCGATATGGGACTCGC
>RGJX01000075.1 GCA_010023045.1 Actinomycetota bacterium | reverse complement strand
ATCCTTCTTTGAATAATTGAGAATTCGTTTGACTGCAGGAAGAAATCCCATATCAGCCATTTGATCTGCTTCATCAAGGACAGTTACTAACAGAGAATCTAGATTCACTTCCTCGCGCTCAATGAGGTCAATCAGGCGTCCTGGTGTAGCAACAAGAATTCCTACGCCACGCTTTAGCGCGTTAATTTGCTTGCCATAAGGAACTCCCCCGGCTATAACTACTGAATCTTGTCCAATTGATCTGGCGAGTGGATGAAGTACCTCATTTGTCTGTTGGGCTAACTCTCGAGTTGGGGCGAGGACTAGAGCAACAGGTTTGTGAGCCGATGCGCGCTTGCCGAAAATATTTGTGAGAAGTGCAAGGCCAAAAGCGAGAGTCTTGCCCGATCCAGTCTGGCCTCGACCCAAAATGTCGAAACCTTGAATTGCATCGGGAATTGTCGCCTCTTGAATTGGAAAAGGAAGTTCAATTCCTTGTGCACTAAGGGCATTAGCTAAGGAGGGATGAATCCCCAAGTCTCGGAATGAGCGAGTAGGGGCAGATTGAGTTAATTGCATTTGGAATAGATACCGATCATTTAGACATGTATGTCTCGGTTTGATTTGCTGAATCAGGTAAAGCTAAGACCTACATATAAGCCAAACACTTGGTCTAGCTTTATTTTTACAACCACTTTTGTGGAGCTTGGCAAGAGTACCTCAGTTGTACTTAATAACCTAAATCACTTAAACAAGGTGATTTTCAGCCGTTATTAATCTCAAATCGCCACAGATCAAGCTCATCTAAATCAACTGGCTTAAAGCCTTTCGCCTCTAGGGCTGAAGCTATTTGAGCGCGATGTTCTGTTGCATGATGAATTGCTTGAGACAAAATAGTGGAGCGCCACCTCTTAACCAGATTTCCGGAATAGTTCTTGAACTCTAACTGAACATCATCCAGTTTTGAACATTCTTGTAGCGCAGAATCGACAAGCTCCGCTTGAACCTTCAGATTCGCAAGATCTGCGATGCTCTCAAGTTCCTGAATACTTTCCCCCGGTAACTCACATCGCTCCTCGGTAATTCTAAAAACATAGGCATCAGCAGAATCAACTATGTGATGCATTATCTCGGCTACATGCCACTCTGGATTTGTTGCGAATGCTTTAAGGGCTTCGTTTGGCAGAGTCTGAAGGTGTTCGATAGTTAGTTGATTTGCCCACTTCATATGGGCCAAAAGTCTCTCTAGTCCAATTGTCATAACTTGAGCCTAGCCAATGATGACTCGCTCATCATGGCATAGTTGTTGAGTCGGCAGACCTTTCAAAATATGAACCTTTGCCTCGCCGTATACGCGCCAATCTGGTTCCCCACTTCTGCGTACAAGCGCAGTCATCTCATCTATACCTATTAATACAGAGTCCCCTGGGGTATCTAAAAGTATCTTTGCAGCGCTCTCCGGAATCCATTTGAAGAATTTATTGAAGTGAGGAATCACGCGAACGTCAGGCAATAGGTTGAATCCCTCCGTAGGAGCGCTCCTGGAGATTCGAAAGTTTGGAATCTTTGAACTCATGACCATTGCTCCAGCGCTACACCCAGCAAGTGATCCACCTGAGTTCCAGTTCTCTACTAGTGCATCAAGAATTGGAGTGCCTCGAAGTGTATTTGCCAAGTAATGCGGATCTCCTCCTGACATATAAATCAATGCGCTATCTCTTATTTGCGAAAGAAACTCAGAGTTGTGGGCCGCATCGCGGTCGAAGATTGGAAGAAAAACTTGTTCAACTCCCAATAAATTGGCTTGTACTCGGCCAAGTTCTTGCCAATAAAGGATTCGATCTCTGCTCTCTCGACCAGCTGCGGTTGGAATCTGCACAAACCGCGGTGCTTTTTGATTCTTCAACCCGTCCTCAATTAATGACCGTTCGAATTCGGCCATTCCTGGCAAATATTCACCAGAACCTACAAGAGCGAGGGAGCCACTCATCAAGAATGGGCTCCCGCCAAAATTCCTAGCGAGGCTGCAATTACTTTCATCGAGAAAGTCTAGTAATGGGAGAAATTGAGAGTCGTCATTTAGGCCTAATTGGGTTTGGGCGGGCGTTCTAAGGGGTGGCTGAAAGAGGTTTCCAGCCCAGCGTTATTCCGTCAACCTTTCCTCACACTTTTGAAAAGTGCTCGTGCTGTGACGTTCCAGAAAGAGATTCAGTGAAGCATCGCACCGACAAGCGACCGAACAAAACAAATCGGTAATGAAGGAGGATTTAAAATGAGAAGAACTGGCCAAAAGCGAAATTCGATTTTGTCTATCTTCGCAATTGCTTTATCAACACTAACTTTTCTGGTTGGCAACGTGCCAATGGCTAATGCACAACTCAAAGGTGTCACCTTAGATTTCGCAGCTGCTGAGCCAACAAGTTACAACCACTTAGTAGGTGGAGGTAGATGGAACTCTGGAATTCTCAATACCGATATTGCAAGATCTCTTGCAGGAAGCCAGTTCAAGTGCGGCGACATAGTTTCCTATCTTTCTAAGTTCGAAATGGATGCTTCTAATTCAATAACAAGCATTGAGCCCTTCACGATAAGTTCGGAATTTAACTTCGATCTTGATACGACGGGCCAATCAGGAGCGATTCTTGGTGATGTTCTTGCAGTTTCAATCGATCCAAGCGATTCTGCACAGCGAGGTAATGGAAATAGTGTTGCAACGCTCATATCGGAGACAGCTAGCGGACCAATCTTTACAAAGGGTTCTGTGCTATCGGCCGTCGTTGAGGTAAGTAATTTGGAGCAGAATGAAGTTGTTGTAGTAAGGATGGATGTCAAGATTTTCTGTGATCCGAAGTTAAATCCAACAGGCAATCTCCAAGCGCTCTTTAAAGATGCAAAATTGACCTTCAAAAATGGATCAACACCAGTTTCTCCTGCAGAACCTTTGAATCAAGGCGCAAAGACCGTTCCTATGAAGGAATTGGGCGCCCTTGCCATTCCGCAACTTTCGCTAGTTAAGACCGTTACGACTGGATCGTGCCCTGGCGTTAAGTCATTGACAGTT
>RGJX01000074.1 GCA_010023045.1 Actinomycetota bacterium | reverse complement strand
AGGTAGCTGTCGTAGAGAATATTTCGATTACCGACCAAGTCCCCAATCCAGATATACATCTTAAATAGCGGGGCATAGACAAGCTGGACGGGGAGCAAATTACCTGCGGTAAAGAGCAACAAAAGATAGAGATTAAATTTAAAGGAGTACCGCGTCACCACGAAGGCAATCAAAGATCCAAAGAACAGAGTTAGAAATACCGCCGGAATCGCCACGATAAATGAATTGGAGAGATACTCCCAAATATTCATCAAGCGATAAGCATCGGCATAGTTTTGAAGATTCAAGGTATCTGGACGAGAGAAGACACCCTTCTGGATGATGTCGCTATAAGGACGAAGCGAAGTCCAAAATGTCCAAAGAATCGGAATCATCCACACCACCGCAAAGATCGCGATAAATGCCGTAATGAAAGCATCCTTAATCTTCTGGCGATTACGGTACTTCTGATTCTGAACTATGTGGCTCACTTGATGTCCTCCCTAAATACCGTTCGGAGGTAGAAAACAATTGGAATGATGCTAAGTAAGAAGAGAATTACGGCATAGGCCGCCCCAAGCATCGAAGCTGCCTGGCCATAAATATTGACGAAGACCAACATTCCCAAAATCGGCCAACCCGTCGACGTTCCATAAATAATGTAAATGAGGTCAAAGGCCCGTAGCGACTCAATCACTGTAATAACGATGATGATCGTATTTACCGGCGCCATCGCAGGAAGGACGATCTTCCTAAAGGTCTGCCACTCCGTCGCCCCATCAATCGCGGCTGCTTCACGTAGCGATGGATCCACCGACTTCAACCCCGCTAAATAAAGAAGCATGATGTAGCCGATATGGCGCCATGAGGCGATACCTAAAATCACATAAGTATTAATCGAATAATTACCAAAGATCGGAATCGCATCCTCAATCCCCGGATGGCCAAGCAAAACCTGGACCAAACCGGCTGGCCCGAGCATAAATCTCCAGATAATTCCAATAACCGCTAGCGATAAAACAACTGGGATGTAATAAACGCTCTCATAGATTTTATGTCCGCGAATCGCACGGTCTACTTGATATGCAAGCAAGACACCAAGCGGCGTTGCAATAAAGGTAAACCATAACAACCAATAAGTATTGTTCTGTAAGGCATCATAAAATTGCGGCGAAGCCGTAAAAATCGTGTTGTAGTTAGCAAGCCCAGCCCACTTAATATCCGAGAGCTTTACGCCATTCCAATATGTAAATGACAATCCAATTGTCGAAAGAGCTGGAATCCAGACCCAGAAGAGATGTAAGAAGGTGGGAACACCGATAAACAACGAGAGCGTAACAATGTCACGCCGGGTAAAAGCCCGACGGCGACGAGTTTTTACTCTCGCCGCCGTCGTGGTCATACAACTACCTTACTGCAGTAATGCGATAAAGCCACTAAGTTTTTATGCTAGTGGAGGTAGCGCATCCCATGCTGCTTGTGTCTCTTCGAGAATCTTGTTGAGGTCTGCAGGATTCTTTAGGAAGTTCTGAATCTGTACACCAACAATTGGACCTGCGAAGTCGTTACGGCAATCGCGATCAAGGAAGTTCATAACGTTCTTCGCTTCGCCGATAACTGCAAGCTTCTGCTTATTGAATGCGTCATATCCTGATGAATCAAGACGTGAGTTCGCATATAGAGAAGTATCGCCAGCAGCTTGAGCAGCCAACATACCTGCTTCGCTACCGCACCACTCAGCAAACGCAGCTCCACCTTCTGGGTTGGTTCCGTTTGTAGCAGCGCACATTCCATCGACAGGAGCGTCGATTGAATCGCGACCCCATCATGATCGCACCGCACTTCTTCTGTAGTAGAAGATCGCGCATGCCATCCCATGAGATATCAAGAACGTTCTTGTTCATGTATGGAATCAACATTTCGAATTGCTTGAATACATCAACAGTCTTCTGATCGGTCCACTTTGCGCGGCCGTTTAGAAGATCGATGTGGTAGTTATAACCATTCAAGCGGACGTTGAGGATGGAGAATGTTCCCATCGCTTCCCAACCACCCTTGTCACCAAGTGCGTAGCCGATTAGGCCCTTCTTCTTGGTTCCTTCGAGCAACTTCATGAAGTCATCCCAGTTATATAGACCCTCTGGATCTAGACCAATCTCTTGCATCGTCGACTTGCGATAGTGCAAGCCCCATGGATACCAAGTTGTTGGGATGATGTATTGCTTGCCATCAGTCGGGTTAGTTGCACCGCTGACGAATCCTGCTGGCATTTGATCTCCGAGGTTGCTGATGTTCTCGGAAAGATCTACTAACAATCCCTGATCTGCACGGAAATTGGTACGGAATCCAGCCATCCACTGGAATGCATCATCAGGTGTTCCTTGAAGATACTGTGAGATTCCATCTTGGAATGCATTTGTATCTCCTGAGCCCTGCATTGTGACTTCAATGCCTGTCTCTGCTGTGTAGGCATCAGCAAGTGCTTGCGCAATCTTTAGACCAGTTTCATCGTTCGTACGAGCGGTGAATTTAACTGGACCAGTAGCTTCGTCGCTGCCGCAACTTGAAAGGAGTGTTCCTCCACCAAGTAGACCAGCACCGCCGACCGCTGCGCCTTTGAGAACTGTACGTCGCGATACGCCGTTCTCTTTGACTTCGTTCGACATCGAACTTCCTTTTCTCTAGACCCGCCTTGGGTCTAAGTACCCCACAACCTACGCCTGTCGAACCCACAAATACATGAACCCGAGATAACAAATAGGTATAGGTCTAGAATCAAAATATGGAACTAGCCCGCAACATCCTCCTCGGACTCCACCTTTTAGGCACCATCGGCATCCTGGTGAGCCTGCTTCTCTCAAGAAAGAAGCTCTCCCCGGGCATTACCCACTCCGCCCTCCTCTCCCTCCTCACCGGCATCGCCCTCGTCGGCCTCCGCTACCCCCTAGTCGACTCCGACCCCATGAAGTGGGAAGAGATCGATAACACCAAGATCTCAATCAAGTTGTTGATTGTGCTCGTGATTTTGGTGCTGGGTTATAAGAATAGGAAGAAGGAGGCGGTCAGTAAGGCGGTTGTTCC
>RGJX01000073.1 GCA_010023045.1 Actinomycetota bacterium | reverse complement strand
ACCAAGATCGCCGATGTTCTCACCAATTGTGAGGGCGCCATTTACATTCACATCCGGCGCTTCCTCGGGGGCGAGCGCGTTGTATTGGGCAATCAAACTTGAGGTGCGCAATTCAAATTCTTTACGATCTTCATCGCTCCACCAATTTTTCAAGTTTCCATCGCCGTCATAGCGCGAACCTTGATCATCAAATCCATGACCGATCTCATGACCAATAACAGCTCCGATGCCACCGTAGTTAACGGCATCATCTGCCTCTAGATCAAAAAATGGTGGCTGAAGTATCGCGGCAGGAAAAACAATCTCATTCATTAGTGGGTGGTAGTAGGCGTTTACAGTTTGAGGAGTCATCAACCACTCAGTCTTGTCGACAGGTTTGCCTACTTTGCTATATTCAAAGTCACCGCGGAACTTTGAGATGCGAGCGAGATTTCCTACTAAATCACCGCGCTTAATTTCAAGCTTTGAATAATCACGCCACTTATCGGGATAGCCGATCTTCGGAGTGAACTTGCCGAGCTTCTCAAGCGCCTTTTTCTTGGTCTCAGAACTCATCCAGGGAAGGTCGTTGATACTTACTCGGTATGCCTCGATCAAATTCGCGACCAGCTCGCTCATCCGGGTCTTAGCCGCCGGCGGGAAGTGCTTCGCCACATAAAACTCTCCGACAGCTTCGCCAAGGGCGCTCTCTACAAGGGCAACTCCTCGCTTCCAACGCTCCTTAAGGACCGGGATGCCGGTCAAAGTGGTGCCGTAAAAGGCGAAATTTTCATTTACAAATCGGCCACTTAAGTATGGAGCCGCACTTGATAGTAAGTGCCAGGTCAGCCAGGAGCGCCATTTAGCTACATCGAAACGCTCGAGCATCTTTCCTAGATTCTCAACGAAATCCGGCTGGGCGATGACAACGTTTTCAAGGACGCGGTTAGGAATTCCAGCGCTTTCGGCCCACATCTTTAGATCGAATTGGCCAATCAATCCCTGGACTTCAGCAAAATTCTTCTTATTGAAAGTAAGCACCGCATCGCGGCTTCGTACTGTGTCCCAATGGTGAGAGGCAATTTCGCTCTCTAGCTCCATAACGCGTCGGGCATGGGCGGGGCCATCGGCAATCCCGGCCAACTCAAACATCCGCTCGATATGTGTGATTAGTTTTCCACGTAATTCGCCATGCTTCTCTTCCCGGTAGTAGGCCTCATCAGGAAGGCTCAATCCACCTTGATAAAAGTAAGCAATATTCGTTGTTGGGTCAGAAGCATCAGCGGTGACCCAACCGTTGAAGAATCCACCGAGGCCGCGTCCTTCAAAAGCCCCAAGCAACTTGGTGAACTCCTGTAAATCCGAAATGGTTTGGGCTTTAGCTAGGTCTGAAGCAATCGGTGCAACGTCCAATTCTTCAACCCGAGCTTCATCCATGAAGTCGTTGTACAGATCGGCGATTTTCTGGGCATTTGTTCCGGGTGCGCCACCACTCTTGGCCAGCTCTTCAATTATTTCTCGAACGTTCTTCTCAGACTCATCCCGGAGAAAGTAGAAGGCGCCATCGGCGGCGCGATCGGTTGGAATCTCTGCTTTATCTAGCCATGCGCCATTGACATGTCGATACATGTCATCTTGGGGCCGAATAGTCGCCTTGAAATTTCCTTGAAAAATACCGCTTTTTTCGCTCATAGAGCGACCCTACCTCTCCATTTTCCAGTGAGCCAAATAAACAAAGGAATGAAAAGAACTGAGAAGAAGGCGGCGGGGCCCCATTGAATTTCTGGGGTGACCCAGATGCTCGCCGAAGGCAGGGCGGAATCGGTACTTGAGACGATCAATCCAGCCAAGATGTTATTTGCAGCATGGGCTCCGACAGCAAGACCCATTGATTGATCGCGCATCGTTACCCAGGTCAACATAAACCCAGTTGAGCCATATCCAAGAATTGGCAGAAGTAGATTGCCGCTGACCTCAGGGTTGCCTAGATGGGGGAGAGCGAAGAGAGCGCCCCCAATAACTGAGACCAGATAGATGGATCGACGACCATTTTCGAGGCGTTGTTGGATCCACCCCCGATAGAAGACCTCTTCGGCTGTGGTTTGAAGAGGAATTAGAGTGAAGGCGACGAGCAGATACGGAATGAACCTGGCTGCATCAAAACTCCAGGTATAGGAATCGTTGTTAAAGATGAAATCAGGCAACCCAGTCCCGAGCAAGAGAAGAGACATAACAAGGGCGCCAATCAAGACTTCCCGCGAAAAGCTTCTATTTGAGCGGGTGAATAGCTCTTTCAAGGGGAGTCTCAATAAGTATCGGTGAAGAAGTATCGGGACCAGCAAGAGGGGCAAAAATGAGACTAGGACGGTGCTGCCAGCTTGCCAAGGCTCATAACTCCTTATGGTGGCAAGACTCTCTTTGTCGGTGCCAGCGAGGACTTGAAGATCAAGGCCAAATTGTTGTGCGACTATTGCAGTGAGTATGGCTCCGATTACGAGCCAACTAATCAGGATTAGAGACTCTCCGGTAGAACATTCATCATCAAATGTCTCCTTCGCGCCAGGCCATCACCATAGAGGGTAATGAGGAGTAGGCGAAAAGCGCTGCAATCAAGAGGTAATTACGATCATTTCCCGCGGCTTGAAAGAGTCTCAACTCGGGACCTATATTCATTAACAGCAGCAATAGAAGTGTCACGAAGCCCATAAGAATGTAGGCATATCTAAAGCTGTCATTCCGTACTTCTATTTGGCGCTCATCGAGCAGTTCGTTTGGAGCATCTGCGATTCCCCGGACGCTTATTCTTAGAAGGGAGTACCCACCGACTACTGCAATGATTGTGAAAATCGCAATTATCGAGAAAACGATGAATCCCAAGTCGCTACTAACGTTGAAATAAGCCTTTAGAGAGGTCCAGTAACTTCCCATTGCGACAAGAATGATGCCCAATGTCATAAAGAGGACCAATATCCGCCGATTCTTCTGAAGGCGAAGAAACTTGAACTTGGAATTTTCGTCGCTGAGAAGCAATTTCACTCCCTTTTCGGTGACCCCTTCAAACCAGTAGATCTTGTTCTTTCTAGGCATTGCTCTTCACCTTTCTGAATGGGG
>RGJX01000072.1 GCA_010023045.1 Actinomycetota bacterium | reverse complement strand
TACAGCAAGCGCTAATCCTCTAGCGTTTGCTTCATGGCCCTATTCGGCACAGACGGTGTCCGAGGCGTTGCTGGCGTTGATTTAACCGAGCAACTTGCTCACGATCTAGCTGTAGCTGCTGCTCATGTACTTACCGATATTGGTGAGTTCACGGGGCATAAACCAAAAGCCATCATCGCCCAAGATTCGCGGGAATCAGGCGGATACTTAGAGCGAGCAATCACCAGAGGTTTATCTGAATCTGGCGTGGATGTAATCCAGGTAGGGATTCTTCCTACGCCCGCGGTCTCGTTACTTGTACGAGAACTTGGTTGTGATCTCGGAGTCATGATCAGCGCATCTCATAATCCCGCAAGTGACAACGGAATCAAGTTCTTTGCTCGCGATGGTCGCAAGTTAGCTGATTCGGTGGAAGCCCAAATCGAACTCCAATTAGGAAAGCCTTGGAGCCCTGATAGCAATAAAGGTGAAGTAGCTAAAGATGAGAGCGCTAGAGAGCGATACATAAATCAGCTTCTCACCACAATTAACTCAAGTTTTGCTGGTCTAAAGATTGTTGTCGATTGTGCAAATGGTGCTGCATCTTTTGTAGCGCCAGAAGTTCTTCGAAGAGCTGGAGCTGAGGTCATTGCAATTTCAGATAAACCTAATGGCACCAATATAAATGAGAATTGTGGCTCAACTCATTTAGAGAATTTGATTGCAAAGGTAATTGAAGTTGGTGCAGATTTGGGAATCGCTCATGATGGCGATGCTGATCGCGTCTTAGCGGTTGATCATGAAGGCGCCATTGTCGATGGTGATTTCATCTTAGGAATTCTGGCCCAGCACACCGAACTTCCTACTAAGAAACTTGTTGGCACAGTAATGACCAACCTTGGATTAATCCATGCGCTAGAGAAGCGCGGCATCGGTTTTGTAGCGACTCCAGTCGGTGATCGCTATGTGTTAGAGGAAATGCTCGCCGGTGGACATTCATTAGGGGGAGAGCAATCTGGCCATGTAATCATGCGCAGATTCGCCACAACTGGAGATGGAATTCTTACCGCTATTCACCTTATCTCTGAGGTTGCGACAAGCAAGAAGTCTTTAAAAGAACTCGCTGGATTTATGAAGCGTTACCCGCAGATCTTGATAAATGTAACGGGCGTAGATAAGTCAAGGTTGAAGAGCAATCAAGTAATTCAAAATAAGGTTGCAGAAATTGAAGGCGAGTTAGGTAAAAGAGGTCGAGTTCTGTTGCGAGCCTCAGGCACAGAACCAGTTATTCGCGTCATGGTTGAAGCAGAATCCAATGAATTAGCGGAGGGATTGGCCACAGCGTTAGCAACGCTAGTAAAATCAGAACTCGCACTCTAGGTAGGCTATGAAAGTGGAGCACTAGAAAGAGGAGCAATAGATATGTGTGGGATTGTCGGATACACCGGCTCTAACCCAGCGCTATCTAGAGTTATTGAAGGCTTAAGACGTCTTGAATATCGTGGCTATGACTCAGCTGGAGTAGCGCTTGCCATAACTAAAGGCGAGAAACTTGTTGTTGAGAAGAAAGCTGGCAAGTTAGCAAACCTTGAGGGCGCACTAAATAGTGGATTTGAGAGCGCAACTGGGGGAATCGGACATACCCGCTGGGCAACACATGGTGGGCCCACAGATATAAATGCTCATCCGCATCTTGATGAGAGTGGGAAATTAGCGGTAATCCATAATGGAATTATTGAGAATTATGAAGAGTTAAAAGCTGAGCTCCAGCGGCGTGGCCATAAGTTCAAGTCTGAAACCGATACTGAATCTGTCGCACATCTTCTAGGTGAAGAATTCAAAGCTTCTGGTGATCTTGCCAATGCAATGCGAAGCGTATGCGCGCGCTTACGCGGTTCCTTCACGCTCCTTGCAATCCAATCGGATAATCCCAATTTAATTGTTGGTGCGCGCCGAAATTCCCCACTCGTAGTCGGCGTTGGTTCTGGTGAGAATTTCCTTGCCTCAGATGTATCCGCCTTTATCGCACATACGAAAAGGGCTTTGGAATTAGGGCAGGATCAAGTTGTAGTTGTAACTCCTAATGAAGTTGTCGTTACGGATCTTGCGGGGAAAATAGTTACCCCTAAGGAGTACGAGATCACTTGGGATGCCAAGGCGGCCGAACGGGGCGGCTTTGAACATTTCATGCTCAAGGAAATCTACGAACAACCTAAAGCAGTTGCCGATACCTTGCTCGGTCGATTTCCTACTTCTTCGACTATAGAGCTAAAAGAGTTAGAGAATCTGAGCGATAACTTCCAGCGGATTTTGATTCTTGCATGTGGAACTGCCTATCACGCGGGCTTAATTGGTAAATACGCGCTTGAAGAGTGGGCGAAAATTCCAGTAGAAGTCGAACTAGCATCAGAGTTTAGATATCGAAATCCAGTTATCTCAGAGCGAACACTTGTTGTAACAATCTCACAATCAGGTGAAACGATGGATACCTTGATGGCGCTCCGTCACGCAAAGTCGCTCGGTGCAAAGACGCTCTCAATATGTAACACCATGGGTTCTACGATTCCTCGCGAATCAGATTCAGTGCTCTATACCCATGCCGGTCCGGAGATCGCAGTCGCATCAACAAAGGCGCTTCTCACCCAAGTAATTGCACTTGATTTATTGGCGCTCTATCTCGCAAGCAAGCGAAACTCTTTACCTTCAAATCGCATCAAAGAGTTGATAGATGCGCTCCTACAACTTCCCAATAAGATCGAAGAGATTCTTGAGACCGTTGAACCGCTACGTGCTATGACTCGTGGCTACAAGAGCGCAACCTCAGTTCTATTTTTAGGTCGCCATGTCGGTTTCCCGGCCGCGTTGGAGGGCGCCCTTAAATTAAAGGAACTCGCATATATGCATGCCGAAGGTTTTGCGGGAGGCGAGCTAAAACATGGACCTCTTGCACTGATGGACTCTAGCGTTTATGTTGTAATAATAAATCCAAACGACTTTACCTATAACGACACCCTAACTAGTGCAAGAGAGATCAAGGCTCGTGGTGCAAAAATAATTGGAATATCTGACAAGCCAAGCGACATTTATGATCACTGGATACAAATCCCGACAATAGATGATTCTCTGTATCCACTAATTGAGATCATACCAATTCAGCTGTTGTCGTACTATAGCGCAATTGAAAAGAACACAGACCCAGAC
>RGJX01000071.1 GCA_010023045.1 Actinomycetota bacterium | reverse complement strand
GCTGAAGTCATCGCCCATTAGGATATGGAAATCAGGTTTCTGTAAGAGAACATTTCCTAGCGCCACTTTGTAAAGTTCTTCGTTAAACATTTTCCCTTTTCTCTCCGGATGGGTATCTCCATGGAGGGTGAAGGAGAATGAACTACTTCGATTTCTTTGGGTTCTAAATGAGAACTGAGTACCATACATCTCCTTGGTAGAACCTGATTCGGTATATGCGACTCGATAATAAATAAGTGTGTTTGGTTTTAAATTCTCTAAATCAAAAACTACTGGGGTCCCAGTAGTGACTTTTTTCGCAGTTGTCTTACTTGTATATCTTGTCTTTGAACTTCCATACTGAATGAAGGCAGATATGTCCCGATTTGCCATCAGGCTTATTGCAATTGAATCATTTGTAGGTCGCCCAAGCATTAACCTAAGACTTGTTGGCGTAGCTGCCGATGCAGCTACAAAAGGGCTCGAGGCCGCCGAAACTACAAGTGCAAATTTCAGTAGTTGACGACGATTGATCATGTGTTCTTCTGAGAAGTTAGTCATGGTTTTACTATATAGAGAAGCCAAATCTCGGCTTTCTCATTTATCTCTAAGAATCTTTAGAATTTTCTGTTAAAAAGTAAGCAACCCGACTAGTTTGTTACTAGCCGGGTTGCTCACGTCCCTCGTGCAGTTAATTAATTCGATTTAGCAGGCTTCGAAGGTTTCGTTGGCTTTGTCGGCAAGCTAGGAATAGAAGCTTTTGCAGCATCTTTCGCCAGATTAAATGCGGCTTTTGCAGCATCTAACGCCTCGGCTGAATTCGAACTTGATCTAGCACTCTCTAGAATCACTTTCGCGCTCGCAATTGAACTCTTTGCAGCTACCTTCGCGGCCTCACGAGTTGCCTTAGCAGCCTGTTTTTGAACTTTATATGACTCTAAAGCTGATTTATATGTTGCCTTCGCAGCCTCATACGCGACTCTTTCAGGCCTTGGCGCTGCTTCGACTCCTTCAGCTCTAGCTGTTGGATTGACAATTAAATTAACTGCAAATGCTAGAAGTATTGCTCTCTTAATCATGATCACCTTTCTCTATGTCTCTGCAGTCTAATTACTGCATGGCCTGAATCTATTTAGATAACTTTTGGATTCCCTGTGATTGCATTGTGCTTGCCTTTGGAATCAAGGCTTTTGCTTTTGGAATTTAGTCTTAATAGGCTTCTCAGGTAATTCAGGAATTACATTTAATATCTTCAATCGTCTATCGCGCTCCAAAGTTGCAGCTGAAATTTCGCTGTTTTTCTTAGTCCTCTGGGAGAGCATGTCCCCTTTCGTGCTTTCCTTATTGGAATATTTAGCGTTTATGACCCTTAACTCATTTTTAAAATCTGTGTTTATGTTTTTTATACACGCGCTCCGCAATTTATCGGCATTTTTCCTCAATTGAATAAGCTGCTTGTAAAAATCATTTGACTTTCCAGGGCTACTCTCAAAACTATTTAGCGCTTTTATATAATCTAATCCAACATTTTCACAATCACTATTGGCTAAAGAAGTTGGTGCCAGGGATACAGATAGTACGATTGAAATAAAGAGTGAGGTGCGCATTGAGCGTAGATTGCACATGTGGCTCCATACCCCTCTCAAACGCGTAACTTTTCCCTTGCAGATTCTCCACTTTAATCTTGTGAATTTAATGTGAAAAAACATAATCGATTAAGCGGAAACCCTCCCTACATCTAACCTTACCTCTGTGGGGAAGCATGAAAAGATTAATTCCTACCGAGTCCTAGTTATAGACGACGAAGAAAATATCCGTAACCTGCTGAGCGAAACGCTTCGCCTAGCGAGTTTTCATCCAGCCACCGCCGCTAGTGGATTGGAAGGGATTTCTCTAATTAGAAAGCAATCTTTCGATTTGGTCTTGCTCGACATAAATATGCCAATTATCGATGGATTTAAGGTATTAGAGAAGATAAGAGAATTGAAGCCAAATCTCCCCGTGATTATGTTGAGCGCCAGATCTGAGAAGACCGATGTTATTTCTGGTCTTCGCGAGGGTGCCGACGACTATATTGCTAAACCATTTAGCATCGAAGAAGTCATAACTCGAATTGAAGCAGTTCTCCGGAGAACAAACCCGGGAACTACTAAACCCTTACTTCGGGTTGGCCCAATCTCCTTAAATAGAGAAACTTATGAGGTGCGATTTAATGAAGACCTCGTAGATTTGTCTAAGACCGAGTTTAGATTGTTGCAATATCTAATGGAACGACCAGGAATCGTCATCGAGAAAGACGCACTTCTTGATGCCATTTGGGGTTACGATTTTGCTGCTATTACAACTGTGGTTGACACATACATTTCCTACCTAAGGAAAAAATTACATCGTGATGGATTTAAAGGAATCAGAACCATTAGAGGTGTTGGATTCCAATTGAAGGACCAGTAATTTGAGTCTGCAAAAACGCCTTACCGCGTTTACTTTGGTAGTCGTAATTATGGCGGCTGGATCTGCGGGATTGTTTCTCATTCAGATCGGCTTCAGGGACCAGCTAAGTAGGGTCTTCTCTGAAATTCAATCGATTGAAGACACTGTAATTGCATCTGACGTTGATAAGGCAACGGTTGCGCTTGCCCTAGTATCGGCATCACAATCAAAGATTTCCTTGTATGTGGCAGATGAGAACAATGACATTTATCCTCTATTTGACAGAGCAGAAGGTACGGAACAGCTTGATATTGCTAAGCAAACTATCACTAACAACACTGACCTGGAATCTAATTTCATCATCTCACGAATAGTGGAAATTGAGGGCGATTTGAAGTTAATCCTCACTACGTCTATAGCTTCCATATACGAAGATAGATCATCCGAGGCCATTCGCTTTTTGATCTATCTATTGATTGCAAGCTTAGGGGCACTTCTTGTACTACAGAAAGTTATCGCCAGAGATGTTGCAAGAGAGTCCCGCGAGTTAGTATTGCGTGAAAAACTGAAAAATGAGGAATCCCGTCGTAAGCTTTTATTGGAATTTGCAAGCGACGCATCCCATGAACTTAGAACGCCATTAACAGTGATAACGGGCTACCTAGATTTAATGAAGAAACGGAAGGACCTGAATATAGAGCCAGGTACAGTAGAAAAAATCAGTAAAGAAGCAGTTCGACTCGATAGGAACATTTCAAGTCTTCTAACTAT
>RGJX01000008.1 GCA_010023045.1 Actinomycetota bacterium | reverse complement strand
TAGGTGACATTTGCTGAATCTTTTGCAAGGAAGATAAATGGGATGCTTGATAAGAGTGTAAAGATTCCGAGGGTGTAGATACCTCGTCTAGTGCGCCGTTGCGCTGGAGTCAGATTAGATATCTTGGCCATTATCCATTCCAACCTTTTGCAGCCATGCCAGTCGATGCGCTGATGTTCTTCAATCTAAAGATCGCCTTTACTAAAGCTGGGGCAGCGATGAAGAGAATAATGAGAGCTTGAATAACTAGAACTAGATCAAGCGGCGTATCAGTCTTTGCTTGCATCATCTGGCCGCCTACTCGAAGTGATGCAAACAAGAAAGCAGAGAGAACTACACCAAGCGGTTTGGCTCGTCCAAGTAGTGCAACGGTAATTGCATCAAAACCAAATGAACCGGCGATGCCGACTGTGAGTGCATATTCGCCACCAAGGACATTGAGTGCACCGCCCAGTCCTGCTAGCGCTCCGGCAACTATCATCACCGAAGTGGTTACAAAAGCGACTGACATACCAGCGGTTCTAGCTGCAGCAGCATTTGCACCAACAGCGCGGAATCTAAAGCCCAGCGTTGTCTTGTTGAGCAAGAAGGCAATCAACCATGCGACAAGAAGCGAGATCAATATCGCAACGCTAATTCGGAATTCACTTCCTAAAATCTTAGGCAATCTCGCGCTCTCCAAAATATCCGGGGCGATCGGATCATTTCGCCCCTCGCGTAAGAATGCTTCGGTCTTTAACAACCAGAGCAGCAAGTAGCTTGCGACGTAATTGAGCATGATTGTGACGATAACTTCATGCGCTCCGGTCTTTGCCTTTAATAGCCCGACAATTCCGCCGTAGATTCCCGCAATAAATACGCCAAATAACATCGCAACCGTGATGTGAAGAATTGGCGGTAACTCATAAGTAAATCCGATATATGAAGCGCCGATGGCGCCGAAGATGAATTGGCCTTGGGCGCCGATATTGAAAAGGCCAGCGCGGAAAGCAAGCGCCACCGATAAACCGGCAAGAATTAGTGGTGCAGCAACAACTAGAGTCTCAGAGATTGGGTAGAAACCTTGGCCGCCTCCTTGGCGAGCCAGGTTTGGATCATAAAAAGCTCCTTCAAAGAGCGCCACGTAAGCATTCCACGCAGTGGCAGCGCCAGCCTTAATCATCTCCCAGGGTTCTGAGCGAAGGGCAAGAACTTTTGCATCTGAGAATGCAATCAATAATCCTCCGATGAGCATTGCAAGTGCGAAAGATAAGACCGGCAGTAGTGCGGAACCATTAAGTAACTTTTTCATGCCGATTTACCTTTTACGCCCGCCATTAGAAGACCTAATTCATTTCTCGTGACACTTGGTGAGACGATATCGATGATGCTTCCGTGATACATAACAGCAATCCGATCAGCTAAGGCCATAACCTCATCTAACTCATTACTAAATAGCAGTACGGCCCGCCCGGAGTCCCGTTCAGCGAGAATCCGCTCGTGAACGAATTCAATTGAGCCGACATCTAGGCCACGCGTCGGTTGAGAAGCGACCAATAACTTGACGGGACGAGTTAACTCGCGCGCCAGAACCACTTTCTGTTTATTTCCACCAGAGAGAGATGATGCTGGATCAGAGATGCTCTGGAGTCGGACATCAAATTGCTTTGTGTACTCCTCCGCATTACTCCTTACTTTCTCCAGATCTAAGATTCCAGACTTTGAAATTGGAGCGCTATGGAAAGTATCGAGAATTAGATTTTCCGCGATGCTAAATGAGCTAATTAACCCATCTAGCTCACGCGATTCTGGGACAAATGCGATACCGGATTCCAGTGATTCATTTACGGTCTTACCAACTATCTCTTTTCCATCAATAGTTATGGAGCCGTAAATGTGAGGCTCTAAATTCAATATCGCCCGCGCTAGCTCGGTCTGGCCATTTCCTTGTACTCCAGCAACGGCGAGAATCTCACCGGCGCGGACATCAAAATTAATCTCACTTACAAGCGCGCGACCCCGATTATCAGTCACCTTCAAATCACTGATCTTTAAAATTACAGGACCAGGGGTAAATGGTTTCTTCGTTACTTCAAGATCGACTGGCCTTCCCACCATCATCGATGCTAATTCTTCTTGGGTTGCAGTTGGTTTTGCCTTACCGACAACCTTGCCGCGCCTGATGATAGTAATCTCATCAGCAACTTCTTGAACCTCGCGCAGCTTATGGGTGATGAAGATAATCGACTTACCTTGTTTCTTCAGCTCGCGCATCACATTTAATAGTTCATCGGTTTCTTGTGGCGTTAAGACGGCTGAAGGTTCATCTAGGATAATGATTTTTGCATTGAAAAAGAGCGCTTTGATAATTTCCACTCGCTGTTGCACACCAACCGGTAACTCTTCAATTAGCGCATCCGGATCGATCTCAAAGTTAAAGCGCTTTGCGATTTCCATAATCTGAGTTCGAGCTTCTCTTAAATCTAGGGAGCCAACACCTCGGATCTTCTCGTGTCCCAGGACAATATTCTCAGCAACGGTAAAGACTGGGATAAGCATGAAATGTTGGTGAACCATTCCAATTCCAGCCGTGAGCGCATCGCTTGGCTCATTGACTTGGATGGGTTTACCATCGATGAGAATCTCACCGGAGTCAGGTTGCAATAGTCCGAAGAGGATATTCATCAAAGTCGATTTGCCAGCGCCATTTTCACCCAAGATGGCATGAATCTGGCCAGCTTCTACTTTTAGATCAATTGCATCGTTTGCGACTAGGGAGCCAAAACTCTTTGTGATGCCACGCAGCTCAACTGACATGAATCGAGTCTTCCCCTATTTCTCGCCAAGTATTAGGCGAAAATCTATCGGAAAAGTGGGGAAATGAAAACGAGCCAGGTGATTTCTCACACCTGGCTCGCTTTTCTCTTTGATTACTTAGATCTTTAGAGAACCGGCAGCGATTGCAAGTTGCAGACGCTTCAATTCATCCTTGGTCTTCTGTGTAATCTTTGAGTCATAATCATAGAACGGTGCAAGACCAGTTCCCTTGTTCTTCAGTGTTCCTAGATAGGAAGTGCTGGAGAACTTATTTGAACGTGTATCTCTGATTACCTGAGCAACAGAGACGCCAACGCCCTTGAGTACAGAGGTAATAATTACCGACTTGTACTGTGGGGCTGCAATTACGCCATCTGAGTCAACCCAGATAACTACAGATTGCTTGCTGGTCATTGCGTTCTGAGCAGTTGCGCCACCAAGACCACCGGCTACAGGGAAGATCACATCTGCCTTCTGTAGTTCGAACTGCTTGGAAATCTGGAGTGCCTTTGCTTGGTCAGAGAAGTTTCCAACGAATGTTCCATCCTTCTTGACTGGATCCCAGCCAAGTGCAGTTACATTCTTCTTCTTCACTTTGTTGTAATGAGCAACGCCCTTTACGAATCCATCCATGAAGTCAGAAACTGCAGGGAAATTCATTCCGCCGTAGGTAGCTACAACGCCAGTCTTCGTATAAGAAGCAGCGAGGTAACCAGCTAGGAATGATGATTGGTTAGTTGCAAATAGAAGTCCCTTGTGATTTGCAGTTCCAGCTCCGCCACCATCAACGATTGCGAAATTGGTCTTTGGGTACTTCTTTGCAGCATCTGCAAGTGCGCCTGCGATCAAGAAGCCAACACCGATGACGATGTTGCAACCCTCGTCAACGAGTTTCTTGATATTTGGTGCGTAATCAGCATCTGATTGTGCAACCAAGTACTTGACTGTGGTTGAGCTATTTGCAACAGACTGCGCGCCAGCCCATGCAGATGCGTTAAATGACTTGTCATCGACACCACCGGTATCAAGTGCAAGGCATGCCTTTGTTGTCTTTGCTGAGGCTGGAGCTGTTACTCCGAGAACGGAGAGAGAAGCTGCAACCGCTACAGCGATGAGACGTGTTGATCTCTTCAAGTTATTTCCTCCCGAGGGGTTTGTACGTACGTTTGGGGAAGCGTGAGCGCACCCTATCGGGAAGGCATTACAAGGACTCAATCGCCATGTTTCAGCCATTTCACATGTCGCGCGCTTCGTGCGCTGGGACACAGATTTCGGGGTTGGACTCTAAACCCTGGCTTTAACCTTTGAGCTCTTTTAGAGCTTTCGCAACGGCAGGTTGGCCTTCCTTGAGTTTGTAGGTAATCCCCCCGTTCGCCAATCCGAAACTTCTTCCATAAATTCCAAGATCGGGATCAACAAGATCAATTAGTGCACGATCTTCTAAAGCCAATTTCACGAGTTGTGAAATTGGTTTATTTAATTGCTTTTCAATTACAGCGATAACCCTCGGATGAGATGCTAATTTAGCAAAATATTGATCTGGATTTCGCGCAATGTAGAAGGTTTTGAAGGTTCGATTGATAACGGTTTCATAGACCTTCGCATCCCTATCCCAAAGTGAATAGACAACATCAGCTCTCTCTAGTGATGTATCTAATTTTGTGACATCGCCAGTAAATGGAATCTTTATAACTTGAGCGCCCTTGGCTGCCGTAGCGAAAGAACTATTGACTTCATCAGATCCACCAATGACTGCTACAACTTTAGATTTACTTCGTGCTGCAGCAATGGTCCCCGCGAGCTTTGCCGCATCGACTTCATCAAAGTAGATATTTGAGATGTTTAGTTGTCCAAGAGTCTTATCATTTATTGGTGCAAATTGAGTTTCTGGGTATTCCATCGAGACTCGACGTACAGTCTCCCGATATCCGCTTCCAACCGTGATGATTAAGGTGTAGCCATTCTTGGCCAAGAACCGAAGTTTCGATAGGCGATCGACAGCGCTACCACTCGTTGGAACTTCTCGAACAAAGGGCGGAACTAGGTTAAAACGTTTCTTAGCAAGAGCAAGAGCTGCGCTGACTGCATCATTAAAGCCGCCATCGCCTTTAAATCCAATGTCATAAGCGACTGCGATCCGAGGAGTGCGCTCTTCAGCGCTAGCAATCGTTGCAGGAAGAAGGAGTGAGAGCGCAAGAAGGGCTATCCGGAAGCGCATCAGGAATCTCGGTGAATCTAGGGTAGGAATTGTTTCCCTGGCACTAGGCCAAGGGCATCGTAAGTACTCTTCAAAGTCCTATTTGCGACAACTCGGGCTTTTTCTGCTCCCTCGCGGAGGATTTCAATAAGCCCCACTTCATCTTTAAGAAGTTCTTCTGCTTTTACTTTCACAGGAGCAAAATATTCAGTAACAACCTCGGCAACCGCGCTCTTGAAATCTCCATAGCCTTTACCAATAAATTCATTCTCAAGTTCAGCTATTGATTTCCCGGAAAGCGATGAGTGAATCGTTAGGAGATTTGAGATTCCTGGCTTGGACTTTTCATCGAATTTCACTTCTTTTCCTGTATCAGTAACAGCGCTCTTAATCTTCTTTGCATTTACATCAGCGCTATCTAGAATATCTATTACTCCTGCATTTGAAGCAGCTGACTTACTCATCTTGGCCGTTGGATCTTGAAGGTCATTTATCTTGGCTGAGGCCTTCATGATGTGCGCTTCCGGGACTGTGAATGTATCGCCATACTTTGAATTGAAGCGTTGCGCTAGATCTCTTGTAAGTTCAATATGTTGGCGCTGGTCCTCGCCCACCGGAACCTTGTTTGCCTGATAGAGCAAGATATCGGCAGCTTGAAGCATTGGATAGGTAAAGAGGCCAACAACGGTCCGGTCAGCGCCAGACTTCTGCGACTTATCCTTAAATTGAGTCATCCGGCTAGCTTCGCCAAAGCCCGTAATGCACTCAAAGATCCAACCAAGTTGATTATGTTCGGATAAGTGTGACTGGATAAATAGCGTGCACCTCTTTGGATCAAGTCCCAGTGCGATTAATTGAGCTGCTGAAGCGAGGGTGCGACGGCGAAGGGCGGCTGGCTCTGTCTCAATAGTAAGAGCGTGAAGATCAACGATGCAGTAAAACGCATCGTTACCTTCTTGTAGCTCCACCCATTGCTTTACTGCGCCAAGATAATTTCCAAGATGGAGCGATTCGGCAGTCGGTTGTATACCTGAGAGGATCCGCTTCACGTCGCTATTCTCGCAGGTGTTTGTTGGTATGGGCGCTAGTCAAGAGAAGTGAACCTACACGTTTACCCTCCATAGATAAGACCTTGATCTGAGCGCCTGGAATTTCCAACACATCGCTAACTTCGGGAATGCGCCCAAGTTCATGCATCACATAACCGCTGAGAGTTTCATAAGGACCCTCAGGAATTTCAACTCCGGTCTGTTCGGCGAGATCTTCTAGCGCTATTAAGCCATCAATCTCATAGACACCGCTCTTTTGGGTATTGGAGACTTCTTGCGATAAATCGTCATACTCATCATGAATATCTCCAATAAGCGTTTCAACTAGATCTTCTAATGTCACTATTCCATCGGTGCCACCGTACTCATCTAGCACGATCGCAATCTGTTGGCGCTTTGCACGCATTTCTGAGAGCGCGGGAAGAACGCCTTTAGTTCCGGGAAGGAAAATTATTGGGCGGACGATATCCATGACAGTTTTGGTCTTTTCCGGGCGCTCGAGTAGGTCGCGCGCATGGATAAAACCAATTACCTCATCGCTAGTTCCGCGCACGACTGGGAAACGTGAGTGCGCTTTCTCTACCGCAACCTTTATCGCCTGGTTAAGGGAGAGCCCTGCATCGAGAAAATCAACTTCGGTGCGCGGCACCATGACCTCATGAATTTGACGTTCACTTGCATTAAATACTTCTTCAACGATATCGCGCTCTTCTTCAGAGAGGGCTTTATGGCCTGTTACCAGATCAACTAATTCTTCTTCGGTGATCTCTTCGCGGGAGGCCTTGGGGTCGATTCCGAAAGCGCGCAGGATTAGATCAGATGAATGAGCCAAGAGCCAGATTAATGGGCGAAATACCCAAGCAACGATTGAGACCGGGGTAGCAACAGCCAGGGCAATCTCTTCGGTCTTGTAGATTGCAACTCGCTTCGGTACCAACTCGCCAAGAACTAATGAGAAATATGCGATGACTAAAGTGAGTAGAACTAGTGAGAGTCCTGCGGCCACATTTGTGGTTAGTCCCCAACCCTCAAAAACAGGAATCAAGTAATCCCCTAATTGGTCTGCGCCAAAAGCAGCTGAGAGGAATCCTGAGAGAGTCACGCCAACCTGGACCGCCGCCAAGAAGTTCTTGGGGTGGCTGGCAAGGTAGGCGACTTTTTTACCACGGCGCCCCTTTTCGGCCATCGCCTTGATCTGGCCTTCGCGTAGTGAAATGAGGGCAATTTCAGCGGCTACGAAGATTGATCCAAGGAGGATAAAGAGGAGTACAACGATTAGGTCGCTTGAGAAAGCAGCGACCGAGAACGCACCATCGGGGTCCATAGGCTGGCTAAGGGTAGCCGACCTTGATAAGGAGGCGGAAAAAGAAGGCGAAAAACTCTTCCCTCACGCTCACCTCTCGCATAGCCTTCGCCCGTCCCACCGAGCGGTGGGGCCTTGCTTCATCCAACGGACCGTCGGGCACGTACCTGCCCGGAGAAGGAAGAAAAAAATGGCATCAGTCGTATTTAAAGATGCATCTCGCATCTATCCCGGAACCACAACTCCTGCTGTAGATAAATTAAATCTAACAGTTAACGATGGTGAGTTCCTCGTTCTAGTCGGACCATCTGGTTGCGGAAAATCAACTTCACTTCGCATGCTTGCTGGTTTGGAGGAGATCGACACCGGAGCTATCTATATCGGAGATCGCGATGTTACAAATGTCGCCCCGAAGGATCGCGATATCGCGATGGTCTTCCAGTCATATGCCCTCTATCCACATATGACAGTCGCAGAAAATATGGGCTTCGCGCTAAAGATTGCCGGAGTTGCAAAAGAAGAGCGCGATCGTCGCGTCCTTGAAGCTGCGAAGTTACTTGATCTTGAACCATATTTAGAGCGCAAGCCAAAAGCGCTTTCTGGTGGACAACGTCAGCGCGTTGCAATGGGCCGCGCCATCGTTCGCGAGCCACAGGTCTTCTTGATGGATGAGCCGCTCTCAAACCTTGATGCGAAGCTCCGCGTTGCCACAAGAACACAGATCGCAGCTCTCCAACGTCGCCTTGGAATTACAACTGTCTATGTAACACATGATCAGGTCGAAGCTATGACCATGGGTGACCGCGTTGCAGTTCTTAAGGATGGTCTACTACAGCAAGTAGATACTCCTCGTAATCTCTATGATCGCCCCGCAAATGCATTCGTTGCCGGCTTCATAGGCTCACCTGCAATGAATCTTTTGATTGCTCCGGTCTCCGGTGGCAAGGCAAAGCTTGGCCATCTCGATATCGATGTCCCCGCAAAGGCTGGCAATTCTGTGATCGTCGGAATTCGCCCAGAAGGATTCACTCCGGCCTCTAAGGGATTTGAAGTTCAAGTAGAGGTTGTTGAAGAACTCGGTGCAGATGCATTTGTTTATGGAAAGCCAATTGATAGCGCAGTCAAGTTCAATAACGCTAGCGATGAAGGCGCCCAGGTAATCATCCGATGGGATCCAAAGAATCCACCAAGGGCCGGACAGACAGTCACTGTCTCTGCAAAGGGTGAATCAGTCCATCTCTTCAGCGCAACCACAGGTGAGCGCATCAGCTAAAAAAGTAAGTAAAAAAGCCCCCGAATGACGGGGGCTTTTTTACTTTAGTCTTGGTGCTACTTCATAGCCTTCTTTAGATTCTCATCAATCGCCGCTAAGAACTCTTGAGTATTGAGCCATGGAGCATCATGACTTATCAAAAGTGCGAGATCTTTAGTCATCTTTCCACTCTCAACCGTTTCGATACATACCCGCTCTAGAGTTGAGGCGAACTTTGCAACTTCGGGAGTGTTATCTAGTTTTGCACGGTGTTGGAGACCTTGGGTCCAAGCAAAGATTGAGGCGATTGGATTAGTGGAGGTTGCCTTTCCGGCTTGGTGATCGCGATAGTGGCGAGTAACTGTGCCATGAGCAGCTTCGGCCTCAACGGTCTTTCCATCTGGGGTCATCAATACGGAGGTCATCAGACCAAGTGATCCGTAACCTTGAGCGACGGTATCGCTCTGGACATCGCCATCATAATTCTTACAAGCCCAGATATATCCACCTTCCCAGCGAAGTGATGTTGCGACCATGTCATCGATTAGGCGGTGGTCATACTCAAGACCGAGCTTGTCAAACTCAGTTTTGAATTCGCTCTCGAAGATCTCAGCAAAGATATCTTTGAATCGACCATCGTAAGCCTTAAGAATTGTGTTCTTTGTTGAGAGATAGACCGGATACTTACGAGTCAATCCATAATTGAAGGAAGCGCGTGCGAAGTCTCGGATTGATTGATCCAAGTTGTACATAGTCATCGCAACGCCTGAACTTGGGAAATCAAAGACGTTGAATTCCATCGGCGCTGAGCCATCGGCCGGGGTGAAAGTGACTGTTAACTTTCCAGCTCCGGGAACTTTGAAATCGGTAGCACGGTATTGATCGCCAAATGCATGACGGCCAATCACAATGGGCTTACTCCAATGAGGAATCAACCTCGGTACATTCTTAATGATGATTGGCTCACGGAAGATAACTCCGCCAAGAATGTTGCGAATAGTTCCGTTTGGGGACTTCCACATCTGTTTGAGATTGAACTCTTTTACGCGGGCCTCATCAGGAGTGATGGTTGCGCACTTAACTCCAACGCCATGCTTCTTTATTGCATTCGCACAATCGATTGTGACCTGGTCATTTGTGGCGTCGCGATACTCAATTCCAAGGTCGTAGTACTCAAGATTTATATCAAGGTAGGGAAGGATGAGCTGTTTTTTGATGAAGTCCCAGATGATTCGGGTCATCTCATCGCCATCTAGCTCGACGACGGTTCCTTGTACTTTTATCTTTGACATGGCTTCCTTCCTATAGATCTTTCACATCTGCTTGCTTTGCGCGGACTGCTTCGGCGGCCTTCTTAAGCTCTTCAAGTTCATTCCCAGAGAGCGAACCTTCGACAACCTTGGATATACCACTTCTTCCTATCTCAGCTTCGACGCCGAGGTACACACCAGAGATGCCGTATTCACCGGTAACCCAGGCACAGACCGGCATCACTTCACGTGAGTCGGTGATTACAGCACGAGCCATTCGGGCTGCAGCTGCAGAAGGTGCGTAATATGCAGATCCGGTCTTTAGTAGCGCAACAATCTCACGCTCAATTTTTCGGCTACAAAGTGGGTAAATCGAGCGGTATCTAACATTCCTGCTTGGCCCATAACGCGATTGTGTGGAAACTTAGAAGCTATTTGAGCAAGTGCTGTCATTTCATCAAGTGGATTTGAAACGACAATCAAGACCGCATTTGGAGAATGCTTAGCAATATTCTCAGCTACCCCTCGCACAATTCCAGCGTTGACTCCAATTAAATCCATTCGACTCATGCCTGGTTTGCGCGGCAAACCAGCAGTTATCACGACGACATCAGAGTTGGCAGTCGCTTCATATCCAGCGCCTTCAGCGTTAGTAGTTTGTCCAACAACTTTGGTTTCAAAACCCTCAATAGATCTAGATTGATTAATGTCTAGTGCAATACCTTCTGGCTTACCTTCGACGATATCGGTGATTACAACTGTTTCAAAGATGTCATATTCCGCTAATCGAAGAGCGGTGGTAGATCCATAGAAACCAGCTCCAACAACAGTGACTTTCCCTGATCTGCTCATAGCCGCAGAACCTACCGGCTACCTCCGCGGAAGCGCCAATGCGACCGTTATGAGCGAGACCACTAAAAGAAGCGTAACTATTTTCTCTAAGGGTCGGCTGGTCTTAAAACTAGGGATTGAATAGGTAGCCAGAGCTAACGCAAGAGTGATGGCGCCGATACGAACCGAGAGCAAGGCCGAAATTGCAAGAGCCAACAGCGCGATCAGGTAAGAAAGCCGCTTCAATTAAAGCTCTTTCTGGCGAGTTCTAAAACATTGCTTAACAACATGGCGCGCGTAAGTGGACCAACTCCACCCGGGACTGGGGAGTAGGCGCTTGCTTTCTCGTAAACACTTGGGTCTACATCGCCAACTAATTTCTCGCCGATCCGAGTTAAGCCAACATCAATTACGACCGCACCTTCTCTCAACATCTCACTCTTTAGGAAATTTGGCTTACCTAAAGCAGCAACGATTATCTCGGCGCGCTTCAAATGCGCGTTTAAATCAACTGTTTTTGAATGAGCGATGGTGACAGTTGCGTTAGCACCTTTTCCAGAGAGCAAAAGACTTAATGGCCTTCCAACCGTAGTTCCTCTTCCAACAATTACGACATCCTTACCTTCCCAAGAGATTCCATTTTGAGATACCAATTCAAATGCGTCCTTGGATGGATCAATACTCTCTAGGACTTTGTTGCCATTTACACCTTTTGGTAAGGGAAGTTGGACAATAAAGCCGGTACAGCTTGAGTCACCATTTAGTTTTGCTACGGCGGAGAGGATTTCACTCTCGGAAGCGCTTTCGGGTAACTCAACCCGAATTGATTTGATTCCCACCTCAGCACAATCGCGATGCTTACCGGCAACATAAGAGTGCGAGCTTGGATCTGAGCCGACCAGGATTGTTCCTAGGCCGAGTTGTAGGTTCTCGGATTTAATTTGTGAGGCGAGCTTCGCTTTTATCTCAGTAGCGAGCTTCTTGCCATCAAGCACTCTCGCAGCGGTCGCCATAAGAAGAGTCTAATTTACCGCTTTAGCTTTGCGAGAACTTTAGGAGCAAAGATGAAGAGCGCTCCGCCAAGCGCAAATTGAGCGGTAATGACGATTGGTAGAGCCCACCAGATTGGTCCCACCGATGGAAGATTTGCCGATAGAAGTTGACCGCTACTAGCGCGGGCAACTGCAAGAAAGAGCGCTACCGAGATAAGGGATGATGAAATATAGAAACGTTTTCTCTCACTAACATCGCTATAAGTTTTAGCTCCATAGTTAGCGATTGCCGCCCCAATTCCTAGAGTGATAAGCGATAGCGAAATAAGGTAGAGATGATTAGTTACAGGTAGCGCGCCTAGTAATGGAATCGCAGGGATTTCATCGATGCGGTGGCTAAAGGGCGAAAGTAGGCTCCCTTCACCAATAGATATCCCAGCTCCAGAGAAATAGCTTAGGGTTGCAACCGAAATATTCGGTAAATACATAAGCTGGCCAATCAGTAAGACCAATCCCCCAAAGATTCCAGGTTCAATAACTCGCGTTAGATTTAGAACAATCTCAAAGTGATAGATCAATGATGCCGAGAGAGCAATTGAGCTAAAGCCCAATAGCGCAATTAGCGCCATCCAAATTATTCGTAGCGCTCGTTGCCAGGGAAACTGGACTGCATGTTTTGGCAGCGCACCACTAACAAGAAATGCAGAAATCGCGGAAACAATAAAGAGGATTGGGATCGCTATATAAAAGGCAACTCTTACCGTTTCACCGAGTGAAGCCATTACAAATAGATAACCAATAAGCGCATAGCTAGTCGATAAAGCGAGGATGTATAAACGTCTTTCGCGGTGGTTGGGCTCTCCTAGCGTCTCAACCATTCGGAGATATCCGCTCCTAGTTGCGAAAAAAGGAATAAGTAGACCGCCGACCGGCAAGAAAGTTAGTGAGCCAGAGATTGTGGCATCAGAGAGCGATAGTTGGAGTGGAACTTGATGAAGCGCTAGAAAGAACCAGAGTGCTGCACGGAGTGGATCGGCGGTATTTCCCGATGAGCTCCCAGCTGTTGCCCACGCAACTAATGAAATAAAGGCAATGGGGAGAAGTATTAAAGTAAGAGTGCGAATCCCTTGTTGAATACCAACGCGCAGGATTCGCGTCATTACTAGGCTTTTAGAATTCCGCGGAGCAGTCGAGCAGTCTCACTCGGAGTTTTTCCGACTTTCACTCCAGCTGCTTCAAGGGCAACCTTCTTTGCCTCCGCCGTTCCTGAAGAACCCGAGACGATTGCACCAGCATGTCCCATTGTCTTTCCTTCTGGGGCAGTAAAGCCAGCAACATAACCAACGACTGGTTTAGTCACATACTCCTTTATAAATGCAGCAGCTCGCTCTTCCGCGTCGCCACCTATCTCACCAATCATCACGATCGCTTCAGTTTCCGGGTCATCTTGAAAGGCGCGGAGGCAATCTATATGCGTTGTTCCAATAATCGGGTCGCCACCAATACCAACGGCTGTTGTGAAACCGATATCTCTTAACTCATACATCATCTGGTAGGTAAGAGTTCCAGATTTAGAAACTAAACCGATTTTTCCTGGGCCAGTAATGTCAGAAGGAGTAATTCCGATATTGCACTTTCCAGGAGATATTAGCCCGGGGCAATTTGGGCCAATGATGCGCGTCTTGCCTTTCTCTTGGGAGTAGGCAAAGAAGGCGGCCGTGTCATGGACGGGAATTCCTTCAGTGATCACAACTACTAATGGGACTTCTGCATCGATTGCATCTATCACAGCTGCTTTCGCAAACTTCGGCGGTACAAATACCACAGAGGCATTTGCGCCGGTGGCTGCAACAGCTTCCTTGACGGAATTAAATACTGGCAGTTTCTTTCCTTCTATCTCAACTTCTTGTCCACCTTTTCCAGGTGTTACGCCACCAACAATCTTTGTTCCACTAGCAATCATTCGACGTGTGTGTTTAGTACCTTCGGAGCCGGTCATACCTTGGACTATTACTTTTGTATTCTCATTTATGAAGATACTCATCGCTGCGCCGCCAATTCTGCAGCGCGCGCAGCAGCTCCATCCATAGTGTCTAGTTGAGAGACAAGAGGATGGTTTGCCTCATTGAGAATTCTTCTTCCCTCATTAACGTTATTTCCATCTAATCGAACAACTAGAGGTTTTGTTGCCTTATCGCCTAACATCGCCAGGGCTTGCACAATTCCATTTGCAACCGCGTCACAGGCGGTTATTCCCCCAAAAACATTTACGAATACTGATCTAACTGCGGGATCTCCCAAGATGATGGATAGTCCATCGGCCATGACCTGGGCGGAAGCTCCACCACCAATATCTAGGAAGTTGGCTGGTTTGACTCCATATTTCTCGCCCGCGTAAGCGACGACATCAAGAGTGCTCATGACTAGTCCGGCGCCATTTCCAATGACTCCAACTTCACCATCCAGCTTCACATAATTCAAATCTTTTTCTTTCGCAAGCGCTTCGAGTGGATTGGTTGCGGCATGATCAATGAGAGCCTCATGATCAGGGTGACGGAAAGCGGCGTTATCGTCGAGAGTTACTTTTCCATCTAGCGCGATAATCCGACCATCTTTGGTCTTAACGAGTGGGTTTACTTCAACGAGCGTTGCATCAGATTCTTGGAAGGTCTTCCAGAGAGTTACTAAAACATCAGCTACCTGTTCGACAACATCTTCGGGAAATGCACCTCTTTTAACGATTTCTATCGCCTTTGCTTTATCTACTCCCTCATTTGCATTTACATGGACGCGCGCTAATTTTTCTGGGGTCTTATGCGCAACTTCTTCAATATCCATTCCACCAGCTACCGATGCCATTACCAAGAATGATCTCGCTGCACGATCTAGGAGGATTGCCAGGTAATACTCACTCTCAATCGGAGCGGCCTGGGCAATCATCACCTTTCTAACTAGATGGCCTTTAATATCCATTCCCAAAATTGCTTTTGCTTTTTCAAATGCATCGTCAGGGTTCTCGGCTAACTTGACTCCGCCAGCTTTGCCTCTTCCGCCAATTTTGACTTGTGCTTTGACGACGACTTTTCCGCCCAATTTTTCAGCGGCAATGCGCGCCTCTTCCGGAGTGGTTGCTACCGCTCCACCTAAGACGGGAACGCCTTTTGCTTCAAAGAGATCGCGGGCCTGATATTCAAATAGGTCCATGGGTCATAACTTATCTACTGGGGCATAACGGAGCAACAAACGCTTCTCTCCATAGCTTCCAAAATTGATAGTGGCTTCTGCCTTTTCACCTTCTCCTGAGACTGATATCACGGTTCCTAATCCAAAGGTGTCATGTGAAACTCGATCACCAATAGCAAGTTGTAATGAGGTGCTCTGTTTTCCGGTAGCTCTTGGCGGTGGTGGAGTTGCAAATTTCTTACGGGTTATTGGCGGTGATGCAAAGCCGCTTGCGGACTTGTTCCAATCAATCAAGTTCTCCGGAATCTCATCTAGAAACCGTGATGGTGGATTGTAATTTGGCGCGCCCCAGGCGGAGCGATATTCGGCACGTGAAAGGTAAAGTCGTTCTCGCGCCCTAGTTAATCCAACATAAGCAAGTCTTCGCTCTTCCTCTAACTCTTTCTTCTCGCCCAGTGTTCGCGAATGGGGAAAGACTCCTTCTTCCATACCGGTTAGAAAAACCGTTGGGAACTCAAGTCCTTTTGCGGTATGGAGGGTCATTAGCGTTACAACTCCACCATGATCCTCACCTTCTGGGATTTCATCAGCATCTGCGACTAGTGAGACTTCTTCGAGGAAACCACCTAATGATGGAGTTTCACCTTCGCCAACAATTCGCTCTTCGTATTCTTCGACTACAGCTACTAATTCCTCTAGGTTCTCAACTCGAACTTCATCTTGTGGGTCATGGCTTGCGCGTAACTCTTCTAGTAATCCGGATTGTTCCAAGATTGCAGCCGCAATCGTTGAGGGTGGTCGATTGGCTTCAACTAGTACTTGTAGCGCAGTCATCATGGAGACAAATGCTTGGATAGATGAGTTAGCGCGAGGTGAAAGATCAGAAATTGAACTTCTCGATAGGGCCTGCCAGAACGAGATCCCATCGCGCTTTGCTAGATCATCGATTGAATCAAGGGCCCGATCGCCTATTCCACGCTTAGGAGTATTGATGATTCGGCGGAGTGAGACCTCATCGTCTGGGTTTACCAAGACTCGTAGATAAGCAAGTAAGTCCTTTACTTCTTTCCGCTCATAGAATCGAACCCCGCCAACAACTTTGTAGGGAACGCCAGCTCTCATGAAGATTTCTTCAAAGACGCGAGATTGGGCATTTGTACGATAAAAAATCGCAGTATCGCCGTAACGAGACTTTCCGGAGTCGCTTAATTTATAAAGTTCATCTCGCACAAATTCGGCTTCGTGATGTTCATTCTCGGCGACAAATCCAACTAATTTTGCACCGCTCCCAGCATCTGACCAGAGATTCTTCTCTTTCCGTGATTCATTCTTGGTGATTACTGCGTTAGCAGCGCTAAGTATGTTCTGGGTAGAGCGATAATTCTGTTCGAGCAAGATTGTTGTGGCGTCTGGGTAATCCTCTTCAAACTGCAGAATGTTTCGGATAGTTGCGCCTCTAAATCCATAAATAGATTGGTCAGCGTCACCCACCACACAGAGCTCGGCAGCAGGAATTCCCTCTCTATCAGTTCCGACTAGTTCGCGAATCAGAATGTATTGGGCATGGTTTGTGTCCTGGTACTCATCTACGAGAATGTGCTTAAAGCGGTTGCGATATCGCGCCCTAGCATCTGGGAATTTTTGTAATACTTCGACAGTCTTCATTATTAAATCATCGAAATCCATGGCGTTGGCACTAGTCAAGCGCTGTTGATAGATGGCATAGACCTCAGCAACAATCTCTTCAAAATGGTTGGTGGTGGCATTTCGGTAATCGGCAGGACCTAACAATTCATTCTTGGCATTCGAGATTAGCGCCGCGACTGCTCTTGGGTTGTAACGTTTCTGGTCAAGGTTCAAATCGCGCATCACTAAGGTAACGAGCCGGACGCTATCGGCCTGGTCATAGATTGAATAAGAAGTAGAGAAACCCAATCGAGTCGCTTCTTGGCGAAGGATTCGAACGCAGGCAGAGTGAAATGTTGATACCCAGATCGCTTTGGCGCGCTTTCCAACGAGAGCCGCAACCCGCTCTTTCATCTCACCGGCTGCTTTATTTGTGAAAGTTATTGCAAGAATCTCAAATGGCTCTATGCCTCTTTCGGCCATTAAGTATGCGATGCGACGGGTTAGAACTCGTGTTTTACCAGAGCCAGCGCCAGCGACAACGAGAAGCGGGCCACCTTGATGTATGACTGCGGATTGCTGTTGTGGGTTTAACCCTTCAAGCAATCTATTAGACACATCAACAAGTCTAGAATACGGCGGTGACTTCGATAGCTAATCCAATTCCAGATGATGAAATCAAGCGGATTCTTGTGGTTATGGCGCATCCAGATGACTGTGATTTCGGTGCCGGCGGCACCATCGCGAACTGGACCGCAAAAGGAATAAACGTCTCGTATTGCATAATCACAAATGGCGATCAGGGCGGCGAAGAGTCGGATGTTCCGCTTGAAGAAATGGCCACAGTGCGACAACGCGAACAACGTAACGCCGGTCAAGCTCTCGGTGTTTCTGAAATCCAATTCTTAAATTATCGCGATGGCTCACTAATGCCTTCACTAGAACTCCGAAAAGATATTGTCCGGGAGATTCGGCGAGCTAAACCAGATCGCATGGTTATCCAATCCCCGGAACGAAATTATGAACGGATCTTCGCAAGTCATCCGGATCATCTAGCAGCCGGCGAGACTGCGCTTCAGGCTGTCTATCCCGATGCGCGAAATCCATATGCATTTACCGATTTGAAAGCCTCCGGATTTGAGCCGTGGCGAGTTAAGGAAGTTTGGATTACGGGCTCCCCGACCCCAAATTACTTTATGGATATAACTGAAACTTTTGGCAAGAAAATGGCTGCGTTAAATGCGCATGTAAGTCAGACCGCTCATAACCCAGAGCTAGAGAATATGGTTAGAAGTTGGGGCGAGAAGAATGCGGAAGCAAATGGCCTTAGCCCTGGAAGAGTCGCTGAGATCTTTAAAGTAATAAATACGGATTAACGAACAACCACGCGCTGAATCACAAGATTGCGAATCGGAGTTCCATCAGCTCCGCCACCCTTTACGCCAGCTTTCGCAATATGTTCTAAAATCTCGATTCCAGAAGTTATCTCGCCCCAGATTGTGTAGTTAGGGCCAAGGGTTGTGTCGTTATAGACCAAGAAAAATTGGCTTCCATTAGTTCCAGGTGAACCAGAGTTTGCCATCGCCACAGTTCCACGTGGGTAGTTTTCTTCATCAGCCTTGGGAAGGTTCTCATCTTTATATCTAAATCCCGGATCGCCCATCCCGGTTGCGGTCGGATCGCCACATTGCACCACGTAAATTCCATCAGTAGTTAAGCGATGACATGAAGTACGGTTGTAATAACCAGCATTCATAAGAGTGGTGAGGACGGTGAGAGTTACAGGCGCCTCACGGAAGAAAGTCTTAATCTCGATATTGCCGCAGTTGGTTTGGAGAGTGATAAGCCGTGGACCTCGTTTAAGCAAAGTTGTGGGCGGCGTAACTTTCTTTGGGGTCTGTGCGACTGACTTGATTTGTCGACACTTTATGAAATCTTTCTCTTCAGCTTGTGCGACCGGAGCTGAGATAAAGATCGGCAGAAAAAGTCCTAGCAATAGGGATAGTGAAAGTGATAATCCAAGATATCTACGAAGCATCTAGATCACTCCCATTCGATTGTTCCGGGTGGTTTTGATGTGAGATCAAGGACCACGCGATTTATCTCTTTAACCTCGTTCGTAATCCGATTGGAGATCCGAGCGAGTACTTCATCGGGAACTCTTGCCCAATCCGCAGTCATTGCATCTTCGCTTGTTACTGGGCGAAGCACTATCGGGTGGCCATAAGTTCGACCATCGCCTTGTACTCCGACACTTCTAACATCAGCGAGTAGCACGACCGGGCATTGCCAGATACTCCGATCAAGTCCGGCAAATTGTAATTCTTGGCGAACTATAAAGTCGGCCTGGCGGAGGATTCTAAGTCTTTCTTGAGTAACTTCTCCGACTATTCGAATCGCTAGGCCAGGTCCCGGAAAGGGTTGTCGCCAGAGAATCTCGGTTGGGAGTCCGAGTTGTAAACCAACCTCACGCACCTCATCTTTAAACAAGGTGCGCAACGGTTCAATTAGTTCAAAGTTGAGATCATCGGGAAGCCCGCCCACATTGTGGTGTGACTTTATATTTGCAGTTCCGCTTCCACCACCAGACTCAACAACATCCGGATAGAGAGTGCCCTGTACCAAGAACTTTACTGCGCCACCACTTGTAAGTTCGCGAGCAGCGTTTTCAAAAACTCTAATGAATTCTCGCCCGATTATCTTTCGCTTCTCTTCTGGATCAACTACTCCATTGAGCACCGCTAAGAATCGCTCTCTTGCATCAACGACAACTAGCTTTACGCCAGTTGCTCTAACAAAATCTTCTTCAACTTGATTTGCTTCACCTTCACGGAGCAAACCATGATCGACAAAGACACAGGTTAATTGTTTACCGATGGCGCGTTGAACGAGGGCGGCGGCAACTGCTGAATCGACGCCTCCCGATAGCCCACAAATCACCCGATCTGAACCGACTTGCGACTTTATATTTACTATCTCATTCTCAATTATGTTTTCTGGAGTCCAAGTAGGTTTGCACTTTACAACGTTAATAAGCCAGTTTTCCAAAATCACTTGGCCGAAGTCGGTATGAAGTACTTCTGGATGAAACTGAACTCCCGCAAATTGGCCACTTTCATTTTCAAATGCGGCGACCGGGGTATTCTCAGTTCTACCTATAGTTGCAAATCCGGCAGGCGCTGCCACGACGCTATCGCCATGGCTCATCCATACATCAAAATTTGAATCTAAACCCGTGAAGAGATGCGAAGTTATGTCTGCGCTGAAATGGGTGCGGCCATATTCAGAGACGTCATTCTTTGCTACTTGGCCACCTAAGCCTTGGGCCATTACTTGGAAGCCATAACAGATTCCAAATATGGGTATACCTAGTTCAAAAACTTTTGGATCAAGACTTGGTGCATCTTGTACATAAACTGAGGCGGGCCCACCCGAAAGAATTATGGCGCGCGGATTGCGGGCCATGATCTCCTCGGCGCTGAGCGTTGAAGGAACAATCTCGCTATATACATTTGCTTGGCGGACACGTCGCGCGATTAATTGGGCGTATTGGGCGCCAAAATCAATAACTAAGACGTGATTGCTTCGTTGCAAAGTCACCCTTTATTCAAAACGATCTCAACGCGCTGGAATTCCTTAAGTTCAGGGTAGCCACAAGTCGCCATAGCTCGACGAAGCGCACCAAACAAATTCATACTTCCATCTGCAGAATGTGAAGGTCCAACAAGGATTTCTTCGAGAGATCCAGTTGTTCCAACATGTACTCGAGTTCCACGGGGTAATTCAGCGTGGTGAGCTTCGCTACCCCAATGCCAACCACGACCGGGCGCTTCTTCGGCGCGCGCTAGTGGTGAACCGAGCATGACTGCATCAGCTCCACAAGCAATCGCTTTTGGAATATCACCGCTCTTGCCAACTGATCCATCGGCGATTACATGAACATACCTTCCGCCGGATTCATCTAAGTATTGCCGGCGCGCGGCTGCAACATCTGCGACTGCAGTTGCCATGGGAACAGAGATTCCCAAGACCTGTCGGGTTGTATGTGCAGCGCCACCGCCAAATCCCACGAGAACGCCAGCAGCCCCGGCGCGCATCAAATGAAGTGCACTCGCTGTTGTGGCGCAACCACCTACAACAACGGGCACATCTAATTCATAGATGAACTTCTTTAGATTTAGTGGTTCAACTTTTGTTGAGACATGTTCGGCGCTAACTGTTGTTCCCCGGATAACAAAGAGATCTACTCCGGCATCAACAACCGTTTTGTAAAAATCAGCGGTGCGTTGGGGCGAGAGCGCACCCGCAACAGTTACCCCAGCCGACCGAATCTCAGCCAATCGCTCCTTGATTAATTCAGGGCGGATCGGCGCTTTATAAAGTTCCTGCATTCGAGCGGTTGCTTGGTCAGCTGGAATTGATGAGATCTCACCTAGTTGAATCTTGGGATTCTCATACCGAGTCCAAAGACCTTCAAGATTTAGTACGCCGAGCCCTCCCAATTTTCCGATCGCAATCGCGGTTTCAGGTGAGACAACCGAGTCCATCGGGGCCGCTAGCAACGGTAAATCAAAGCGGTAGGCATCGATCTGCCAGGCAAGTGAGACATCTTGTGGCTCGCGGGTGCGCCGGGATGGGACTATCGAGACATCATCAAATGAGTATGCGGTGCGGGCTCGCTTGCCCTCAGAGATCTCGATATCGACCACGATTAACCCCTTTTATCCTGGAAGTAATTTGGAGCGTCAGCAACATCCAAAACATCATGTGGATGGCTCTCTTGGAGCCCAGCGCTAGTGATCTGGATTAATCGCCCGCGCTTTTGCAGCGCCTCTATATTTTCAGCTCCGGCATAGCCCATACCGGAACGTAATCCACCAACTAATTGATGAACCACCGATGCGACCGGACCGCGATATGTAACTTTTCCTTCAATTCCTTCTGGGACAAGTTTGTCCTCTGAAAGAACATCATCCTGCATATATCTATCCTTTGAAAAAGACTTATTCTCGCCACGGGATTGCATAGCTCCTAAAGATCCCATACCTCGATAGCGCTTAAATTTTCTTCCATTACTTTCCAATAATTCACCAGGAGATTCATCGCATCCGGCTAATAAGGAACCTAGCATCACGGTATCTGCGCCAGAAACAATTGCTTTCGCAATATCTCCCGAGTGTTGTAAGCCGCCATCAGCAATGAGCGGTACATCCGCTTTCTTACAAGCCTTTGCAACTTCCATGATTGCAGTGACTTGCGGAACCCCAACGCCGGCAATCACGCGAGTTGTGCAGATTGAACCTGGACCAACTCCGACTTTGACAGCATCCGCGCCAGCATTAATTAGCGCTTGGGCGCCGGCACGAGTTGCAACATTGCCGCCAATTACTTCTTGATCTCCATATGAATCTTTGATTCGAGAGATTGCATCTAGAACTGCGCGGTGGTGACCGTGAGCAGTATCGACCACTATTACATCCACTCCAACTTCAATTAGAGCTTGTGCGCGAGCGAAACCATCATCTCCGACTCCGACTGCGGCGCCCACAATTAGCCCAGCACCCTTTACTAACTTTGCATGGGTAACCTGCTCTTCGATCGACAAGTTTCTATGGATGATGCCGATTCCCCCGAGCTTTGCCATAGCAATCGCCATAGCTGACTCGGTAACCGTATCCATCGCCGCAGAAATCAGCGGAATAGCTAGCTTTATCCCTCGTGTTAGTTGGGTGTAGGTCTTAACTTCAGATGGAACTACATCCGATGCATCAGGAAGAAGCAGAACATCGTCATAAGTGAGCCCGAGCATCGCCACTTTCTCATTGACGCTCTCGGCCATGCCGAAACCCTAATGGGTCAAGTATTTACCCGCCAACAGCCCGGAGGATCTCCTCGCATGCTTCAACTAAATCTTCTACATGAACTGCGCTCTTTTGAATGGAGCCCTTTTCAAAAGCATCTTTGGCATTAGGAGCTGCCCAACCTGGACCACCGATTACGATTCGAGGAGCTGGCCGAATACTTGGGATCTGATCAAGTGCGGTGAAATCACCATTCTTATTTAGCTGTGCCCAGAGAAATATTGCAGGTGGCGCAGAACGCTTCACAACTGCGCTGATTGCCTCTATTGGAGTACGCGCGCCTAAGAACTGCGCTTGAATCTTTCGCTCTGAGAGGGCTGCTGCTAGAGCATAAAGCGGTAGCGAGTGCATCTCCTCACCAATACATGCAAGCAATACCGGGCGAGGATTTATTGGATCAACAACATTTGTATTCCACTCTTGAAGCAAGCGCTTGATGATTTCACTTACAAGATGTTCCGTCTCAATACCTGTTCCTTCATCTGCCCATTCCTCGCCGAGAAGAATCAGTAGCGGAACAATTACCTCATTCCAGGTATTTGTGATTCCCCGCATCTGCATTTCCGAGCGGAGAAGCTCCTCAACAAAATTACGATCATATGCACGAGCGGCGCGCAAAACTGTTTCAACTAGCTCTTCCCTTACCGTAACTTCCTTTGCAAGGGTCGAAGAGATCACATCGGCAGAACTCTCGCCATCAAATGCCAGAGCGCGCTGTGCGGCTTCTGCTGGGGAGACCCCTGAGATAACCAGCTTTCGCATCAAAGTTAACCGTGCGATATCTCCAGCTGTGTAGCGACGATGTTCACCGGAGCTGTGATCAGTCGGACCTAGGCCATAACGGCGATCCCAAGTTCTCAAGGTTGCTGGGGCAACTCCCAGCCTTCTCGCAACAGCGGCAACGGTGAGGGCTTCGGCCTGGACCTCGCCTGGGGATGCGGTACTAGGTGCGGCGCTAGATGTGTCACGAGCCATAAGCGAATGGTGGGGGTAGCGCGACTCGCCCGCATCTTGAAATGGGGGTACTTGAACAACTTATGGCGCGATTGTATATTCCACCTATGTCCGAAACGACCCGCTTACCGAAACCGGTAGAAGCTAATTGGGAGTGGCAGTATGAGGGTGCTTGCCGATCCCTTCCAACTGAGATGTTCTTCCATCCAGATGGCGAGCGCGGCCCCCGCCGCAAAGCTCGTGAAGTTGCTGCCAAAGCGGTTTGCGCAACCTGTCCAGTACTCGCACAGTGCCGAGCACATGCGCTAGCAGTGCAAGAGCCATACGGGATTTGGGGAGGTCTTACTGAAGAAGAGCGTTTCGAGATCATCAGCAAAGCCCAACGGCAATCTCGGGTCTTTACTGCGTAATTCTCCTCCTTTCCAGCCGACTAAACAGCGCCTCCGAGCTCATCACTCGGAGGCGTTAGTTTTTCTTCGATTGGTTAGGTAATTACTTAAGTAAGAGGTTCTGGTTTAACTCGAAGGCTAATTACTGTGGTTACTGCAAGTGCCGAAATAATCACGCCGAGTGAAACCGTAATCGGAATTTCTGGGATCTTAAAGCCGGCGATGTCATGAATCCCAATTCCATGGAGCGCTTCAATCACAAGCTTGACGCCGATAAATCCGAGGACAATGGAAAGTCCCTTTGAGAGATAGACAAGGCGCTTTAACAAGATGCCCACAAGAAAATAGAGTTGTCGAAGTCCCATTAAGGCGAAGGCATTTGCCATAAATACAATGTAGGGATCCCGCGTTAAACCAAAGATTGCTGGGATTGAATCCAATGCAAAGAGTAGATCGGTTGTACCAACGGCAACAAGGGCAATCGTGAAAGTCGAATATCCACGCTTACGCAATGCTTGGATAACTCGATTTTCTTGCCACTCATCTTCATCTGGGTCCTCGGTAATTAACTTGTAGGCAGTCCATAAAAGAATCGCGCCAAATAAGAAGAAGATGGCGACAAAACGCTCGACCACAGCAGCTCCGATGATGATGAAGATGCCACGCATTACTAGCGCCATCACAATGCCAAGAAGTAGAACTAGTTGTTCTTTCTGCTTCTCTACTTTTAGGCGAGTAAGGATGATTAAGAAAACGAAGAGATTGTCTATCGATAGCGAGTACTCAGTTATCCAACCAGCGAAGAACTCGCCACTTGCCTTAGGGCTATCCCAACTCCGCATCGAGATACCAAAGATGATGGCAGCACTTACATATATGGCCGTCCAAGAAGCTGCTTCACGAAGTGAAGTAATTGAGTTTCGCCGATACACCGCCCAGGCAAGGTCTAGAAGTATCACCAGGCTTACGATTCCGAGAGTTATGAACCAGACGGTGGTTGAGACATTTACGGTTTCAGTCATCGCTTCATTGGCTACTTCAAGCATTGGGCGAGTGTAATGAGAAAGGGCCCCGATTCCTCGAGGCCCCTACTCTTAACGGCTTAATTAATGTGAATGTCCGCCAGGTCCATGGCTATGTCCATGTCCTCCCGGTGCATCCTTTGGCTCTTCTGGCTTCTCAAATACCAACGCTTCAGTAGTTAAGAACATCGCCGCAATTGATGCAGCGTTCGCCAGTGCAGAACGAGTCACCTTAACTGGGTCGATAACGCCAGCTTTGACAAGATCACCGTACTCATCGGTGGCCGCATTGAAGCCTTCATTGCTCTTCAAGTTACGGACCTTTGAGACAACTACATAACCTTCTTGTCCGGCATTTTCTGCGATCCAGCGAAGTGGTTCTTGGCAAGCCTTTGCAACGAGTCGAACACCTACAGCGGCATCGCCCTCATAGCCAAGATCATCATCAAGAACAGTTGCGGCATGCACGAGGGCAGCGCCACCACCGGCGACGATTCCCTCTTCGACTGCAGCGCGAGTCGCAGAGATGGCATCTTCAAGACGATGCTTCTTCTCTTTCAACTCAACTTCGGTATGGGCGCCGACCTTAATAACGCAGACTCCACCAGAAAGTTTTGCAAGACGCTCTTGGAGCTTCTCGCGATCCCAGTCAGAATCAACGGTGTCGATCTCGCGACGAATCTCAGCGATACGACCATCAACATCCTTCTTCGCTCCAGCGCCATCAACGATGGTGGTGTGATCTTTAGTCACAACAACGCGACGCGCCTTACCCAACATATCAAGGCCGATTTGATCGAGCTTTAAACCAACTTCAGTTGAGATGACTTGGCCGCCGGTAAGGACTGCCATATCTTGAAGGATTGCTTTGCGACGCTCACCAAAAGCCGGAGCTTTAACCGCGACTGAGGTAAATACGCCACGGATACGGTTTACAACGAGAGTAGATAGCGCCTCACCCTCTACATCCTCAGCGATGATTACTAGCGGCTTGCTGGTCTTTGCGACCTGCTCAAGAACCGGGAGTAGATCAGAGAGAGCTGAGATTTTTCCGCCTGAAATCAAGATATAGGCATCCTCGAGAACTGACTCCATGCGATCTTGATCAGTCACGAAATAAGGCGAAATGTAGCCCTTATCAAACTGCATGCCCTCAGTAAATTCGAGTTCTAGACCAGTAGTGGATGATTCCTCAACGGTGATAACGCCATCCTTACCTACTTTGTCCATCGCCTCAGCAATTAATTCACCGATACCGCGATCCTGGGCAGAGATAGTTGCAACATCTGCGATCTGCTCTTTTCCAGCAACCTTTGTGGAATTTGAGCGAAGCTTGTCGACTACCGAAGTAACAGCAGCTTCAATTCCCGCTTTGATTCCCATTGGCTGTGCGCCGGCAGCGAGGTTACGAAGCCCCTCTTTAACCATTGCTTGTGCCAATACCGTTGCGGTTGTTGTTCCATCACCAGCGACATCATTGGTCTTCTCGGCAACTTGCTTTACGAGTTGTGCGCCCATGTTCTCAGCTGGATCGGAAAGTTCGATTTCCTTAGCGATAGTGACGCCATCATTTGTGATGACTGGCGCACCAAAAGATTTTCCAATTACGACATTGCGGCCCTTTGGACCGAGAGTCACCTTTACAGTGTCAGCGAGGATATTTACTCCACGCTCCATGCCGCGACGAGCGTTCTCGTCGAATTGAAGTGCTTTAGCCATAGTTAGTTATCGTCTCGATTACTTCGCAACTACAGCCAAGACGTCGCGAGCGGAGAGAACAAGATATTCCTCGCCACCATGCTTGATCTCAGTTCCGCCGTACTTGCTATAGAGAACAACATCGCCAACCTTGATATCCATCGGAACGCGAACGCCATCATCAAAGCGACCTGGGCCGACTGCAACAACGGTTCCTTCCTGTGGCTTCTCTTTAGCGGTATCTGGAATTACGAGACCAGATGCGGTCTTCTCTTCCGCTTCGCTTGTCTTTACAACGATGCGATCTTCTAGCGGCTTAATGGCAATGGCCATCTTTGTAGCTCCTTCTTATCTAGTTGAGATTCGGGCGACTTATCACTCTCGCCCGGTGAGTGCTAACGCCAAGCCTAGGCGGAGTTATTCCAGCCCTCAAATCCACTCTTCTGGGCTTAGACCTCGGGGTCGCCACCGCGAACCGTCCTCGCTCGCGCTCAGACAACGTTCGCTCATGGCTCCCCGCTCGGCCTAACGCCAGAGCGGCTGGGTAGGCGGGGTATCCGAGGTAGCTGCGATTCCCAAGGCGGACGGGGCCCGCCCAGATGAGATCGCCAGGGAGCCTAAGGCAGCCACCATGGCGCCGTTATCGGTGCAGAGCGAGGGTGGTGGGGTTCTAACTTCGATCCGAGCTGAAGCACAGCGCTCGGCGGCAAGTTCGCGAAGTCTGGAGTTAGCAGCAACGCCGCCGGCAATTATCAATGAATCAATTCCGGTATCAACACAGGCCTTAATCGATTTCATAAGTAATACATCAACGACTGCTTCTTGGAATGAGGCGGCAACATCAGCGCGCTTATATCCAGGTGTTGCAACCAGATATCTAGATACCGCTGTTTTCAAACCGGAGAATGAGAAATCAAATGGTTGCTCCAACATATCTTTAGGTTGAGATAAACCGCGTGGGAACTTAATTGCTTCGCGGTTACCCATTCTTGCCTCTCTATCAATTATTGGTCCGCCCGGAAATCCAAGTTCCATCAATCGAGCGATTTTGTCGAATGCCTCACCAGCAGCATCATCAACCGTCTGGCCAAGACTTTGAATATCAGAAGTCAAATCCGTAACTTTCAAAATTGATGAATGTCCGCCACTTACTAATAATGCGATACTGGGGCGAAATTTCTTATCATGGGTAAGTAAGTCAACTGCTACATGAGATGCAAGATGATTTACTCCATAGAGTGGTTTATCAAGAGCAAGTGCTAACGCATTTGCAGCCGAGACTCCAACTAACAGGGCGCCAACTAATCCCGGCCCCGCTGTGACAGAGATGCCATCAAGATCTTCTAGCTTTACACCGCTCTCCTTTAAGGCTCGCTCAATACTTGGTTGCATCGCCTCTAAATGTGCGCGTGATGCGACTTCCGGAACAACGCCACCAAAGCGGGCATGTTCATCCACGCTTGAAGCGATTACATTTGCAAGAAGTCTTCGCCCTTTAACTATGCCAACGGCCGTCTCATCGCACGAAGTCTCGATTCCAAGTACTAGCGGCTCACTCATTGGCGAGCTCCTTGCGCATGATTAGTGCGTGAACTCCTGTGGCGTAATAGTTATCCCGCCGCGCAATCACCACATAGCCACGTTTCTCATAGAGGGGGAAGGCTTCCTCATTACCTTCCCGAATTTCCAACATGAGAGCGCTCACTTCTTTAGAAGCAGCCCAACGCTCTAGTTCATCAAGTAAATGGCTTGCGATACCGCGTTTGCGATAACTCGGAATAACCGCGACGTTATGGATATCGGCAACATCACCAGCAAGGGCAATCCCTGCATATCCCACAATCACTCCTTGCTCATGAGCAACTAGATAGCGACGCGTCTTAGGTACCCCGGCGAGCTCTTCCCGGAATTGCGCGGCGCTCCAAGGAGATTCAGGAAATACTTCCTTCTCAATTCCAACCAAAGCCGGAACATCAAAGGTGGACATCTCGCGATATTCAATCATTGGCGCTCACTTGTGGGAACTGCATCAGGTCTACGTAAATAAAAGGGCTCGCGGAAATTCATCGCAAGTGATTTGGCAAGAAGTAAATGAGGCGAAGGAAAGAGTGGCTCGGTAAACCCAAAGCCAAACTTCTTCTCTGGTCTAGTAACGACATCTTCTTGCTTTCCAACAAATGGCCCATTCGCTCTCTCGCCATTTAGATAGTGAGCCCAGTAAATCTCTTTTCTTCTCGCATCTGTAGCAACGATGTAACTTGGGGAATCGATATCTATCCCATCTAGTGAACAGACTCCAACCCAAGGAATGTTCCGTGCTGTTGCAAAAGTTTGGGCGAAGACAATTCCAACTCGTAGCCCCGTAAATGGCCCCGGGCCCATTCCAACAATTACTTGATCGATGCGCCGCTCAACTTCTAGAGCTTGAGCTACCAACTTCGGTAACGCTTCTGCGTGCTCAGTTGCGCCATCATGATGGCCCTCAAAAAGTAGCTGCGAACCGGCAAAAACTGCAGAGCTAGTGCGAGTTGTTGAGGTATCAATAACGAGCGAATTCAAAGGGTGAATCCCTCCCAACGCTTTCCATGAGGAATCGCCTTTACATTTCGCTCGTCATCGCTCGCACCAAACTCAATAAGAATCTCTAAGAAATCTTCACCAAAACGCGCTCCCACTTCCCCGCCCCATTCAATAACCGTCACCGCGCTCTCTCGCCCGGTATCTAGATCTAAGTCATCAAACTCAAAGGTTGTCTTTGCGCTACCTAGAAGTCGATAAGCATCAACATGAATTAGTGGAATGGCGCCTTTATGGACTCGGGAGATCACAAATGTTGGAGAGGTAACCCCCTCAATTCCAAGTCCAAGACCAATGCCTTGAGTTAGCGCGGTCTTGCCGGCTCCAAGAGGACCAGATAAAACGATTAAGTCTCCAGCTTTTATTTTGGTTGCAATAGTTCGACCAAGTTCGCGCATCTCATCGACCGAACTGACTTTGCGCATTTGATAAGGCTATCTAAAAATCTATCGAGAAAATGAAGCAGGGCCCGGTTTCCCGAGCCCTGCTTTTGATCAGTTACGACTTATTTCTTGATTCGTTCCCCAATTAGTTCTGGTAGAACTTCATCAATGGAACGCTGAAGCCGCGGTCGTAAGTTAAACCGCCTCCCTTGCGGATCGCGCTACGGAAAGCGCCATCTGCAACTAGCTTCCCTTCTACAGCAGCCTTCGCCAAGATGTCAGCGATTGCCATGTACTGCGCTGTAGTGGTCCGGCAGTGACCCGTTCCGTTTACTGTGCTCTGTGAAATCGGCGAACCGGTTGCACTGAACTTGGTGTAGGAATCTGGTGTCCGCTGCCATAGAGCGATGAAGTTTGAGCGTGGCGTTGCAGCTAGCTTCGAGTTCTTATTTGAAGCTGAAGCAAGATACTTCTCAGCTGCGCGCTCAGCTAGCCATTGTGCATGTCCAGCTGGGGTCACGTTATCTGCAGTAGCTGCAAGAGACACGGTTGGAACATTGAAGACACCCTTGTGTGAGACAAGTGCGCGCATCTTTGTAACCGCAGCAGGATCTGCCTTGGCTCTTGGTGAAGCAGCTAGGAAGCCGAGGAGTCCTCGTGCCGCATCCAAACCGCTTAACGCTGAGCTGTACTCAAAGAGTCCATCTCCAAGCTGCGTTGCATAGTTTGTAGCGGTGTTATCGAAGACTGCTCCTCCGACTTGTTGCTCGATGTCGTAGGTAGCCATGATTGCAAGGATCGCAGCGCCACCCATGTTCTCCAGTGCGCCAAATGCTGGCGACAAGCCGGCAGCAAACTGAGTAGCGATGAGAGTTCCTTGTGGTCCAGGTCCAGTTGCTCCGTCATAGCTTGAGCTCTGGGTTGGAACACCTGACATAGCAGCCACAAGTACAAGTGCTGATCGCGATGGAATCGCCTTGACTGCATCAGGCACCTTGGAAGTTGCAGGCCATGCTGGAGTTACTGGGTTTGCTGCAAAAGCTGCTTGCAACGAACCAAGAACGGTAAGGACCTTGCCAATATCGGTATAGACCTCGAGAACGGACTTGTAGTTACCGGCCTGAATCGTTGGATCGAAGAAGGACTTCAATCCCCAAAGTGCATCGCCGGCCATCTTCAAAGAAGCTTCGACCGAACCAGCTGCTGGGCAGAGATTTCCAGCGGCGCTGATCAAGCTTGAGTTGTTCTCTGAGAGAGCTTGGGTGATAAATGCACCAAGAGATTCACCCCAAGCAACTACATTCTTCACGGTCGGGAATTGCTTCTTGATGATTCCGATAAGTTCAATATTTGTCTTTACGCCTGAATCAGCATTCCAACCCTGACGCGCAAAGCCGGAGCCTGCAATTCCATAACCCTTAGTGAGCATCTGGGTTGCAACTTCAGTTATCTGAGCAGCATTCTGGCCCGGAGCTGGCTGTGGCGTATTAACCACTGTATATCCGCCAACTAATGGGATAGATGCTGGGATATTGATTGGGTAGCGGTAACCATGTGAGAAGAGGAAGAGAGTTCCGCTAAATCTTGCTGGAACCTGGATTACATACCCAGCTCCATCAGTCGTAGCACCAACGCACTCAGTAAAGATGACTTTATTGGTGCAAACTGGATTGGCGCTAGCAGTTGTTGGGACAGCTACTAACGCTGTTGTGGTGATTGCGAGCGCCGAAGCGACCGCAAATACACGTTTCTTGAGTGACATTAGGTTTCTCATGAGTTAGTAGGTATTCCCTTCGCTGGAAGTGCGGCGCGCTTTGCAGAGGCCTTAGTTACTGGTCCAGTTGCTGAATCAGTTGTGTAGACGGTGCGTCCTGCATCTAGCGGAATTAAAGCTCCGGCCAAGTTGAACTTGCCGAACCAGTATCCGGTGAAGCCGGCGCGTGAAGTTCTGCTAACGGCAAGGTTTCCGTAAGCAGCGCTCGCGAATGTAGAGCCTTTGCTCTCCATTGCAGCAATTAGTGAGCGACGAGTTGGGTTCTGGCCAGCCGCGCGGAGCGCCTGGACGGTGAGCATTGCCGCATTCATTCCAACTAGTACGTTGGTATCAAAATCAACACCAGGGCTGTACTTGGTGTTGACCTCGCGGAACAACTTCACATATTCATCTGTTGTATCCAAGGCATCTGGCATAAACGAAACGCCAATAGCGCCATTTAGAAGCGCTTGAGCCTGTGGGTTATTTAGCGCGATCTTTAGGGTCGTTGAATCCGCACCTACGGATCCAAGAATCCACTGTGGCTTGTAGCCAGCAGCAGATGCAACACCTAGAGCTGCAGCAGTTGCAGAGGAAACGCTAAACAGAACTACAACTTCGCACTTTGCTCCGGCGAAGCGAGTAATCCAAGTTTGCGCGGTAGTAGCGCTCTGGGTACCGGAGACGTACTTGACTGTCTCATCGAATGTGAGGCCAGCAGTAGCAAAGCCTTTTTCGGCATCTGCACCGAATTCATCATTCTGAACGAGTAAGCAAGTCTTCTTACCGGTGAAATTCTCTTTGATATATGAGGAGAGGATCTTTGCCTCTGCTACATATGTTGGGAAATGCATAAAAGAAGTCTTGAACTTCTTTACATCAGCAAAACCGCTATAACCGGTGTTGAGGAATAGCGATGGGATGTTTCTCGAGGCGATTCGAACCTTGCTTGTAACAGCGAGGTGATTCGCAGTTCCGAGCTGTCCAACAAGAGCAAATACCTTATCTTTGAGGATTAGTTCGTTTGTCTTGTTTATTGCTTCCTGTGGGATGTAACGGTCATCTTTGATAACAAGATTGATCTTGCGTCCGTAAACACCACCGTTGTCATTGATATATTCAAAATAGGCTTTCATCGCCGGGGCAACCTTGCTATAGCCAGGTGCCGCGATACCGGTCATCGGTACAGTGGTACCAAGCTTTATCTCCGTTGATGAGACGCCGACTTCTGCATTAGCCGGGACTGCGCTTGCAACGAGTGCAAATGAAGTAACCGCTACTGCAGCAAGAATGCTCTTCTTGCGTCGTAAGCTGATCATTTCTTTCCTTCCATCGAGGGTTTGTTTGCTTGCCATGCTTTAGTGCTTCGCGTGTTGCTCCTTCCGTTTCCTCATCGCTTCGGCAGGGCCGTTTGGCGAGAAGAGGACCGTCAGGATCAACAGCACGCTCACAATGAAGCCGGGCAAATTCGTAGTGATCTTCTCGGAATCGCCAAGCTGATGTGCAATCACATCGGCGATTTCGGGAATCACCACGAGAATTACAGCGCCTAGCATGCTACCGAGGAGGCTGGTTACGCCAGCCAGAATCGCCCCTGTAATTATGGTGAAAGAGAGGCTAAGCGGGAAGGCGCTGGGGGCGACGATGCTGACCATCCCCAAGAGCGCTCCAGCTAACCCGGCCACACCTGCGCTGATGGTGAAGGCCGTAATCTTCGATTGGGCGACATTGACCCCACATAGGGAGGCCGCGGTCGAGTTAGCCCTCAGGGCTTTCCAAGTTCTTCCAAAACGACTATTCAGCAAGTTCCGAAGTAGGAACATTGCGATTAGTACAACGAATGCGGCAATCCAGAAGAACCATTTGTAAAGTGTGAACTCTTCGCCAAATCGTTCTGGTGGTAAGCCAGCGTCATAGACGAGTCCAGTCTCGCCACCTAAAAATGAGAATTGATTAGCTAGGGTCGGAAGACCTACAGCGAGCGCAAGAGTTGTTCCAGCGAGATATGGCCCTGACATTCGACCAGCAGCAAAGGCGAGGATGAAGCCAAATGCAGCTGAGACAAGTATTGCTATCAGTAAGGTAAACCAGAATGGTGATTGCCAGTATGTCTGTGAAAGAGCAGCAGCGTAAGCACCGACTGCAAGGAATGCACCTTGTCCGAGGGAAACTTGTCCGGAGTAACCAGTAAGCAAAATAATTGATGCGATTGCAAGCGTTGTAACAGCAATCGTTGCACCTTGATAGACACGTAGTTCATCAACACGATCGGCAACAATCAAGAGCAGCCAGCCAAATGCGAAGTAAGCAATGAATGCTTTCTTAGTGGAGAGTTTATGCACTGCGCACCTTCTTTGATCCAAGCAGACCATTAGGTTTGAAGATCAGGGCAAGCAGGAGAACGACAAAGACTGTCGGGAATATCAGAGTCGTACCAACATAATTCAAAACAAATGAGACTCCGATTCCGAGCACGACCCCGCCCAAGACCGCACCGGGGAGACTCTCAAGTCCACCGATGACAGCGGCTACGAAGCCAAATACAAGCAGTACATCTAGCGAAGCTGGTGAGAGCACATCGTTTGGCGTGATCAATACTCCCGCGATAGCTCCAGCTACGCCGGCAAATACCCAACCTATTGTTCGAATCGGTCCCACTCTAATTCCAGCTAGTCGCGCGATTTCTGGTTGGAAAGCTGCTGCTCTAAGGGAGAGGCCTAAATCAGTGCGCTGGAATATGAAAGAGAAGATGATCATGACGACAGTAGTGGAGAGGATTACCAAAATATTAAATCTCGAGAATGGAATTGTTTCGCCAAATAGAACGAAGTTATCGGTTGAGACCGGTGGATAGAAACTTCGGAAATCGTTACCCCAGATCATTCCAACTAAACTCTTAATCACACCAAGTAATCCCAGAGTAGCTATGACGGGCGCTAATGCTGCAACCGGACCTTCGTCGACATGCCTGAAAAGGGTGCGCATCAAGAAGTATTCAACGCCGGCACCAAGCAGCGCACCTGCGACCACCGCAAAGAGAACTGCTAACCAGAAGACCCCAGTACGGGTGACAATCTCATATGCAATATAAGTAGTAACAATCGCCTGTCCAGCTTGAGCGAAGTTGACGACTCGAGTTGAGCGCCAGACCAAGACGAGTGCAAGCGCCATCAAGCTATAGATCGATCCGAGTGTCAATCCGATAAGCAACGTTCCAATTAGTTGTCTCATTAGTACCCCAAATAGGCTGACTTGAGCGCAGGATCGGCCAATAGATCCTTTGCATTTCCGGATGCGACTAATTCGCCTAGGTTCAATATGACGCCGGTGTCGGCAATCTCGAGCGCACTCGTAGCGTTCTGTTCCACAAGCACAACCGTTAGGTTCATACTCGTTTGTAGATTCTTAATAGCCGAGAAGATCTGTTCGATAATTAGTGGAGCTAGACCAAGTGATGGCTCATCAAGTAGTAGAAGTTTTGGACGAGAGACAAGCGCTCGACCAATCGCCAACATCTGTCGCTCGCCACCGGAGAGAGTATTTGCGCTCTGGGACATACGCTCGCCAAGTCGAGGAAAAAGTTCTACCGCTTCCTTTATCGCTTTTTCGGTACCGCTCTTATCTCTACGCCACAATCCACCAATGACTAGATTTTCGCGAACAGTAAGTTCTGGGATTACTGATTTACCTTCAGAAACATGGGAGATTCCACGTCTAACTAAATCCTCTGGGCGCTTGCCCAAGATGTTTCGATCACGCCATGTAGCACTCCCGCTCTCGGCATCTTTCAACCCGGAGAGAGTGCGAAGCAGGGTGGTTTTACCAGCGCCATTTGCGCCAATGACTGCAGTTAACTCACCTTGTTGAACTTCGAAACTAACGTTTGTGAGCGCTCTTATAGCGCCATGGCTGACAGTTAAATTATTTACTACTAGCGAGCTCACTTTGCACCCGCCTTATGGGAACCGAGATAAGCCGCAATAACATCTGGATTATTTCTGACTTCATCTTTTGTGCCTGAGGCAATTAACTCGCCAAAGTTAAGTACAGAGATCCGATCGCAGATAGACATAACAACATCCATATGGTGCTCAACAATAATCACAGAAGTATGGCTCTTGATATTTCTAACTAATCCGTTGAACCACTCAATGTCTTGTGGTCCAAGACCGCCTGCGGGCTCATCTAGTAGAAGAATCTTTGGTTGACTGACAAGCGCACGTGCAATAGCTACGCGCTTTGTATCTGGGTAAGCGAGAGTATCGGCTCGCCGCTCCGCCAAACTTCCGACATAAACGCGTTCCAGAGCAGTTTGGGCAAGTTCACGAAGATGCCCTTCGTCTTTCTCAACTAGACCAAGAAATGATTGAGTTAATCCCGCCTTCGCAAGATGGTGGGCACCCATCATGACATTTTCAAGAACCGTTAGATCTGGGAAGAGTCCGACTCCCTGCAGGGTTCGTGCGATTCCGTTAGTTACTAACTGATAAGGCTTTGGCCACTTAACTTTTCGACCATAGAGTTCAAGTGATCCACTCGCTGGAGTAACTAAACCGGATAGAGCGTTAAAGACCGTAGTTTTACCAGCTCCGTTTGGCCCGATTAGACCAAGGACTTCACCTTGATGGAGATCAATATTTACCTTGGAGAGCGCCTTCAACCCACCGAAATTTACGGAGAGGTCGCGAATAGCGAGGACCCGTTCGGTCGAAGTCATCGTTGAATTCGCTCCCTGTCTTGAAACTTCTTGTACTTAGTTGATAAAAACTCTTGGAACTCTTGGACCGATTCGCGTCACAATCTCATAATTGATTGTTCCGCAAGCCTTAGCCCAAGCATCGGCAGTGTAGCCGTCGCCCCCCTCACTTCCAATCAGATAAGCCCAATCGCCCGCGTTCGCTATCGAATCGTTACCAATTTCCACAACAAATTGATCCATAGAAACTCGGCCAATTATTGGCGCCTTCTTATTACTCACAAGTACGCCCGCTGTTGAGTTTGCATTTCGTGGAACGCCATCGGCATATCCCATAGCGACAACTGCTAATTTGGTATCGGTTTTTGTAGTTGCTGTTCCACCATAACCAACCTGAGAACCCGCTGGGACCTCTTTTACTAAATGTAATCTCGCCCGTAACTTCATAACTGGCTTTAGATTTAAAGTTTCCGAGCTGCCCATAGCGCTAACTTCGGGAGATAATCCATACATCGCAATTCCTAATCTCACTAGATCGAAGTGCGAGGAACTATTCGTAAGAGTTGCCGCAGAATTACTTAAGTGAAGTAACTTTGGGTTGACTCCTACTTTTTTTGCTTCTAAAACTCGGGTTTGGAAATTAATTAGTTGCTCTTCATTAAATGAGTGGTCGGGCTCATCAGCACGGGCAAAGTGTGACCAGATTCCAACTACTTCCAAAACACCGTCATTTGATAACTCCGCAGCTTTAGTAACAAGTGAATTCCAATCCTGCAGCGCTCCGCCCCGAGACATTCCAGTATCAACCTCAAGGTGAACTCTTGGTGGGATTCCCAGTGATTTACCGGCTTTAACAACCGCCTCAAGATGTTTTAGTGATGGAATCGCAAGATCAATCTTCTTCCTAATGGCGCTCTCAAAATCATCGGTAATCGGAGTGAGCCAGGCGATGATTGGTGCAGATATTCCAGCATCTCTAAGGGCTATCGCTTCCTCAAGTAGCGCAGTTCCAAGCCATTTGGCTCCGGCTTTCAACGCTCGCTCTGCAACAGGAACTAGTCCATGTCCATAAGCATCTGCCTTAACAACAGCGAGGCCTTCCGCCTTGGTATTAGATAACAAGCGCTTGATGTTGTAATCAAGCGCGCCAAGATCGATGATCGCCTCAGCTCGAGCCATGGAAGAAGCCTAATCGTGAGTTAAGAGGGTTGCTTTTCCGATGGAATAAAGCGGTCGATGGCGACGACCAAGACAAGAATCGCGCCGCCTAGGAACATTCCGCCCAATAAATCAGTAAACCAATGGGTATTTCTTATCAAGGATGCGATACAAACACCTACTGTCATTAGACCAACTACCCAGTAGAGACGGAGCCCTTCAAAAGGCTCGCGATGGGTGTAACGGAAAATGATGTAAGCAAGTAGCCCCCAAGTAACTAACGCGTTTGCGGTGTGACCACTCGGATAGGCCATTCCATCTGTGAACATACAGACTTCGAAATCTTCGCGCGCTTTACAGCGGCCGAATCCAATTTTCGCCGCACCGACGAAGAGATTTAAGAAAATGAGAGAGAGGATAGATAAATTCAATGGTCGCCAAGAATTAAATCTTCTACCAATCAGCGCAGCAGCAAGAATCAATATTGTGGCAGTTATCCAACGTAACCCGAGATCATCAAGTCTTAAGATTAGGAATTGATTAAACCCGGTGAGAGTTGGTCGTTCGATATCGGCGACAAATTGATCAATTCGCCACAATAAGCCCTCATAAATAACATCAAGCGTTACCAAGACAAATGCTATGAACAAACCGGCTGACCAGCGGAGCGCAACGGCCATTTCATGGCGCCGCACTTCAAGACGTTGATCTACAACGTCATCAAACTTTGCAATCACTCGACTGTCACCGACTTCGCTAAATTCCTAGGTTGGTCAACATCATTTCCGCGGGCCACCGCCATTTCATAGGCGAAGACTTGGAGTGGAACTATAGAGAGAATTGGTTGGAGAATCTCTTCTGATTCCGGAATGCGAATCAATTCTGGGAGATCTAGGGAATGACTCTGGTCGGCGATTGCAATCACGCGCGCGCCACGAGCTCTTACTTCTTGGATATTGCTCCGCATCTTCTCAGCAATCTCACTCTTTGCTGGCGGAAGAATTGCAATGACTGGGGTTCCTTCTTCGATTAGCGCGATTGGTCCATGTTTTAGCTCGCCTCCCGCAAAACCTTC
>RGJX01000070.1 GCA_010023045.1 Actinomycetota bacterium | reverse complement strand
GCAGATGTTCGCGGAGTTTCTTTGCGATCGGCTTCTCGGCTTCGATGATTCGTTTGACACCGTCACCGAGAGCCACATCTACCTTTCGAATGGCGCCAACCAGATGACGAAGTCCAGCAGGCTCTAGTGAAGCGGCCTGGTCTGAGCCGTACATAGCCCGTGAAAGCGTGATGTGTCGTTCTACTGAAGTCGCACCTAAGGCGACCGCAGCGATTGACACGGCAGTGCCTGATTCGTGGCCGCTGTATCCAACAGAGCAGTGGTAACGGTCTCTCAGCGTATGAATCACCCTCAGATTTGCATCTTCGTCTTTCATCGGGTAGGTCGATACGGTGTGCATCAATTCGAATGGACACTTTGCTGCTACAAAGATTTCAACTGCCCGATCAATCTGCTCGATCGTGCACATTCCAGTCGAGATGAAGGTCTTCTTGCCCTCTTTTGCTACCTTCTGAAGAAGAGGCTCATAGACGGCCATCGCTGAAGCAATCTTGTTGTATTCGCAGTTGAATTCGTGGAGAAAATCCTGGCTGTTGAGGTCCCATGCAGAGGCAAACCAAGGAATTCCACGTTGATGGCAATACGCGTCAATTTCTCGATACTGGTCTAAAGACAGTTCAAGTCCAAGTTTCTGTGCTCGCTGCGTTGTGCCCCACGGGCTTTCACGTGGTCCAGCGAGAAACTCTTGGGTGTAAACCAAGTCGATATCTCGTTTTTGAAACTTCACCGCATCGCAGCCAGTGTCGCTAGCCAAGTCGATCAACTGCTTGCAGAGATTTACATCGCCGTTATGGTTGATTCCTACTTCGGCAATTATGAAAGTGCCCATCAGGTGAAGAGTAGCAGATGTTTACGTCGATCTGTGGGTTGCGGTCAGTCGAGGCGCAGTTGTTTCTCGATCATTTCACACAGCAGATGTCCGATGAAGATGTGAGCTTCTTGAATCCTTGCAGTCGTAGAAGATTCGACGAGCAGTGCGTGATGAACGAGCTTCATCGCCTCGCCGCCACTCGCACCAAGAAGGCCAATCGTGTGGAGACCACCACGATTTGCAGCTCTTATGGCTTCAAGAACATTCGGACTCCGACCCGACGTCGAGATTGCCATCAGTACGTCTCCTGGCTTACCGAGAGCTTCAACCTGACGCGAGAAGATGTGCTCGAAGCCGAAGTCATTGGCGATACACGTGAGCACAGAGGTGTCGGTGTTCAGTGACACTGCTGCCAATGGGCGACGATTGTTGCGAAATCTTCCAACGAATTCAGCAGCGATGTGTTGGCTATCTGAGGCGCTTCCACCATTTCCGCACCAGAAGATAGTTCTGCTTTCGGCCAGTGTGGTGGCCAAAAGAGTAGCTACAGCGTAAATCTTTTCTGGTAGGTCGGACTGAATCCGCTGAAACAGCGAGATGTGCTCGGACGCCGCACGATTAAAAATCTCAGTGAATGGGCTTTCCATGGTTATTGCGGACCTCCTTCGTCGAACCTGACGGCATCTTTACTGGGGATTCTCATCGTCAACTTCCTACTTGAACTTGCGATTCTCGCCCGTGAGCACATTCGCTCCTGTGGAGCCTAGTATTACGACTATTGAGAGATTGCGCTACGTCGCTTCTTGAACTTCACTTCTCGGTAGCCTAGGTAGCGAGCCGTTGACAAGCGATTATTCATCGTCTCGTGTACCAATCAGTCTCGTAGGGAGTACTGTTTCGTGACTTCTCTTGTGTTTGGCGCCTCGGGCAGCTTGGGCAGCCATCTTGTTCAAGCTCTTTTGGAAAGAAAGACCCCAGTACTTGCGGTCTCCCGTGCTCAACCGAAGTTCTCAGAACACCGAGTGCAGTGGCAATGTCTGGAACGCTATGAAGATTTCGACCCTTCAGGGATTGCTTGGACATCGGCGTACCTAGCCTTCGGTGTCTTTAGTCAGCACTCTTTGCACGAGGCCAGCGTGAAGCAGGTTGCTGACGCAATTGATGCGAATCTCTTATCGCAGATCCTGCTCGTAAGGCGCCTTCTCTGTGACGCACAGAGCTCTCCGCAAGTACGACGGGACATAATCTTTATTGGCTCAACTTCGGCCTACACCGGATTCGCTGGTTCAAGCGTCTACTGCGCGACAAAGTTTGCCCTTCGCGGGCTTGTCGAATCGCTAAATGCAGAATGGAGCGAGAGTGATATTCGATTCTGGCTGGCATCAATGGGTTCGATGGACAACACCATGGGTCAATCGGTGAAAAATGTGAGGGTTGACGAGCTCCTGTCACCTTTGGAAGTAGCGCGAGACATAGTCAATGCCACAAATCGCACCACGAATGCATTCCAGCCTGAAATCATGATTCGTCGCCGACGGATTTCGAAGTGACTGCAACCGTAATAGTCACCGGATCGAGCGGGGGCATTGGTCGGGCCATAAGTGTTGAGTGCTTGAGCGCTGGTTACAGAGTGATTGCCGTTGACCAGAAAAGCGGAGATGCAACAGATGAGGTCATCACGTACCGTGGGGACGTAAGTTCTCCTGAATTAGTAAATGAAGTGCTGAACCATGCCTGCAGCAGTGGACAGCAAGTATCGCTGGTCAATGCTGCCGGCGTCACTCGACCAGAGGCTGGCAGTTACTCACCCAGCTCCTGGCACGAAACGATTGCCGTGAATCTCTCTGCTGTCTATCTGTGGTGCGAGGGATTTCGTCAGCGAGTTAAGTCTGGCCGATTGAACGGCTCAGTGATTGTCAATATCGGAAGCCTCGCTGCGCATCGTGGTTTTTTGGACAACCCTGCGTATGCCGCTAGCAAGGCAGGAGTAGTCGGACTAACTCGCTCATATGCGATGGAGCTAGGTGCATTTGGCATTCGGGTAGTTTCCATCAGCCCCGGTTACATTCGCACCGAGATGACAACTAAGTCGTGGAATGACCCGGAGTTACGGCTCCGCCGTGCACAGTCGTCAATCCTCGGTAGATGGGGCGAGCCGGAAGATGTTGCCCGTGTGTGTAGGTTTATGCTGTCTCCAGACGCAGGGTTCGTCACCGGAATCGACATTCCAGTCGATGGGGGTTGGCTAGCAAAAGGGTGAGCTAAACCGCGAGTAACGCTTCGGCGAAGTCGCGGAGAGTTGCGAACTCCCAGTGTGGCGTCACTGGCGCGGCAGCCGGCGTGGCCCCGAGTGAACCAGCGGCGGCTCGC
>RGJX01000069.1 GCA_010023045.1 Actinomycetota bacterium | reverse complement strand
GGAATCGGGCGAGCCACTTCTTGATGGTTTCCGTGCCATCTTGCCAAACTCTGATGTCGCAGCGCTCCTCGCTGCATTTGCCCTCATCGGACTCTTTGCTTCGCTACAAGGAATCATGTTCGCCTACGGGCGCAACATCTACTCCTTATCGCGTGCAGGCTACTTCCCGAAGGTTCTATCCCTAACTGGAACTCGGAAGACTCCATGGACAGCCCTTATTGTCGGCGCAATCGTTGGTTATGGCGCGCTTCTTTGGGCTCAATATGGCGGCGAGACCGCTGGCGCAGTGGTTCTAAACATTGCAGTCTGGGGCGCAGTACTTGCCTACCTTCTACAAATGATTTCTTACTTACTCCTAAAGCGTAAGTATCCAAATCTAAATCGCCCTTACAAATCGCCTGTTGGAAGTATGGGCGCAATCGTTGCAGCTGCACTTGCTCTTCTAATCTTCATCGGACAAGCTCTCAATGAAGGTTACAGAAGTGCGATTATCGCAATTGCAGTTGTCTACGTACTCGGCCTTCTCGGCTTCGCTCTCTTCGGAAGAAAGAAACTAGTTCTCTCACCAGAAGAAGAAGCGGCCATAAAAGGTCATCAATAACTAGCAATTAAATAAAAGAAACCTCGGTGCTAATCACCGAGGTTTCTTTTTTTAAAAACTAAAGCTGGATTACCTTGCTTTGCACGATCATGTCGTGAACGGTCTTGCGGTCATCACGGAATACAAATAGCGAATCGATCACGAAGGTAATTCCATTTGAAGCCGTTGACGCGATTCCACCCGCAGCCCACTTAACAGCGGCTTCGCGTAGCAACATCCGAGTCCATGTAAATGGTTCCCCGGTCTTAGCATCCACGACAACTTGTTTCATCAAGCGCTTCGCAGGGGTCTGGCCGGTCTGCCATGTGAAGAAGGACCAGATCAACCAACCGATTATCAGGGTAACAATCCCCAAACCAATATCAACCAAGTAAGCACCCAATCGAGCTTGGGGCGAAGCCAAGCGTTGGACTACTTCTACTGATTCATTCTCTTCCATAGGTTAAGACTATAGGTAACTTCAGGCACCAAACTAAGATTGAATCATGTCGATTCGCTTTCGCCGAAGCATGAAGATTGCGCCGGGGCTGAGATTAAATTTCAGCAAGAGCGCGCTCGGTCTCTCCTTTGGCGTTCCTGGCGCAAGAGTTTCGGTAAATACAAAAGGGGATATCTATACCTCCGCTGGCATTCCTGGAAGTGGTTTGTATGCGGTTGAGCGAAGATCTCTTCGCAAAGGAAAAGGTCGAGCCAGAAATACCAAACCAGAACCTGGTGAGCTAATCGAACCCGTGCCATCTCCCGGTCTATTCGCACCACGGAGAAAAGTCGCACTTTTTAATGCACTCAAAATCGGAACCATCGAAGAAATCGCAAAAGTAGGCGCTAAGTACCCAGAAATTAAGCACATTACCGATGCCTTCATCCTGCCGCGCCAACTCTCTGGAACTTCAACAGATCTAACAGGGCTAGTGAAGATGGCTGCTGAAATCTGGTCAAGAAGAAGTGAACTTGAACAGGACGAACTCTTCACTGAATATGCGAAGGGCATGGAATTCTCGCTGCATATAGCACCTGGCGTCAGCTTCCCGTTGCAATACGGAGTTACCGCCCTTGGACTTTCCTATGTTGAGCTACTTCAACTCCAAGGAAAGTATGAAGAAGCGCTGAAAGTCGCCGAGTCTCTCGAAGCAAATCAAGCAACCGCTCTCTCTGTCTGCGAGAACGAGATACAACTCGGCAAGTGGCAGGACGTTATTGACACCACAGATGATATTGAGAATGAAGATGAAGCGACCGCCCTTCTACTGATCTATAGAGCAATCGCGCTACGGGAAACCGGGCTATTTGATGCCGCAATCGAGACGCTAAGACTCGCAAGATCCTCAAAGAAGCGCCACGAAGATGTACTAAACAAAGCGCTCTTCGAACGCGCAGTTACCTATGAGAAACAAGGGAAGAAGGCCAACGCCAAGAAGGATCTCGAGAAAATCCTTGCGACCGACTCGGATTTCCCGGGCGTAATGGAGAAATTAGCGAAGCTCTAGCCTGTCAGTGGCCACTTATACCCTCCGCATAACAAGCAATTAGGGGGAAGTATGGATTGGCTTAATATCGTCTCAATTCCATTTGTTTCATTAACCGCATTTATTTTTGGCCGAAATGCCTGGCGATGGGGCTTCTATGCCTATCTATTTGGATTTTGGATGTTTGTACCACTGGTGATTCTGCCGATTCGCCTTCGTACTGACTACACATTTCCAAACTGGTCAATCCGCCTCTATCAATGGCATCAAACGCGTCGCGAGCTAAAGAAGATCAATACCCCAGAAGATCTCCTAAAACTCTAACGCTTCATTCTTGTTTCTTTTAACAACAATCACCTCTCCACCTAGCTCGTGAACGACTGAGACGAACTGTTCCAGCGTTGGGTATGGACCAAAATTCTCAAGTCTGTTTATGTGAATAGCTTTAACCCCAGAGGCATCTGCAACTTCGTCGATGCTCCGTCCTGATTCATCGCGACTTAAAAATGTCGCTAAACCAAGCAAGCCTAGTTGCCTCCAAATAGCTATTTGCCTGACTTCTTCGGGCGTCAATTTGGCTATTTGAGACTCAACAAACTCGTCCCAACAAAAGGCCTCATCGACTAACTTCTTTTTCGTTATCGAGTCACTCATCCTCACTCCATTTCTTTAGAATTGAACGTGCAAAACCAATTTCTTCTTGCTGTCTCGAGGGTGAAGAGTCAGAGAGTTTGTCATAGCCAGAAAGAAACAAGACTTTTTGGTCCTCTAAGAAATGTAAGTAAACTCGCAGAAGGACCTCCTTCTCGCCATGTTTGTTGATTCCCTGCACCCTCAATTGATAGAGCCCTCCACTTAGATCGCGTAGCCACTTAGCTTTAGGTTTAGAGTTGCCGTACTTGAATAGATAATCTGAGAGAACGACTTGGAGATGAGTAGTCTGCTTTCGGTCTAGAGTGTTCGTGACCCAATCTAGATATGGCGAATAGCCGTTGCCATCTCTGTAAATCACCATTTTCCACCGCCTTGCCATAGCCGAAAGTTAGAGACTGCGCATGACAATTCTTTTTGCTTTTCCACAGCCATAAAGCGAAAGTAATTCACCCCCAATCAAATCTCTACAAACATTCATAAATAAGTGACTACGCAAAGTAGACATTTACAAATACTCTTTACCGGTGCGCAGACTTCTCATCCTTTTCCTCGCACTAGCCCTAGCTCTACCAATATCGCCCGCCCTGGCGAATACCAAAATCGCATCAA
>RGJX01000068.1 GCA_010023045.1 Actinomycetota bacterium | reverse complement strand
ATCATCGTTACCTCTTCTACTGCAGCAGCAGCCGCTTCGCTAAGTAAAGGTGAATACGACGCTGCGATTGCTGCGCCAAATGCGGCTGAGACGTACGGACTTGAAGCCCTTGCCACAAATATTGGTGATAACGATGGCGCGGTAACGCGATTTGTTTTGGTAGGAAAACCGGGAGTAGTCCCATCAAGAACTGGCCATGACCGCACTTCACTCGCGGCATTTATCGGAGCAGATCACGCTGGCGCGCTCTTAGAAGTTTTAACTGAGTTTGCGGTGCGCGGCGTGAATCTAACCTTTATCCAATCTCGTCCCACCGGAAGAGAGTTGGGCCATTATCACTTCATCATCGATGCCGAAGGTCATATAAGTGAAGAGAGAGTAGGTGATGCGCTTACTGGGCTTCGTCGTATCTGTGAAGATGTCAGATACCTCGGTTCATATCCGCGAGCCGATAAAGTTCCACCTACCACCACAAAAGCAACCACAGATGAATCATTTAGCGCTGCTGATAATTGGCTCGCACAAGTGCGAGCTGGAAAGAAAATATGATTGATGTAAAGCTGCTCCGCGAGAATCCGGATTTGGTCCGCGCCTCACAGAAAGCGCGCGGCGAAAGTACATCTCTAGTTGATGAAGTTCTTGCTGCGGATGAAGTTCGTAGGACTGCGATTGTGGAATTTGAAGCGCTTCGAGCCGAACAGAACACCCTCTCTAAATCAGTTGGAGCTGCAAAGGGCGATGAGAAGAGCGCCTTACTTGAGCGCGCAAAGACGCTATCTGCCCAAGTTAAGGAAGCAGAATCCAAGAAGAGCGCGACCGAGGAAGCTTTTAAGAAGTTAGCGCTTGGTATTTCAAATCTTGTAGATGAGCGAGCCCCTATTGGTGGCGAAGCAGATTTCAAAGTAATCGAAGAAGTGGGGAAGCCTCGCAACTTTGATTTTGAAGCGAAAGATCATGTTGAACTCGGAAAGATACTTGGAGCTATTGATGTTGAGCGTGGCGCAAAGGTCTCAGGCGCACGTTTCTATTACTTAACCGGCGTTGGTGCGCTATTGGAATTAGCGCTCGTTAATTACGCAATCCAGATGGCCACTAAAGCTGGATTCATACCGGTCATCCCGCCAGTCTTGGTTAAACCTGAAGCGATGGAGGGAACCGGTTTTCTCGGCCAAGCTGCTGAGAATGTCTTCCACTTAGCTGAAGATGACTTCTATTTGGTTGGAACAAGTGAAGTTCCGCTAGCGGCTTATCACATGGATGAAATACTCGACGCTTCAAAGTTGCCGCTTCGCTATAGCGGTTATTCACCTTGCTTCCGTCGCGAAGCTGGATCTTATGGAAAAGATACCCGCGGAATTATTCGAGTCCATCAATTTGAAAAAGTTGAGATGTTCTCATTCTGTAAGCCAGAAGACGCAGCCGCGGAGCACTTACGGCTTCTTAATTGGGAGAAGGAATTTCTAAGCGCGATGGAGATTCCATATCGAGTAATCGATGTTGCAACTGGTGATTTGGGATCGAGCGCTAATCGAAAGTTTGATTGTGAGGCATGGATCCCAACTCAGGGTGCATATCGTGAGGTAACAAGCACCTCGAATTGCTCGGATTTCCAGGCTCGTCGATTAAATATAAGAATCAAAGGCGAGAGTGGGACTTCACCAGTCGCGACGCTTAACGGAACCTTAGTCGCAGTACCGCGGATGATTGTTGCGATCTTAGAGAATCACCAACAGAGCGATGGCTCAGTCCTAGTACCAAAAGCGCTGCAGCCCTATTTAGGCACCGATCGATTCACACCGGTGAGCTAATTGAGCGCACTTTTACGCCGCCCAAAATTAATTGCAACAGATCTAGATGGCACGATTGTTTCGCATTACGGTGAAATAACGCAGCGAACTAAAGATGCTTTCTTCGCCGCGCATGAATTAGGAATAGAGATTTTCTATGTAACGGGACGACCACCTCGTTGGATGAAAGAGATCGCCGCGGCATTTCCTTTTGGTCGCTCAATCTTGGGAAATGGTGCACAGCTTTATGACATCCATAATGAGAAAGTTCTAGAAGAGTGGTTGATGCCAAAAGAGGCCCAGATTGAAACAGTCAATCGACTCCGACTTGCTATTCCCACTATCTCTTTTGCAGTTGAGAAACATAACTATTTCCACCGCGAAAAGGCTTATGTTCCAAGGTGGGATGTTGGCCAGGACAATGTCGGTGTGCATGACATTTTCGAGGTTGTTGATGGCCCGGCCACAAAGATGTTGGCACGTTGTTCTGATCAAGAGTTAACTTCTGATGAGATGTTAGAGATTGCCCGGCGCGAGTTAGAAGGCATAGCGACGGTAACCCATTCAAATCCACATGACTCACTCTTAGAGATAAATGGTCATGGCGTTTCAAAGGGCGCAACGCTCTCACTTATTGCCGCGCGACATGGAATTAGCGCTGAAGAAACAGTTACCTTCGGCGATAACCCAAATGACTTCACGATGCTTGCCTGGGCAGGTAGGTCTTGGGCGATGAGCGATGGCCATCCAGAAGGAAAACTTCACGCCAAATCTATTGCTGAACCTTGCACAGACGATGGCGTAGCAAAGGTAATCGAAGAGTTATTGGAGTTACCGATATGACAACTGTTGTTGTAGTTCCAATCTGGCTGGACTTGCTATGCGTTGGGGTTGGAGCATTTCAAGGCGCGCTCTTTGCAATCTTCTATAAGCGTTTTGATTTAGTCGGCGTTACCGCTGTTGCGATTCTTACCGGTCTAGGTGGTGGATTCCTGCGCGATATTTTGATTGATGCGGGTCGCCCTGCTGGTATGCAAGATCGCTACATTCTGACTGCGATTATCGGAGTTGCTGTTGCGTTGATACTGGGACGTTGGTATCGCCGCATCGATGGCGCAATTGTCTTCTTAGATTCAATCGCAATGTCATTGTTTGCCGTCGCAGGAACTTATAAAGCGCTGCTCTACGGAACCTCGGAACTAGTCGCTATTTTAATTGGAGTAATTGCTGCCGTTGGTGGTGGAGTTCTAAGAGATGTGGTCTGCCGTATCACGCCACAGATTTTTTCTGGTGGCCCGCTTTATGCCACAGCGACTGCAATTGGATCAACCGCATTTGTATTTCTCTACAAGACATCGCTGCAACTAAATCTCATCGTGGCAATCACGGCGCTAGTGATCGTTGCAATCCATATGACATCAGTCCGTTTCCGGATTCATTTGAAGCCGGCGCTATCGGGTTTAGATGATGAGAATTTTGAGGAGCCCAAGCAAGACCGGTAAGTTCTCCCACGGAGGGCTCGCATAGTGGCCTAGTGCACCGGTCTTGAAAACCGGCAAGGGAAACCTTCGTG
>RGJX01000067.1 GCA_010023045.1 Actinomycetota bacterium | reverse complement strand
GCCGGATTATTCATCGCAATCGAGTCCGTAATAATTCCACTTCCTTCAGAAATCGTGCTTTTGTTATCAGGTTTCAATGTTTCTATCGGGGAATTCTCATTCTTCGCGGTCTGGATGGCTACGACTATTGGCTCACTAGTCGGTGCGTACTTCCTCTACTCAATTGGCTACGCCATATCAAGAGATCGCATCTCAAATTTAGTTGCACGCTTCGGGAAATTTGTTGGAGTAAAGCAACGCGATGTTGACTTAGCATTTTCTTGGTTTGAAAAGTATGGAGCCCTTGTGATCTTCTTCGGAAGGCTAATTCCTCTAATTCGCTCCCTTGTAAGCATCCCCGCAGGTTTAGTAAAGATGAGTTTGCTGAAATTTTCGCTATTTACTGCTGCGGGAAGTGGAATTTGGAACGCGCTCTGGATCTACATTGGAATCCAATTGGAAGATAGATGGCGCAGCGGTGAAAGTTGGGCAAAATATCTAGATTATGGCGTCTACGCTCTAGTCGTTCTTGCGGTAATAGTTTTCATCACAAGGATAATTCGGCGCCGAGGTGCGAGCGCTAACTGATTTCCTGAACGGAAATTACTACTCCAAAGATTTCTTTCAATTCCTCTTCTAGAGCTGGGCGAAAGCGCTCGATCCTAACTTTTGAATAGTCGTGTCCGCCTTCAAATTTATTTGGATCGGAGAAATCTAGAGTCAAGACGCCGCCTTCGAATGACACTAGTCGACCATCAAAGTAAGCAAGCCAGGCAACCCGGTCCTTGCGTTCGAGGGCATCAAGAACATCATTCCAGCGAGCCTTGATGTCTTGAATGGAGGGATCGTTACGCACAGCGAAAGTCTATTTCTTAGCTACACATTGATTTCAATTGAGTGGGGCAGGTAGGGCTCGAACCTACGACGACCGGATTATGAGTCCGGGGCTCTAACCAACTGAGCTACTGCCCCCGAAGGCCGATTCTAGCCCAAGTTATTGTGCAGGATTTCTCTGGATCTGATTTCTCAGTAAAGATGAGAATAGATACAAGTTAACTAGAAAGAGGAGAATTGCAGTAAGCAGTACGAGTACTCCTGGGTCGTCTGCTTGAGGAGCGATAATCAAAATGAGAATTATGGGAAAGGCAATGGCTGCCCTCAAGTATGCGACTAATCGATTCATCCAATTGTAAGAACCTGGGGAGTAGAAGGTTTCAGCTTCCATGTGTCCTATAAGTTTCCAAAGTGAGTAAATCGAGAGCTGTGCACAGACAATTAAAGAAGCAAATGTAATGGTGAGAGCGATCTCAATTATGAGAGATATTCCTGATTCTCTTCTCATGTGGGCAAATTGCCCTGGCAGGGAAAACAATTGAAGCAGGGTCACAATTGCAAAAAGTGGAATCAACGATATACGTGCAAAGTTGAATTTGTTGATCATGTCAGATTCTAATCACTTTATTTCGCGAAGTTGAGAAAACCAGTCTAAAGCTTCTGGATTTGCAAGGGCATCCCGATTTCTCACATCTCGTCCATTTATTACATCTGTTACAGCCAGTTCAACCAATTTGTTGGACTTGGTGCGAGGAAGTTCCGGGGCAGCAAGTATCAAATCGGGGACATGTTTTGGACTTGCTTGGTTTCTTAGAGCAGTCTTCAACCGATTCCTAAGGTCATCATCAAGAGTAGATTTCTCATTCATTACAAGAAAAAGCACGACCCGCGAATCATTCTCCCAGTCTTGAGAGACAGCCATTGCTTCTTTAACCTCAGGAAATGTTTCGACTACGCGATAGATTTCAGCAGTTCCTATTCGGACACCCTTCGAATTTAGAGTTGCATCGCTCCGTCCAAACATGAGAAATCCGCCATTTTCAGTTACTGCCGAGAAATCTCCATGAGTCCAAACACCTTCAAAACCAGAGAAATAAGCAGAGCGGTAACGCGAACCATCTTCATCTCCCCAGAAACCAATCGGCATTGAGGGAAATGGCTCTTCACAAACTAGTTCACCTTTTTCATCTTTATCGGCATTACTTCCATCTTGCCGGTAGACGTTCATGGCAAGTCCAAGGCAAGGGCCCTGAATCTCGCCACGATGAACAGGAAGAGTGGGAACTCCCATTATGAAACAACCACAAATATCAGTGCCCCCCGAGAGTGAGACGAGCTGCATATCTGGTTTGGTCGATTTGTATAGAAAGTCAAAGCTTTCAGGAGCAAGAACTGAGCCGGTGGACATCATCAATCTAATTTTCGAAAGGTCATGTTCACTTTTGAGATCTAGTTCGGATTTACGAAGCGAGTCGGCATACTTCGCTGAGAAACCAAGTGCGGTCACTTTATATTTGGCCGCTACCTCAAAGAGCCGATCGACTTTCGGGAAAGCGGGGCTTCCGTCATAAAGGACGATGGATGATCCAGTTCCCAGGGTGAAAAGAAGCCAATTCCACATCATCCAACCGCAAGTTGTGTAGAAGAGAGTTCTATCTTGACTAGATAACTCAAGGTGGTATTTGTATTCAGCCCGTAACTTAAGTAGTACACCCGCGGCTCTATGAACGATGCACTTCGGTTTACCAGTGGTACCACTGGAGAATAAAACAAATCCGGGGTGATCAAAAGGAAAACGATCGAACTTGAGCGAAGATCCTTTGTGGGGTGAGAGCCAGAGTTTCCAATCCTCGTACGAACTCTTGGTTTCATCGCGATGCACGACAACTATCTTCTTAAGCGAAGGTAGTCCTGCTGCTATCTCTTCAATCTTCCCAATGCAATCAAATTTCTTACCGTTGTAGTTATAGCTAGAGCACGCTAGAAGAAATTTAGGCTCAATTTGACCGAATCGGTCATGGACAGCACTGGGGGCAAAGTCTGGCGATGCGGTGCTGACCACGGCACCGATGCTTAATGCTGCTATCGCGAAGATGGCGGCCTCAGAATTATTGGGTGTCCAAGCGGCAACTCGATCACCGGCCGCAACACCAAGCGCTCGGAGAGCGGCTGCACATGCAGCAACAGAGTTGCGGAGTTCTCCGTAAGTTATCTCACGAGAGGCGTAGGACTCGTCGACTTCAATTATTGCAACTTCGCTATCTGTGCCATAACTAAGTAAGTTTTCGCCAACGTTGAGCTCTGCATCGGCGAAGAATTTTGCTTCCGGGAAATATTGCGCTGGTGTATATGCATGGACACCTTTTCTGCCAATAAGTCCGCAGCGATCCCAGGTTCTGCTCCAGAATTCGCCGATATTCTCAATGCTCCATTTGTGCAGTCCCCAATAGCTATCTATCCCGAGATTTTGCGCCTGATTCAACTCATTAATTAAGGATTGAATCGAACTCGACTTGATTGATGATTCTGAGGGGCGCCAGAGAACTGGTTGCATTTATGCTTTTACTTGAGGCGTTTTTGATTTATTGGCTAGGTAGCGAAGACGAAGTCGGTAGTAGGCACCTGAGATTCCACCGGGTGAGAACATCACAATGAAGATGAAGAT
>RGJX01000066.1 GCA_010023045.1 Actinomycetota bacterium | reverse complement strand
GTAAGCGGCAGACATTTTTATTCCGTTAAGGGGTTCATATGAACCTTCGTATTCGACCTCTCGCATTGATGGGTCAAACCAAAAGGTAAGGAAAGTTCCAGATAGTAGAAGAATCACGAAGGAGTACATGACGATCTCGCCAAGCATGAAAGACCAATGATCCGGGAAGACTTTAGTAAGCGTCTTCTTCATCCACTTTGCAGCGCCCGTGCGCTCATCAATGAAACTTGCGGTTCCGCCAGCTATTCGCTCACGTGCGCTCATTGTGAATCACGCCCCCAGAAACTCGGTCCAACGGCTTCGCTAAATGGCGCCTTTGCCACTAGGTAGCCCTCGTTATCAACTGTGATGGCTAATTGTGGCAGTGGTCTTGCTGCTGGTCCAAAGATAACTTTCGCCGCCCTGGTTACATCAAAGGTTGATTGATGGCATGGACATAGCAGATGTTTGGTGGTCTGCTCGTAGAGAGCTACGGCACAGCCCATATGAGAACAGATTTTGGAGAAGGCAATAATGCCTTCGTAAGTCCAAGAGAGGCGCTCTGCATCTAGATTGAATTCTTCGGGACGGATGCGGATCAAGAGCACTGAGTCCTGAGCGATGTCATCAAGGTGGCGAACTTTTCCGGCTGGGAACTCCGGTTGAACTTGAGCAACTCCACCTACTTCTAGATCCGATGGTCTTATGGGTCGGTCGCCCGGGTCAGTAACTAATCGGGTGCCAGCCTTCCAATTGGTTTCATTTAAGTCATTCTCAGGAAGAGGCCCCAAATCACGTAGTAGGAGTATTGGCGAGAGCCCAACAAGTCCGAGAGCAAGTCCAAGACTTCGCTTGATCAATGGACGGCGACCCAATCCTGCTTGAGCGGCCCCATCTTTTACCGTTGCAACAAATGCTGCCCTGTCTTCATCTCTAGAGCGCTGTTCCTTGCGATAATCGACCACCTCATGATCTGGCATCAAAGTTTTAGCCCAATGAACTGCGCCCATGCCGATAAAGAAGAGCGCCATAGCTAAACCAAGACCCAAGAAGAGTTGATGAGCGTTCGTTACGTTAAAGAGCGGTAGGAAAATCAAAGTGTCTTCTGGAATCCATACATATGCATAGACAAAGAGGATTGTGCCTAGCGCTGAGAGAGTAAAGAGGATTGAGACTTGCCGTTCCGCCTTTTTCGCGGCTAGTGGATCTACATCCGTCTTGCGGTGAACGTGTTCTGGAAGTCCAGGATCAGAGAGTGGTTCGAGTTCTTTATTTGTCTCACTCATTAGCGCGCCTTCGTCGTTAGCCAGACTGCAATACCGATAAGAATTCCTAGGCCGAGAATAAATCCAACTGCGCCTTCTGTTACTGGTCCTACGCGACCAAGTGCTGCGCCACCTAGTGAAGGCTCAGTTTCAACAAACTTAATCCACTTTATGACAGAGAGTTTCTCTTCGTGGGTCAAGACAGAATTCGCAAAGACCGGCATAGCTTGTGGGCCAGTGACCATCGCTTCATAAATATGTTTCGGCTCAACGCCCATGACTGTGGGCGCGTATTTTCCTTGCGTCAACGCTCCACCTTGGCCGGCAAGATTGTGACACATGGCGCAATTTGTTCTAAATAGTTCGCCACCATCAGCCGTGTTTCCATCTCGCTCCCAGAACAACTCTTCATTTGTGACTGAGGCAGGGCCAGGAGCTAGAGAAGCAACATAGGCAGCAAGCGCAGCAACTTCGGCTTCGTTGTACACCGGTTCTTTCCGCATTGCCTGTTGACTCATATCGGCCATTGGCATTCGTCCTGTTGCGACTTGAAAATCAACTGATGCAGCGCCAACTCCAATCAAAGAGGGTGCTGCCCCGGCACCTTCGGCATTTAAGCCATGGCAGGAAGAGCAGCCACGAGCAAAGATTTCCTTTCCTTCTGAAATTAAAGAGGCTTTATCCGAAGATAGAACAACTTGGACTTCTTCGGTAGCAGCTTGAGCAACGGAATATCCAACGCCAGCAAAGAGAAGTCCGATAAAGAGCATGAGTGGGGCAGCGAAGCGATGGCGGCGATATCTTGAGATGAAACCAAAGACCTTGTTCACCGACTTGCTCATGTCATTGCACCAAGTAGATCGCCGAAAATAGCGCAATCCAAACGATATCCACGAAGTGCCAATAGTAGGAGACCACGATGGCGGTCGTTGCTTGCGAGTGACCAAAACGACGCGCCTTTGAAACTCGAATCAGAACGACTAGGAATGCAAGCAGTCCGCCAGTTACATGAAGTCCATGGAATCCGGTCGCGAGATAGAAGACAGACCCGTATGGAGCTGAAGAAAGAGTCAACCCTTCATGTACTAACTCGGCATATTCAAAAACTTGTCCACCGATAAAGAACGCACCCATAATGAAAGTGAGGGCGAACCATTCGCGCATTCCCCACTTTGAAAGTTGCCAGAGTGCGCCAGTTCTAGCATTTTGGAATCGCTCAGCGGCGAAAACACCAAACTGACATGTAACCGATGAGAGGACTAGCACCGTTGTATTTATCGCTGAAAAGGGGATATTGAGTAACTCAACAGATTCGGCCCAGATCTCCGGACCTTGTACCGCCCGGGTGGTGAAGTACATAGCAAAGAGAGCCGCGAAGAACATCAACTCACTTGAGAGCCAGACAATTGTTCCTACCGCAACGATATTCGGGCGATTCAGCCGTGTGGGCGGAGTTGCAACGGCGCTGGACATGCGGGCGATTATTCCTGAAAAGCCAGCTAAAAGCCCCTAGCGGATAGCCTTCCGTGGCGGTGAAGCGCATCACTCGGAATTCTCCTCAGGCCTTAACTGGATTTCCCTCTAGACTCACCTGTTATGAGCGCAACCGATGAGACCTTCAAGATTCTGGTCTATTCAGATGATGCAACTGTGAGGGAGAGCGTTCGCAAAGCTCTTGGTAGCCGGCTTTCCCAGGGTCTTCCTGAGAATGAGGTCATCGAGTTTGCAACCGCAGATGCCCTTCGCCTCTACATCGATTCCAAGAAAATCGGCAAGAAGAGCAACGTTGACCTCTTCATTCTTGATGGCGAAGCCACCCCAGAAGGCGGAATGGGATTGGCTCGGCAGTTAAAGGATGAAATTTTCAATTGTCCTCCAACGCTACTTATTGTCGCCAGAGCGCAAGATGCATGGTTGGCTGGCTGGTCTAGGGCTGATGGAGTCGTAACGCATCCAATAGACGCATTCACTCTCTCCAAAAGCGTGCTCGATTTAGTTTCAACCGCCACTGCAACGAAGTAACTCTATTTAGTGAATATCACTGAAGTAATCGCTCAACTTTCTAGAAAAGAAGATTTATCAGATCGCGATGTGCGATCTGTGATGAATGAAATCTTGAATGGGCGAGCGAGTGATGAAGAGATAAAAGGATTTCTAATTGGCCTGCATGAGAAAGGTGAGCGACCGCAAGAAGTGCTTTCCTTGGTGGACTCCCTCTACGAGCACGCTTCCTTGGTTGAAATTCCAGATCGCGCCGTTGACATCGTTGGAACTGGGGGAGATGGGTTCAATACGATAAACATTTCAACCAGCGCTGCAATTCTAATTACCGCATCGGGTGGACGAGTTGTAAAGCACGGAAATCGCGCCGCAAGCTCGGCAAGCGGTGCCGCCGATTTACTTGAGGAA
>RGJX01000065.1 GCA_010023045.1 Actinomycetota bacterium | reverse complement strand
CAGCCCTTCAAATATCGCGATAAAGGCTCGATGGCCACGATTGGGCGGCACAAGGCTGTTGTTGAAGTTGGCCCGCTTAAGCTCGCTGGCATCCCCGCTTGGTATGCCTGGTTATGGCTACATCTCTTCCATCTTTGCCTTTTGCTCCAGCGATATCGCCGATTGCGAATATATGTGGGTAGTTAGTGACTTGCAGAGTGGGGTCAACAGCAATACGACCACCTTCAATTGGAAGATTTAATTTTTTCATTACTGGTTCGCCAGTAACTCCGGCAGCCCAGATAGTGACCTCGGAGGCTAATTTTGATTTATCACCAAGAATAATTTCGCGCGGCTTAACTTCCTTGACGGAAGTGTTGACGAAAACTTTTACATCCAACTTCTCTAAATCCTTCTTGGTGCGGTGAGAGAGTAGTGGCGAAAACGAGGGGAGAATTCTTGGACCAGCTTCTACGAGATTTACCTCTATGTTCTTAGCAGCGGACGCAAAGTCTGATTTGAGAGGACCTTTCTTAAGTTCAGCGATGGCGCCGGCCATCTCAACGCCAGTTGGGCCACCTCCCACAACTGTGATGGATAACTTGGTGTCATCTTCAAAACGACATAGATCCTCAAAGCGGCGCAAGATAGAGGAGCGAATCTCAAGTGCCTCCGAGACGCTCTTCATTCCGAGTGCATGTTCCGCTACACCCTTAACTCCAAAATCATTTGTAGCCGAACCAAGTGCAATCACTAAGTAATCAAAGTCAAGAACTTCACTCGAATCCAATTTCACTGATTTGTTCTTATGGTCAATTGTGAGAGGTGAGCCCATACGAAACTTGATATTTGTCTTTCTTAGCGCGCCGCGGATTGGGTGGGCGATGTGATCAGCAGCAAGGCCAGCGGTTGAGACTTGGTAGAGAAGGGGCAAGAAAGTCTGAAAGTTGTGGCGATCTACGAGGGTGACATCTGCGATGGAATCGAGGGCTTTAGCTGCTGTTAAACCGCCAAAACCGGCGCCCAATACAACTACCTTTGGCCGAGACATAAAGGTGAGTCTAGTGTTGAACCATGAATAACTCGCGTCGAATACTGGTAACTGGGGCCTCTGGTTATGTGGGTGGTCGGCTTGTGCGCGCGTTGTTGAATGAAGGATTGAAAGTACGAGTTTCCGTTCGTGATGAGAAGAAGATATCGGGACAGATTTGGGCAAACGAAGTTGAAGTATCTGTTGGGAATGCAACAAATTTCGATGAGATGAAGAGCGCACTTGAGGGAGTGCATACCGCCTTTTATTTATTACATTCAATTGGCGTTGGAGCAGACTTTGATGAACTTGAAGCGAAGATGGCACGTAACTTTGCAAAAGCGGCTGAAGCTTCCGGAGTAAAGCAGATCGTTTATCTTGGTGGAATTGCTAACGATGAAAGACAAAGTAAGCACTTGGCCTCGCGCGCGCGAACTGGAGTTGAGTTAAGTTCGACATCGGTACCGGTTCTTGAGCTTCGCGCGGGAATTGTGATCGGATCAGGCTCGGCATCCTTTGAGATGCTTCGACATTTGACGCATCGACTTCCGATTATGACAACTCCAAAGTGGGTCTCTAATCGCACGCATCCAATCGCAGTGCGCGATGTTCTCTGGTATTTAACCAACTCTGCAAAACTTAAGGAACCAGTAAGTGGAATCTTTGATATTGGCGGTCCGGAGATTCTCTCTTACGCAGATATGATGCAGAAATTTGCTAAATGTTCTGGCTTAAGAAGGCGTTGGATCATCAAAGTCCCAGTCCTTACGCCAAAACTATCTTCGCTCTGGATTGGTTTCGTCACACCAGTCCCAACGCGGTTAGCGCGGCCATTAATCGGCTCGCTCATAAATGAGACGGTCGCAGACCCGAAGAAGAGCATCGATGCCATTATTCCTAAGCCACCAGAGGGGCTAATTGATGTAACCACCGCGATAAATCTGGCGCTCTCGCGCACAACGAGTAACCAAGTAGAGACGCGTTGGTCTGATGCCACCGCAATAACCGCGCCATGGCAGAAAGCCCAGAGTGATCCAGATTGGGCCGGAGAAATCACCCATCGAGATAAACGCGATGTATTGACCGATGCGCCTATTGATTGCGTTTGGAAATCTATCGAACAGATCGGTGGCGAAACTGGTTGGTATGGCGCTGACTTCTTATGGTGGGCAAGAGGAGTCCTTGATCGCATCGTTGGCGGAGTGGGACTTAGGCGCGGTCGGCGCGATCCAAAACACTTAAGAATTGGCGATAGTCTGGATTTTTGGCGAGTAGAGACGATTGAAAAAGAGAAAGTACTTCGCCTTTATGCCGAGATGATTCTTCCCGGAAAAGCTTGGTTGGAGTTTCGCATCGCACCCGAAGATGGCAAGGTGCGAATTACCCAAGAGGCAACGTTCTCGCCACGAGGACTTGGTGGCCAGCTTTATTGGTATCTCGTTCTCCCACTTCACGCATTTGTTTTTCCGACAATGCTCCGTAACATTGTAAGAAGTTCGAAGCGAAAGGCGCTATTCGGGGATGCATGAGTTTGATGAAGAGATTGATGCACTTGCTGCAAAAATTCTCGAATACTCATTAATTCGTCTTAAGAAAGATCCACCCCTCGATGGTCCATGGACTTATGACGAGTTATATGCCGAAGTGGGCGAGACAATTACCGAGAGTGGAATTGGTGGCGAAAAAGCGCTTGATCTCTTTAAGCATGTTCTAGCGCAAGCTTGTATCTCAACTGATCATCCTCGGAATTTGGCATTCATTCCCTCCGCTCCCACGGAATCTTCAAACCTATTTGATTTAGTTGTCGGCGCCTCATCGCTATATGGCGGCTCTTGGATGGAGGGCGCCGGTGCAGTATTTGCCGAGAACCAAGCGCTTCGATGGCTAAGTGATCTAGCCGGTTTTCCAGCAACTGCAGGCGGTGTCTTTGTCCAAGGAGGAACGGTAGGAAATTTGTCTGCTCTAGTTGCGGCAAGGCATGATGCAAGAAGTAAGTACCCAAATGTAAGTAAGTGGGTCATTGCGTGTAGCGATCAAGCGCATTCTTCAATAAAGAGCGCTGCAAGCGTGATGGATGTCGAAATTCTTAATATCAAATGCGATGCGCAACATAGGTTACAAGGCGCGGTAGTTGGAAAAGAGATAGATGAGTTCCATCGAGATAATCCAACTAAACGAGTCTTTGCTGTCATTGCTACTGCGGGAACAACAAATTTGGGAATTATCGATGACTTACAAGGAATTGGTAAAGCGGCCAAAGATCGCGGAATTTGGTACCACGTAGATGGCGCATATGGTTTAGCAGCGCTGGCTTCACCAAATAGTAAGCACTTGTTCGCCGGTGTTGAATTAGCCGATTCATTTATCGTAGATCCACATAAATGGTTATTTGCGCCTTTTGATGCCTGCGCGCTCATTTATCGTGATCCGGAGATTGCTCGAGCAGCCCATACCCAACATGCCGGTTACCTTGAAGCGCTGGAAAGCGGTGAGTGGAATCCATCTGATTACGCCATCCATCTCACGAGGCGAGTTCGCGGCTTACCATTCTGGTTCTCACTTGCCGCACATGGAACTAAAAAGTACGCAGAAGCGATGGATAAGACGATGGAAGTTGCGCGCGAAAGCGCAAAATTGATTAGTGAACATCCAAATCTAGAGCTTTTGATGGAACCAGAATTATCA
>RGJX01000064.1 GCA_010023045.1 Actinomycetota bacterium | reverse complement strand
CATCGACTGGTTCGGCGGGTAGGCCGTAGATGATTTCGCGCAGCCCAGTTTCGCTATCGCAGGTTGGGCAGCTCTCGCTCATGATTGGAAAGTACAACTTGGCCCTGACAATCATGAGGGAATTGAGAACCTCTTGCGAGACCCGTCTTAAGCAAGCTTGGACGGGAGTAGCCTCGTTGCATGACTGAGCGACAGAAATTTGATCTAGTAAAGAAAATTCCAAAGACGAAGGTAGAAATTCGTCGCTACCACTCATGTGTGATGGCAGATGTGCTTGTTGAAGCGCCATATGAGCAGGCTGGCAGCCTTGGTTTTCGTCCTCTGGTTACTTATATTTCCCAGAACAACATTGCGATGACTGCCCCAGTGCTTCAGGAATCGAGTGATTCGCGTTCATGGATTGTCTCGTTTGTTATGCCAGCGGAGATGACGATAAAGGACTTACCTAATCCGCGAAATTCTAAAGTTGCATTGCGCACGATTCCCGAGCAACTTTCGGCTGCACTTCCATTTAGCGGTATGACTACTACGTCCAAGATTCAAGAGAAGGAAGCAGAGCTACGAGAAGCTCTTGCGAAGGAGAAGTTGACGCCAGTTGGATCGCTGCGAATTGCGCGCTTTGATCCGCCTTGGAAACCGGGGTTTATGCGTTACAACGAAGTTATCTTGGATATTAAGGATTAGTACAAAACTTAGTTAAACGCTTCGTCATCGGGGTATGGGAACCATTCGGGATCGGCTTCGGCTTTGGGGGCGATCATGACCATTTTGGAGCGGCGGAATTGTTCGAGTCCTTCGACTCCGAGTTCGCGGCCGGTGCCGGTGAATTTTCTACCGCCGAATGGAATTGCATCGTTATCGTTTAGCGGAGTATTTACCCAGACTATGCCGGTCTCTATTTCATTTACAGCGCGGAATGCTTCTTCTAGGGATTCGGTGTAGATATTTGCGCCGAGGCCGAGTTGGGAATCATTGGCTAGTTTTATTGCTTCATCTAGGTCTTTGACTTTTGCAATCGGTGCAACGGGGCCGAAGCACTCGCCTTGCATGATTGAGTTGTTGGGAGTGACTTTAAGGACGGTTGGTTTATAGAAATAGCCGCGGCTTCCGTTTCTTTCACCGCCACAGACGACTTGAGCGCCATCAGTTTTTGCAGCTTCGATTATCTTTTCGAATCTTTCTAACTCTCGCTTTGAGGCCATCGGGCCGATCTCATCTTCATGAACATAGAAGCGTTCAGCGGATGTGCAGACCTGTCCGCAATTTAGGAATGCGGCGAAGGCGGCGCCTCGTGCTGCGACTTTGACATCGGTGGATGGCATGACGATGAAGGCATCGTTGCCGGAGGCTTCGATAAGGGTTGCTTTGAATCTTTCGGATGCAGCGGCTGCGACTTTCTTTGCAGCAGGGACGCTTCCGGTGAATGCGATTGCATGGGTATCTTTGTGGCGAACCAGTCTTTCGCCGACTTCAGCGCCGCCAGTAATTACTTGTACTAGCCCTTCAGGAAGATCTTTGAAGGCTTTCATCCACATTAGAAGTGTTAGTGAAGTTAATTCAGAGGGTTTGATGATGACAGCATTTCCAGCAGCGAGTGCGGCGGCGGTCTGCCATCCGGCGAGGAGCATTGGGAAGTTGTAGGGAACGATTGAGACGACAACGCCTAGCGGTTCTTTGATGACCATTTGAAGTTGTCCGGCGATTGCAGGTCCGGCCACTCTTCCTTGTTCACTTCTTGCAATTTCAGCGTAGTACTTGAAAGAGGAGGCGGCTGCGCCACCTTCCCAATTGGATTCTCTAAATGGTTTTCCCATTTCGCGGGTGAGACATTCGCCGGTGTAACGGGAGTTTTCTTGCATCGCGTCGGCGACTTGGTGGAGCGCGTTTGCGCGATCGAGGGCGCTCATTGACCACCAGATTTTCTGGGCGTTATTTGCGTTCGCAACGGCGGTTTCGATTTCATCGGGGGTGGCATCGGCGTAACTGCCTTCGCGCTCTTCGGTGGCGGGATTAATTACATCGTGTTGTGGCCCGGAGCTCTTCTTCCATTCTCCATTTAGATATAGGAGAGCGGACATATCTGAGATTTTTGAGAACTCGTTGGCGGCCATGTTGGGATTCTATTGGCGCCTGAGAGTTTCTAGAAGGTGGGGAGCGATAGCATTTCTTGATGCGAGCGAGATTCACCCTTACAGTGCTTGTTTTCGCTTTGCTATTTGGATCAGCAACTCCCTCGTATACGGAGCCTGTTCCAAAAGTGGGTGCGGCTTGCAAGAAAGTTGGAACTACTAAGAATTACAAAGGTAAAGTTTTCACTTGCAAAAAGAGTGGAAAAAATCTCGTTTGGAGCACAGGTCGAGTAATTAAGCAGGCAGCGCCAGTTCCTGTTGCAACAGCGTCCACTTCGCCGATACCGAAGCAATCTCCCGCGCCCGTTCCGATCCCTTCTCCCACTGCTGGAGTTCAAGTAACACCTTCTGCTTCTCCGAAACCGACACCGACTCCTACGAGTTTTGAAAATCTCTATGAAGCCCGAGCGGGTATCTCTTACGCTGCGTGGAAACGAACCTCGGAAATAATCAAAAATAGTAAGTCAAAAGTGGGAACACTTGAGATTTATACCGGTCCAAATACAAAGCCATTTTTTGATAATTATCCATTGGCTTTGAGTCTCATTTCGAGAGCATTCCCCGATCGCAGAGAGCCTGGCAAAATATTAGTTATACGTTTCAACTACCAAGATTTGAGGTGGGCGGACGAAACTCTAAGGCAGAAACTTTCTACTCAAGACTATGAACACATCAATCAAGCCGAGAATGGTCGCCAAATAACGGGCCGTTGCGATGACAGGTCCAGGAATTGCGTAGGAGCTATGCAGCAATCAACTTTCTCAGGAAGCGATATCGCCTTAATTGTCCAAGGGGTTCCGAACATGATGGACCCTTATGACCCAACTGGGAAAGCACGTTTCCTCACCGGAATGTTAGAAGCGCATGAGTACTTTCATGCACTTCAGAGAGTTCCAATCATGGGCAAATCAAATCTTTGGCCCCATGCCTGGTTTAGAGAGGGAGGTGCTGAATGGATTCAAAATGCAGCTATCAATTTTGATGACTTTCCTGCCTATCGAGACTTCATTAAGGCCGATTGCAGTGGGCAATGTATGCGAATTAGCGAGGCTGAAATTATCGAATTCCTAAAGTCAGCAAAGGAAAACTACCTGCCGAGTAAGTTTGATTCATGGTTGAACTACGCGCTGGGAAGTCTCGTTGTTGAAACCTTTGTTGCGCTTAAGGGTCCAGACTCCTTAATTGAGCTTTACGCCCAGATGGCGACCAAGATTGATTTTGCTACGGCTTTTAAAAATATGTTTGGAGTTGACTGGGAATATGCAATCCCCATCATCGCTAAGACCGTGCATGCAAATATCAACAACGTTTAGTCTCCTCTCTCGGAATGCACGGGTCCAGTTAAGTCATTAGGCTCGCCCCGTGAATTCAGTAAGCGCATATGGCCGTGAGATGCAGATTCATCCTTGGCGAATTCCTTGGTTAACGAAGTTGGTTTATAGCTCGCCTTTTGAGTTGTTGATTGCTTTTGTAATTCTTGTTAACGCCACTTCGCTTGCGATTCTTACGATGCCAGATCTTGATGGGTCGGTACGGGCGGCATGTGAGCAGATTGACTTGGTCTGCTTTGTGATTTACTCAGTTGAGTTATTGCTTCGAATTGTTTCTTATGGAAAAAGGCCTTGGGAGTTCTTCAGACAG
>RGJX01000063.1 GCA_010023045.1 Actinomycetota bacterium | reverse complement strand
AACAAGCAATAGTTCACCTATACAACTCAACCTCTACGCTGCAGCGCCGCGTCGTCTTTGGAATGGACAAGGAAGGCATTAAGCAGATCGCTGTTGAGGGCGCAAAGCTCTGCAAAGAGCTGGTTAGCACCGTGCCCGGCACTACCGTGTTTTTTGAGTATTCCCCGGAGTCCTATACCGGAACCGAGTTGGAGTTTGCGCTTGAAGTTTGCAATGCAGTTAATGATGTCTGGCAACCCACGCCAGAGTGGAAGACAATTATCAATCTTCCTGCGACAGTTGAGTTAGCAACTCCGAATGTCTACGCAGATTCAATTGAATGGATGCATCGCAATCTAAAATATCGCGAAGGCATAGTTTTGAGTCTTCATCCGCACAATGATCGAGGCACTGGAGTAGCTGCGGCCGAATTGGGTTATTTGGCTGGCGCGGATCGAATTGAAGGCACGCTCTTTGGAAATGGGGAGCGGACCGGAAATGTCTGTCTAGTTACACTTGGTTTAAATCTATTGACCCATGGCATCGACCCGATGATTGATTTCAGCGATATATCTGAGATTCGCCAAACCGTTGAATATTGCAACCAACTTCGAGTTCCGGAGCGCCACCCATACGGTGGTGACCTTGTTTTCACCGCATTTAGCGGGTCACACCAAGATGCGATTAAGAAAGGATTCGAGCATCTTGCGAAAGATGCTAGTGCTGCTGGAAAAGAAGTTGATGATTTCACTTGGGCAGTTCCTTACCTTCCAATTGATCCGAAAGATATTGGTCGCTCTTATGAGGCTGTTATTCGAGTCAACTCACAATCCGGTAAAGGCGGAGTCGCTTACATCATGAAGAGTGAGCACCAGCTTGATTTACCTCGAAGATTGCAGATTGAATTTAGCAAAGTGATTCAAGCGAAGACTGATAGCGAAGGTGGCGAGGTATTTCCCGAAGAGATGTGGCGGATCTTCGTCGATGAATATCTTCCTTCTGAAGATGATCAATGGGGACGTTACCGACTTGAAGGTCTAACCCAGACTTCATCTCCAAACAAGGAAGTTGAGTTAACCGTTGAACTATTGGAGAACAAGAAACCAGTAACTCTAAATGGTTCTGGAAATGGGCCAATCTCCGCGTTCTGTCACATCTTGCAAGCGCATGGAGTTAATGTTCAAGTAGCTGACTATTACGAACATGCAATGAGCGCTGGTGGAGATGCGAGCGCCGCGGCTTACCTTGAGTGCACAGTAAATGGTGGTACTTATTGGGGCGTCGGTATCGACCCTTCCACCACGACCGCCTCATTAAAAGCGGTGGTTTCAGCGGTCAATCGCGCTCTTCGACAGTAGCAATCACTACCTTTATCCCGTGGCGTTATATCGGGACGAGGCGGTGGTAATCCGCACCCAGAAACTTGGGGAGGCTGATCGCATCATCACGCTCTTTACTCGAGAGCATGGTCGGGTGCGCGCTGTCGCGAAAGGTGTGCGAAGAACCAAATCTAAATTTGGTGCGCGCCTTGAGCCCGGAAGCCTGGTTGATATCCAGCTTTATGTGGGAAAAACCTTTGATGTTGTAACGCAAGTTGAAAGTTTAGAAAATTTCGGCGACTCGCTAGCTGCTGATTACCGGAAGTGGACCATCGCTTCAACGATTTTGGAAGCTGCAGAACGTTTTACTTCCAACGAAGGTGAGCCAGCCCTACAACAATTTCTATTGCTAGTAGGGGCTTTAAAAGCGCTTGCTTATGAATCACATGAACCATCTCTTGTATTAGATGCCTATCTACTTCGCTCACTTTCTATCGCAGGTTATGCGCCCTCCATGACAATCTGTTCGAATTGTGAAGCACCCGGGCCACATAAATATTTCTCTCTAGTTGGTGGCGGTTCGGTATGTATCGAGTGCCGACCATCTGCATCGGCAACGCCAGCTCCTGAAACTCTGCAATTAATGTCTGATCTCTTGACTGGAAATTGGGAGAGCGCAGATGTTAGTGACCCTAAGCATCGCCGCGAAGCCTCTGGTTTAGTTGCGGCATATCTCCAATGGCATCTAGAGCGCGAACTTAGAAGTCTTCCGATGGTGGAGCGCGCCGCGAAGTGAAACCCCCGAAACTTCCCACGGATCGGATTCCAAACCACGTAGCGCTGGTGATGGATGGAAATGGTCGTTGGGCAAAATCGCGTGGCCTGCCAAGAACGAAAGGCCACGAAGCCGGAGAAAAGGCGCTCTTTGATGTTGTCCAAGGCGCAATCGAAATTGGCGTAAAAGAGCTATCTGCCTACGCATTTTCTACTGAGAATTGGCGCCGTTCTCCTGAGGAAGTTAAATTCTTGATGGGATTTAATCGTGAAGTGATCCGTCGTCGACGTGATGAGATGCATGAGATGGGAGTCCGTGTTCGCTGGGTGGGGCGACCACAAAGACTTTGGAAATCGGTAATTGAGGAGCTCCAAATTGCCGAAGAGCAAACCAAGAGGAACAAAGTACTCACCTTGAATATGTGTGTGAACTATGGGGGACGAGCAGAAATTGCTGACGCTGCTGCTGAGCTTGCTCGGGATGTAGCCCGCAAGAAAGTAAAGCCCGACCAGATAAACGAGAAAGTTTTTGCAAAATACTTGGATGAACCAAAAATGAGTGATGTGGATCTATTCTTAAGAAGTTCAGGCGAACAACGAACCTCAAACTTCCTTATTTGGCAATCGGCCTACGCAGAAATGGTCTTTATGGATGTATTGTGGCCAGACGTGACTAGAGAGACCCTCTGGCGCGCGATAGAAATTTATGCAGAACGCGATCGAAGATTTGGAAAGGCTTGATAATGTCTAAGCAGAAAGCCGGTTTTTGGTTCGATCCACTCTGCCCATGGGCATGGATGACCTCTAGATGGATCCTCGAAGTCGAGAAAGTTAGAGATATCGAGGTCGAATGGAATTTATTTAGCCTTGCCTACCTAAATCGCGATAAAGATGTATCTGATGAATATAAGTTCAAATAACTCTTCCGCTTTACACCGCAATAAGCTCACGAATTCACCTTAAGAAAATGGAGATTGGTGAGGCTCTATTTAAAGAAGCGCTAGTAGAAGTGGGGCTCTCCGCGGACCTTGCCAGCGCCATAAATGATGAGACTCTTGATGCTGCCATCATCGAAAGCCATGAGCGCGGCATAAAGATGGTGGGAAATGATGTAGGTACCCCAATCATTGCAATTGGTGATGTCGCATTCTTTGGACCTGTAATTTCGCCGGCGCCTAAAGGTGAAGAAGCTGGAAAACTTTGGGATGGTGTTGTCGGAGTTGCAAGCTATCCCGGATTCTTTGAAATCAAAAGATCTCGAAACGTTGGTCCAATCTTCGACTAGGATTTAAAGATGTTAAAAATTGAGGGCGACTCCTTTCGTTACGAGTTAAGTTGGCTTGAGAATTTGGGAGCGTTTTGGCGCGACCCCAAGTCCAAGATCTCCAATCTTGTCTCTGTTACCCCTCATTCAAATCCCTGGACAACTCAGGTTCTAAGAGGAATGCGGGCCCCCGGGACAGGTTTTCCATTTGTAATCATGCTGGGAACGATGTGGCATCGGCGTGGTCGAGATTTCTGTGTTGTCTACCGAAAAAAGCCAGTCTTAGTGCTTGAGTTTAGAAGTGAGAGCTTTAAGCGCTGGGTGATACCTGACAATGAGGTAAATCGCTCTGCTATTCGAATTGCTAGCCCAACATTAGATCTTCCGGCGTCGGCGCAGTAACTAAAGCGCCACACTCCGCACAACTAGCATTATCCAGAAGGTACATCGATATCTCATAGGTATCTAAATCGAACTTGACCGTGACATTGATGAGATCAGATGCACAGTAAGGACAAATTGGAGTGGGCAAGCCTCGGATATCTCCCATATTCAGCAACTAGGACAGATTCCAAAAACTTCGGC
>RGJX01000062.1 GCA_010023045.1 Actinomycetota bacterium | reverse complement strand
CGGAGAAAAGTTCTTATTTCCTCACCCGTGTGGCCGTGATCAAGGCCGCGCCGCAACGAACCCTCCGAGAAGCGGTAGACGGTAGCTCCACCGCGACTTTCGATATCAGCGAAGGTGGAGAGGTGGCGTGAGATTTCAACCGTTAGTGGGCCAGGTGCGATAGCGGTGTTATCACCTTGAATAAGGATGTGATCTACGGGAGCCGGGAGAGCTGCATCAATTCCCAATCTCTTTTCGCCAGTAAGGAATTTCTTACCAAAAGAGGAGAGCGCGCCAGCGCCGGTCAACCCAAGCCATTCAGCTTCCCTAACTGTCCAACCCACTACTTCAGAGTTGATTGTCAGAGCACGACGATGTGGGTAATGCCAACGCGCAGCATTCGTTAATGAATCTAATGCAGGGGCGAGATTTGGTTTTAGAGCTTCCAGAATTATCCGTCGGATTCGAGTGGAATTAGCTCGATCTAGCTCACTTCCAAGGGCAGTTATATTTCGTGAATCGATTCTTCCGATTAAACCAGTCACGCGGGTACTTATCTGCCAACTTGAGACTAGTTCGCGCCATTGCTCTTCAAAATTCTTAGTTTGGAAAATGTCGAAGTTTGAATTCGGCAAGATTCGACCATCAACCTCGATACTTAAGATTCCCAACTGATATGCCAATTCGGCGATAAATGCGGTGAAATTTTCCTCAACGCCTAGATGTTCAGAGGCCTTCTTTAAATCTCTAACGCCTAGCCCACCAGATTGCAGTGCGGTTGGAGTTTCTTCGGCCCAGAAATTTAAGAGCTCACTGACTAGGCGTAGCAAGGTTGCTATTGATGCGACTGCAGCGCGATCAGATTCAGTTTGCGTTACTGACTTACCCTCGAGTTTGGGTTCGCTCGTCAAATACTCTCTATGGAGTTTGCCACCTCTAAGGTGTATCGCTACCTCTCTTGGAAGTAGAACAGTCTTTGAATCTACTGGGATAAGGAAACGATTCTTCAATAACCATTCAATCACCCCACCCTTCTTATGGATATCACCAACTTCTCCTCTAGGTGGTCCCCACATAAGACGTTCGAGCAATTCCAAAGCTCCATTCGGAGCCTTCTTGAGTGAATCAAAATTGATTTCTTGCGCAACGCTTGGTCCAAGGCCGGCGATGTATTCACCCAAAATGTCGCGGACTGCGCGAGGGATTCGGAATTTCTTTCCATCTTTGTATAGAAGTCCGAGCGTTACTAGTTGTTCTACAACTGTAGTTGCTTGCTTTACGGTTAACTCAACTACTTCATTGGCGGTAAATGAGACTTCGAATAAAGAAGCTGCTTCGAGTACTTGAAGTTGCCACAGATTCAAGCCTTCAATAGCGCGTATCAAACTCGGAGCTGATGTGGCGCGTGATGCCAGCGTCGTTAGATCTGCTGGGATTGGATTTATTAGATCAGGGCGTAGCTTGAAAAGTTCAGCTAGCTCTTCATCGCTACGAGTGCGCAAGTCATCGGCAAAGGTTGGACCTAAATTAGAGCGCACCGAGTCAGCAAGTGACATAAGGGGCTAACGCTACCGCTATTTTTTGCGCGCTGTTAGGTAAGTCCAAAATCCTGCAAGACGGCTAACAAGTGGACCAATAAAACGATTTAACCAACGGAGTCTTCGGAAATCATGTACCGGCCAACCTGAAGAGAATGAGATAATTCGTAGTTTTGCATCTGGGTTGATTGCATTTGGATGACCAACGCTTTCTAGAAGCGGAAGATCATTATGTGAATCTGAGTAAGCAAAACAATCCTTGATATCGATATTTCTCGAATTTACTAATTCTAGAACTGCACGGGCCTTCTCTTTTCCATGTAACAAATTGCCGATCAGATTTCCAGTGTACTTTCCATCTTTAGTTTCAGCACGAGTTCCAAGCGCTCCAGTTAGCCCAAGCTTGTCTGCAATTAACTCAGCAAAGTCTTGGGGCGATGCGGTCACTAGCCAAACCTCATCACCTTCTGCAAGATGTTTTTTTGCGATAGCCATAGTTCCCTGCCAGAGCGAAGGAGAAACAAATTCGTTGTAGATCTCTTCGCCGATGATTTTTATCTCATCAACTTTGTGGCCAGCGATAAAATCGGTGGCAGATTTTTGGAACCTGGCGATAACTTCAGACTTTTCAGTTCCAGTCATGCGAAAGCGGATATTTGCAAGCACCCAAGCTCCAACATCGCGTTTATTGAAGAAACCTCGGTTATACATTCCTCTGCCGAGGAAATAGAGAGTTGAGCCACGCGTAAGAGTGTTATCTACATCAAAGAAAGCGATGCGTGGCATGTGGGAACAGTAACGAAATAGTCTTAAGGCTTCTCGTTTATGCTTTCCCGTATGAGTGAGGCGAGCGCGATTTCATCGACAGTTCATGTTGTTCGCCATGGTGAGGTACATAATCCCGAGAGCATCCTCTATGGTCGCCAACCAGGATGGCGCCTCTCAGAACGTGGGATTGCAATGGCACAAGCTGTTGCGGATTGGTCAAAAGAATTATCACTTGGCGCAATTCACGCCTCGCCACTCGAACGCGCACAACAAACTGCTTCACCGATTGCACTTGCCCATAAGTTAGATATCCAGACCGATGATCGATTAATTGAAGCTGCGAATATCTTCGAAGGAAAACCTTTTGCAGTTGGCGATGGAGTATTGAAGCGCCCAGGTTCATGGCGTCATTTATGGAATCCTTGGCGTCCATCATGGGGTGAGCCTTACAAAGAGCAGATCGCGCGAATGAAAGCTGCAGTCGAACATGCTCGATTAGCAGCCGGTGGAAAAGATGCGCTTGTTGTTTCCCACCAATTACCGATTTGGATTTTGCGCTCTTCGATTGAGGGAAGACCTTTCCTTCATGATCCGAGAAAGCGTCAATGTTCACTTGCTTCGGTAACAAGTCTTCACTTTGATGCTTCAGGCAAGGTAGTTGGTCTTACCTATAGCGAACCTGCACAGCACTTATTGCCTGAGAAGAAAAAATAAAGATGAAGCGACTTCTCCCGCTACTACTTATCTTTACTCTTACTGCTTGTTCAACTGGTGGAAATGAGTTCCAACCCAATGAACAATCTTTCATATCTGGTAATGGCATAGTCACGATAATCGAGCGCTCCGAACGAGAAGTAGCGCCGCCAATAACTGGGCCACTTCTTGATGGTGGCAACTATCTTCAGGAAAAGGGTCGCGTCCAATTAATGAATGTCTGGGCTTCGTGGTGTTCTCCTTGTAGAGCTGAAGCACCAGCCCTGCAAGATCTATCGGTTGCACACCCACAGGTGCAATTCGTTGGAGTTCTGACGCGCGATAACTTAGTGGCGGCGCGTGCTTTTGTAGAGCGCTTTGGACTTACCTATCCAACAATTACTGATGATGCTCTTCTTGCTGATTTCACTGGCCAATTAAGTGTTAATGCAATACCTACTACTTTGCTCATCGATAAGGAGGGAAAGGTAGCGGCCCGAATAAGTGGCGAGATCACCTATTCGACTTTAGATGAGCTTCTGACAGATCTTGTGAACGAATGAGCGACTTTTTTGTAGACCAAGTCTTTGATGGCGGAATCCTGCTTGCCTCACTCGTTGCTCTCTTTGCCGGATTAATCTCTTTTGCTTCACCCTGTGTAATTCCGTTAGTACCGGGGTATCTTGCTTATGTCGGCGGTGTCGCGGGCTCGAAGCGAAAAGTTTTAACTGGGGCAATACTTTTTGTCTTGGGTTTTTCGATTCTCTTTATTTCTTACGGTGCACTATTCGGCGAATTAGGGTCTCGAATCATTAGCAATTCAGAGAGCCTTGCTCGCCTGCTAGGAGCACTGACAATTCTCTTTGGCCTTATATTCTTATTTCCAGAAAAGTTCTATCGCTCCTACAAAGTTCCCTTTGTGGCAAAGAGCGGCTTGCTAAGTGCGCCACTTCTAGGTTTTATGTTCGGTCTCGGTTGGACACCATGTATCGGACCAACTCTTGCTGCCGTTCAAACCATTTCAATTATTGAGGCGAGCGCGCTACGGGG
>RGJX01000061.1 GCA_010023045.1 Actinomycetota bacterium | reverse complement strand
AACTCAAAGTTGATTCCGACGCGAGCGACATCATCTAGTTGCTTTGGAAGAGTCACGGTTTCGGTTACTCTAATTCCACTTTCTACTGATTCAACAAGTTGTTCATGTTTGATTGCGATTCCAGCGCCGCTCTTCCAAGTAGTAACTACCCGAGTAGTTGTACCTTTGTGAGTAACTTGAACATTTGAGCGTTGCAGATCGCGTAATCCCCAGTTATCCCATTTCTCAGCAATTCGCCCGATTAGATCATTATCGGTTGGAGCTCGCCAAAGAGTTAACTTGGGAGCGACTTCACAACTAGGTAGAAGTATCAATCCCTCTTGAGTTACAAAGTTCTTCCGTTCCTTGGCGGGCTTTGCCTTTGGCAGTGGCTTTGCCGGCAGTGCGATTTGTGCCCAAGCAACCTCAAATCCCATTTGGGCCCAAGGCTTGCTTACTGCGCTCTCCAAGTTGAAGTTAATGAAGCGTTCGCCCACACCATCCCCAGCTTTTAAAAATTTCGAGGGAATAGTGAAAATGGCGTTTTTACGAGCTTTTACTTGAGGTAGTTTCGCATCGCCAGATATAACGACTTTGCCATTAACAGTGATTTCGTAGCGAAGCTTGAACTCGCGCAGGTCGTTGAAGAACTGCTTATTAAAGATCTCAAAACGTCCCGTCTTTAAGTTCTTTGCGCTGATTTTGATTGGGGATGAGATCTGCTTGACCTCTTGCAGAGCCGGCTTAGGTGAACGGTCTGGGAAGAACATTCCATCACAGACGAAGTTTCCATCGTGTTTGGTTTCGCCATAATCACCACCGTAAGCGGAACGGATAGAGCCATCTTCGAGTCGTTGATTTAAACCGTGATCCCACATCTCCCAAATAAAGCCACCTTGCAGACCTTTTAGTGAATGAACTGCATCCCAATATTCAGCGATAGTCCCATTGCTATTTCCCATCGCATGCGAGTACTCACACATGATCAGCGGGCGAGTGGCTTTCTTGGATTTTGCATAAGAGATGATTGCGGAAATCTCTGGATACATGGGACAGACCACATCAGTTAGATCATGGTTGATGGTCCAATTTCCACGGATCGCACCCTCATAATGGAGCGGACGAGTTGGGTCAAAGAAGCGTGCATATTGAGCAGCTGCGCGGTGATTTAATCCAGCGCCAGATTCATTACCAAGCGACCATAAAACTACAGAAGCATGATGTATATCGCGTTGGATCATTCGAGCAACGCGATCCACCCAAGCAACTAAGTACTTCTGATCATTACAGAGCGTGTTCTGAAATGCATGCGATTCAATATTTGCTTCTCCTACAACATAAAAACCGAGTTCGTCACATAAATCTAGGAAAGCTGGATCATTTGGATAATGCGAAGTACGGACCGCATTGAAGTTCCAACGCTTCAACTCCAATAAGTCCTGACGCATCAATTCGCGCGTTAATACTCGGCCAGTCTCCCGATTGAAGTCATGGCGGTTGATTCCGTAGAAGATCACCGGCTGGCCGTTGACCAGGAGCTCATTTCCTTTGATTTCAACCCTTCTAAAGCCGACTTTCTGGGTAGTTATCTCAATTACCTGGCCGGTGGGATCAACAAGTTCGTACTCGACATCGTAGAGAGTGGGTGATTCGGCGCTCCAAGGTGAGATGTTGGGGACTTTGATGGTGAATTCAAGTGGCCCAGGAAGTGTTGGTTCGGTCGCAAGAAAGGCTTCATATTTCGCCTTGGGCATACTTCCATCCCAATAAGTTCCATGGAAGTAATCAGCACCTGCTTGTCGCTCGGCAGCGCTTCTTTCAGTCCACTGGGGTGCCTTCTTATTTATTACGGGTGCAACTTCACTTGCACCCTTTACTCCTAATACTTTTACTCGAAGTTTGTAATTCTCAATCGGAGCATCATTAATTGAATTTATATGCGCTCTAATATGAAGTGTTCCAGTCTTGTTATCGGTTAGGAGTCCCGGAGTTGGATAGAGCCGCTCGATGAAGACTTCTTCAGTCGCAAATAATTTTACTGATCGAGTAATCCCACCATGCCACCATTGATCTTGATCTTCAATAAAAGTCGCATCGGACCACTTGATAACTTTGATTTGAATTCGATTAGAGCCGTTGTTCAGATAATTTGTAATATCAAATTCAGAAGCTAAGCGAGAATCTTTTGCAACGCCAACTTCATCGCCATTAATCGAAATTATTGCCACCGATTCAAATCCACCAAGAGAGAGCACGACGCGTTTGTTTTTCCAAGAACTCGGAAGTGAGAACTCACGTTCGTAGATGCCGGTTGGATTTTCTTCCGGGACTAGCGGTGGTAGATGATCAAAGGGCATCTGGACATTTGTGTAGATCGGCTTATCGCCAAAAGGTTGTTCGCCATTAATCATCGTCCAAAGTCCAGGAACCGGGATTGTCTGCCAACGCTTACTTGGCTCTTGATCAGGCCTATCTAGAAGTTGAAAATTCCAATCACCATCGAGAGAGATGGTCATTAAATGCCCGATATTGAGCATCGGTAGGCGGTTTACTGAAGTGGTCTCGGGGCTGATCCAAACGGGCGATTTCACGGGTGAAATCTATCGGTCAGAGTTTTATCAACCGCCTGACATAATTGGCGACTGCATCACGCCTCCCTAGCTCAGTGGTAGAGCATCCGCCTTGTAAGCGGAAGGTCGTCAGTTCAATCCTGACGGGGGGCTCCAGGTACTCTCGCACCTATGAAACGCCTTGGTTTGGCTCTTGTTTCTTTATTGATACTTACGGGCTGTGCAACAAACTCTGAGAATTCAAACGGAGCGTTTAGCTCTCAAGACATCATGTTTGCCGAAATGATGATTCCGCACCATGAACAGGCAATTGAGATGTCCGAACTTGCTCTGAAAAATACAGGTAATCCAGATGTGCTCGCGCTCGCTGAACAGATTCGTGGGGCACAAGAACCCGAAATTGAATTAATGAAGAGTTGGCCAGGCGTTGATTTGGATGGACATGCTGGCCACACAATGATGGGCATGTTGGATGAGAATGAATTGGAGATGCTTCGTGTAACAACTGGAGCAGACTTTGATCGGCTATTTCTAGAGGGAATGATCAAGCATCATGAGGGTGCGATTGATATGGCCGAGATGATTAATGATTCCAAGAACCCAGAAGTAGCAAAGTTGGGTAAGGCGATTATTGAATCTCAAAGCTCCGAAATTGCGGCGATGAAGGCGCTCCTTGGCAAGTAGCTAAGTTGCTACTCTGCTTTACGTCTCATCAAATTCTTATTGGCCAAATTCTTAATGTAGTCCGGGACGGGTAAGTGTTTCGCATTTTCATTTGTTACTGGCTCGCCATAGCTGGAGTTGATAGGAATGTATCCGGCCCAAATTGGTAGTTGTAAATCTTCTTCTCCATCTAGCGCCTCACCAGTTCGTTTCTTAGCGGTGACATCATCTAGTTTCAGCTCAACCATCATGGTTTGAGCGAACTCTTTCTTGGTCTGCTCTCTTCCTGCATCCCAAAGCCCAGGAATCAAACGCTCCGAGACCGCGTAGAGCGCTTTCTCCTTCTCATCACCTTCGAGAACTTTGGGGACACCAAATGCCATAACAGAGCGGTAATTCATTGATGAGTTGAAAGGTGATCGCGCTGAAACTATTCCATCCAGAAGAGTTACAGTTGCACAGATTTGAACGCCAGATTTCAAAGCCATAAACATTCTCGAACCGGTAGAACCATGACTACTGGTTCTTGAGAATTAGGATCAACAAATCCAACGTGAGCAACCATTCCTTCATCGAGAATTGAGTAAATCTCCTCAATTTCTGCAACGCTGCGATGTGGCTTCCGCTTAATTTCACGCTTCTCATCGGTCATGTATTGAGCGTACCGGTAGTGAAAATGCGAGGCAATGTTGATTATTTGTATGGAGTAATGAGATTTATAGGTTGATTAATTGACTCAAGATACGGCTATAAGGTTTAAAGAGAAGAAAGGGGATTACCTACAACGGAGAGAGAGCGTGGGCGTCAAAGAATTGGCGTAAG
>RGJX01000007.1 GCA_010023045.1 Actinomycetota bacterium | reverse complement strand
GCAATCGATACCTTGAAATGGTTGGGGCTTAATTGGGATGAGGGTCCTGAAGTCGGAGGTCCTTATGGTCCATACCTACAGTCTCAACGTCTCGAGGTTTATACCGATTGGGCAAATACCTTTCTAAAGAATGGCGATGCCTATAACTGTTACTGCTCTACAGAAGAATTAGAGAGACGTCGCGAAGCGCAGCGGGAAGCTAATCAAGCCCCTGGTTATGACGGCAAATGTCGCTCGCTTACAAGTGCCGAGATTTCCAAATATGAATCAGAAGGTCGCAAGCCAGTAATCCGCATGCGAATGCCCGATGGCGAAACTCGGTTTACGGACCTGATCCGTGGCGAAGTAGTTTTCGAGCATAAGTTTGTCCCTGATTTCGTTTTGATGCGAGCAGATGGCTCCCCGCTCTATACCTTGGCTGTAGCTGTTGATGATGTTTTAATGAAGGTAACTCATGTTCTTCGTGGCGAAGACTTACTCTCTTCAACTCCACGCCAAATCCGGGTTTACCAAGCAATGGGAGTAGCTTCATCGGACTTTCCAGCATTCGCCCATCTACCCTTTGTAATGGGAACTGACAACGCCAAACTCTCAAAACGTAATGGCGAAGTCTCAATTGCTTGGTATCGCGAAGAAGGATTCCTTCCAGAAGCAATCTGCAACTATTTAGCGCTTTTGGGTTGGTCGCCTGGGGATGACCGTGAAAATATTACGATGGAAGAGTTAGTCCAGCTCTTTACTATCGAGCGAGTCAATAGTTCGCCCGCTCGCTTTGATATGAAGAAATTAGAGGCAATAAATGGCGACAAGATCCGGGCCCTAGATATCGAAGACTTCTTAAAGCGAGCGCTACCATTTTTGATTGAAGCGAAGGTAATAAGTGGTTTGGCTGAAGAAATTGCCTTAGTAAAGAAGGCGCTACCAATCATTCAAGAGCGAATCATTCGCTTAAAAGAAGTTATTCCTATGCTGGGCTTCTTATTTGTAGAACAAGTAGAGTTTGATCAAGAGAGCGCAACTAGGATTGGCGAGGCTGATGCTCAGAAAGTTGTTGGAGTTGCGCTCGATTCTCTTGAACCCGTTACTGATTGGAACCATACGCAAATCGAGTCTGCCCTGCGCGGTTCATTAATTGATGGTCTTGGATTAAAGCCGAGAAACGCCTTTGGGCCGGTGAGAATTGCAGTTACCGGAAGTCATATTTCGCCGCCGCTATTTGAATCAATGGAGTTGCTCGGAAGAGAGCGTTGCTTATCGAGGCTAAAAAGTGCCATCAGATAAGCAGTCAGAATAGGAATTAGAACAGATGCTTTTCTCGGGGTATCCTTTGTTGCTCGCGTGAGCGGGACAATTTGGGGTATGGGGTAATTGGCAGCCCAGCTGATTCTGGTTCAGCTTGTCTAGGTTCGAGTCCTGGTACCCCAGCTAGATTGAAAATTTAAGAAGTCGAAAAACTCAATATGGAGAAAACATGGCCCCGTCGTCTAGTGGCCTAGGACTCTGGCTTCTCAAGCCAGCTACGAGGGTTCGAATCCCTTCGGGGCTGCCATGTTTTAAAGGTTTTAAAGGTTTTCAAGATTGAGCGATTAGCTCTTCTTTGCAAGAAACTCACTAAGTTTTACTGCTGTTGCAACAACTGATGCTGCATGAAGTCTGCCGGGTTGTCTTCCCAGTCTTTCAATCGGTCCGGAGATACTTATTGCTGCAATTACTCGATTATTTGGACCTCGCACCGGCGCAGAGACTGAAGCAACTCCCGGTTCGCGTTCGCCAACACTTTGCGCCCAACCTCTTCGTCTTACGGCAGAAAGTGCTGCTGCATTGAATCTTGCATTTGTGAGTGCGCGATGCAATTTATCTGCATCTTCCCAAGCGAGGAGTACTTGCGCAGCTGAACCTGCTCCCATAGTTAGCGCTGCTCCCACTGGAACTGAATCTCGCAAACCTGACATCCGTTCGGCTGCGGCAACGCAGATCCGTTGATCGCCTTGGCGACGATAAAGCTGAGCGCTCTCGCCCGTTGCATCGCGTAACGCGGCAAGCGCAGGGGCAGCGGCCACAAGTAAACGATCTTCACCCGCAGCGGCTGCGAATTCGCCATTGCGCGGACCTAGAATGAAACGGCCATTTAAGTCTCTTGCGACGAGACGATGAAACTCGAGGGCAACTGCAAGGCGATGGGCAGTTGGGCGAGCAATTCTTGTTGCCTTCACTAACTCGGAGAGCGAATGTGGTCCAGATTCTAAGACGGTCAGAATACGTACCGCTTTATCTAAGACGCCAACTCCGCTATTCTTCTTGTCCACAATCTGATAATGCCATCTCATTAATTGAGAAGCAAAATGAAGCGGTTAGGAGGTCGTATGGGCAAGACGCTCGCAGAGAAGGTTTGGGAAGATCATGTTGTTAGAAGCGCTGCCGGAGAGCCAGATCTGCTTTATATCGACCTGCATTTGATCCATGAAGTGACTAGCCCACAAGCATTCGATGGCCTTCGTCTATCTGGGCGAAAAGTACGCCGCCCCGAACTAACTCTCGCCACCGAGGATCACAATGTTCCAACTCTAGATATCGATAAGCCGATTGCTGATCCAGTCTCGCGGCTACAAGTCGATACATTGCGAAAAAACTGTGCTGAATTTGGAGTGCGGATCCATTCACTTGGAGATATCGAGCAAGGCATTGTCCATGTTGTTGGTCCTCAACTTGGAATTACCCAACCTGGAATGACCATAGTTTGCGGCGACTCTCATACCTCAACCCATGGCGCATTTGGCGCACTTGCCTTTGGGATTGGCACAAGTGAAGTTGAGCATGTTCTAGCGACCCAGACTTTGCCACTAACTAAGCCGAAGATGATGGCGGTGAATGTAGAAGGAAAATTAAAGCCAGGCGTCACATCTAAAGACATCATCCTGGCTGTAATTGCCCAGATTTCAACCGGTGGCGGTCAAGGCTACATTCTCGAATATCGGGGAAGCGCTATCCGTGAACTTTCAATGGAAGCGCGGATGACTATCTGCAACATGTCCATCGAGGCCGGAGCTCGCGCTGGACTCATTGCCCCAGATGAAATCACTTTTGAATATATAAAGGGAAGACCACATGCGCCAAAGGGCGCCGATTGGGATGCTGCGCTGGCTTATTGGAAGACGCTTAAGAGCGATGCTGATGCAAAGTTTGATAAAGAGATTTTCCTAAATGCCGATGAGCTCTCGCCATTTGTAACTTGGGGAACCAACCCGGGACAAGGTGTTCCACTAAATGATGCCGTCCCAATCCCAGAATCCTTCGGTGATGAACAAGAGCGACGCGCAGCAGAGAGCGCGCTTGTGTACATGGATCTCAAAGCCGGTACACCGATGAGAGAGATAAAGATTGATACCGTCTTTCTCGGTTCATGCACAAATGGCCGAATCGAAGATCTCCGTTCCGCAGCTGCGATTATCAAGGGCAAGAAAGTAGCGTCAAATACTCGAATGCTCGTGGTGCCTGGCTCTGCTCGAGTTCGGTTACAAGCTGAAGCTGAGGGGCTAGATAAGGTCTTTCTCGAATTTGGGGCGGAATGGCGCAGCGCTGGTTGCTCAATGTGCTTGGGAATGAACCCCGATCAATTAAAGCCTGGCGAACGTTCGGCATCGACATCAAACAGAAATTTTGAAGGTCGTCAAGGAAAAGGCGGAAGAACTCATCTAGTTAGTCCACTTGTCGCTGCAGCGACAGCAATCAAGGGAACGCTCGCTTCCCCGGCTGATTTGTAAGGAGTAAACGCATGGAGAAATTTATCTCGCATACCGGCACTGGGGTTCCGTTGCGACGGAGCAATGTCGATACCGACCAGATCATCCCCGCTGTTTACCTAAAGCGAGTGACTCGCTCAGGTTTTGAAGATGGACTCTTCGCCGCATGGCGAAGCGACCCTGAGTTTGTGCTCAATAAAACTGAATATCAGGGCGGAACCATCCTGGTAGCCGGGGTTGATTTTGGAACTGGCTCCTCTAGAGAACATGCCGTCTGGGCGCTGCAAAACTATGGATTCAAAGTTGTAATTTCCTCTAGATTCGCCGATATCTTCCGGGGCAACTCGCTAAAAGGTGGCCTGCTCACTGTAATTCTTCCGCAAGAGGCGGTCGAGGAACTTTGGTTGGCAATCGAAGCTGACCCCAAGACTTCAATCTCTGTTGATCTCGAAAAACGTACTGTTAGTTACGGAAGCAAGGTGATTTCCTTCGAATTGGATGATTACACCCGTTGGAGGTTGATGGAAGGACTAGATGACATTGGCTTAACGCTTCGCCACACCAATCTCGTTGAAGGATTCGAGTCAAAAAGAGCGAATTTCAAGCCAAAAACGCTGCCAGTTTTGTCATAACGAGAGATTTTCACCGACTCTAAACCTGTAATTGAGGGTTTTTTACGCATAAAAAGTGAGAAATTTGAGTCGAAACTATCTTTGAAATATTGCGACACACCGAGAAATATGCGCCAAATAGCGCTTTTCACTGCGTAAATTGAGGAACACGTTAAGCGAACGCTTAACTTTACGCGTAAATAAGGGGATTAAATGAACAAGACCCAGTTCATTGCTTCGTTGGCACCTCACTTCAACGGAAGCAAGAAAGAGGCTGCTCACGCTGTCGAGATCGTCTTCGACTCCATCGTGCGCAACATCCACAAGGGCGAAGATGTAACAATCAACGACTTTGGAAAGTTCAAGAAGGTTGATCGCAAGGCACGTAAGGGTCGTAACCCTTTCACCGGCGAGACAATCCAGATCAAGGCGAGCAAGAAAGTTCGCTTCCTCCCAGCTAAGGCGCTCAAGGAGACAATCTCCGGTGCACGCAAGCTTGGACCTGCTCCAAAGCCAGCTCCTGTCGTAAAGCCAGTAGCTAAGAAGGCAGCAAAGAAGGTAGCCAAGAAGGCTCCTAAGAAGGCTGCGAAGAAGGGCAAGAAGGGCAAGAGGAAGTAAATTACTTCTCAGTAAGGGCCATGCTTTTACGCATGGCCCTTATTTATGCCCTTTAGGCTTCAACTATGGGCTCCTCCATGAGCGGTAAAGAAATCTCTTACGATCCACCAAAAGGAAAACCGCTCGGCTCTAATTTTGCCTTCAAATTGGGGGCGGCGATCATGCGCCCAATCCTTAACGCCATCGTCAAGCGAGATTGGCGTGGTGCCGAGAAGCTTCCCAAGAGTGGACCAGCCATCGTTGTTTGTAATCATCTTTCCTATCTTGATCCACTTACTTTCTCGCACTTCCTATATAACAATGGTCGCGCCCCTCGATATCTTGGAAAAGAATCGGTATTTCGAATCCCAGTAATCGGCTGGGTCATAAAGGGCGCTGGCCAGATTCCAGTTAGCCGTGAATCCAAGGATGCGATCAAAGGTTATGAGCATGCAATTGCCGTTTTGAAGGCCGGTCACTTGCTTGGTGTTTATCCCGAAGGAACTCTGACGCGTGATGAGAATCTATGGCCGATGAAGGCAAAAACCGGAGTTGCCCGATTGGCACTGCAAACTGGCGTTCCTGTTTACCCCTGCGCATCATGGGGTCCCGAGAGAGTGATTCCGCCATACGGAAAGAAGATAAAACTATTTCCACGGACCAAAGTTTCAGTGATTATGGGCGAACCGGTTGATCTAACGAAATGGCGAGGTAAAGCCGATGATCTTGTGGCTGTTGAAGAAGCTACTGAAGCGATTATGGATGAGATCACCAAACTTCTTGAGGTGATTCGCGGCGAGAAAGCGCCAGCAATCCGATTTGATCCAAAGAAATCTAGCCTTCCTCGAACAGGGAATTTCAAGAAGAAGCGATGAAGATTTCAATTCTCGGCACTGGCCAGTGGGGGACCGCTCTAGCTCAAGTACTAAGTGATGCTGGAAACGAAGTGGCGATGTGGGGTCGAAATGCTGCAGTGGCAACTGAGATCAATGAGAAACATCGCAACAGTAAATCACTTCCTGGCGTAGAACTCTCTGACTCGATTACAGCAACTACGGATAGAGAAAAGGTTTTTGAGGATGCCGGCGCTGTGCTGCTTGCGATTCCCTCTCAATCACTGCGCGAGAATCTAATTGATTTCAAGGCAGTTTTCCCAACCCACCTTCCAGTCATCTCCTCCCTAAAAGGTATCGAGCTTGGAACACATTTAAGGATGACCGAAGTGATTCAAGATGTTCTTGGACTGCATGAGGACCAGATTTCAATAATCACCGGTCCAAATCTGGCGCGTGAGGTAGTGATGCGCCAACCGGTCGGCGCAGTCGCAGCCTCTACCTCTCAAGAGTTAGCTGATTTAACCGCCGAGTTATTCCATGCTCCTTATTTCCGCGCCTACACCTCAACTGATGTCATCGGATGCGAACTTGCTGCTGCGGCGAAGAATGTGATTGCCCTAGCAGTTGGTATGGCAATTGGAATGGGATTTGGCGAGAACACCCAAGCATTAGTTATAACCCGCGGACTAAATGAATTAACAAGACTTGGAATGGCGCGCGGAGCCAAACCACTTACTTTTGTAGGACTTGCTGGAGTTGGTGATCTACTTGCAACTTGCGGATCTGCACTCTCTCGAAACCGATCATTCGGTGAAACTCTCGGTAGGAGCGGCTCGATGGAGAAGGCGGTGGAAGGTGCAACCTCCACTGTTGAAGGAGTAGCAACCGCTAGTTCTATTGTCGAGCTGGCCCACTCCGTTGGCTTGGAAGTTCCGATCATGGAGGCGGTTGCTGATGTGGTTACCAATACGATTACCCCTACTGAGGCCATCATTAGATTGATGCGCGTAAATACTGGAGCGGAGATCGAGCACCAATGAGCAAGACTCGGGTAGCCATAATCTGTGGCGGACGGAGTAGTGAACATGAAATCTCCTGTATTTCGGCCAGCGGAGTATTTGAAGCGATTGATCGGAGCAAGTACGAACCAATTCTCATTGGCATTACTAAATCGGGAAATTGGACCCTCTTAAATGGGAAAGATTCATTCACTCCGGGTGAAGATGGACTTCCTTCTGTTCCAGAGAGCAAAAATGAACTTTCAATTTCACGCGCTGGCATAAAGAAGGACAACGGCGAATTACTCGAAGTTGAATTGGCTTTCCCGGTTCTTCACGGTGCCTATGGCGAAGACGGAACTATTCAAGGACTCTTTGAGATGGCTGGAATCGCTTATGTTGGTTCGGGAGTTCTTGCTTCATCGGTTGCAATGGATAAAACTTTCGCAAAACCAATCTATGCCGATTTTGGCATGAAAGTTGCTGATGGTCTGACTGTTCATGAGCGAGATTGGCGCGCTAATCAAGCTATGGAGATAGCGAAGATTAGTTCGCTAGGTTTCCCACTCTTCATAAAGCCAGCACGAAGTGGCTCAAGTCGAGGTACCACAAAAGTTAAGGATGCCTCTGGAATCTCAGCCGCAATCGATGCTGCCCATCGCCATGATCCAAGAGCGATGGTTGAGGTTGCAATAACGGGAAGAGAAATTGAATGCGCCGTTCTTGAAATAGATGGAACTCCTCACGCATCAGTTCTCGGTGAAGTTCGAGTACATGAACCACATGAGTTCTATGACTTTGAAGCCAAATATCTCGATGGTGCAACAAGCTTCGATGTACCAGCAAACATCTCTGAAAATATAAGTAAAGAGATAAGAGATGCCGCAATAACCGCATTCGTAGCTCTTGGTTGTGAAGGCCTCGCAAGGGTCGACTTTTTCCTAACCGAGAAGAATGAAGTCATAATTAATGAGTTAAATACGATGCCCGGCTTTACTCCGCGCTCGGTCTTTCCGATGCTCTGGGCTGCAACGGGTAAGGACTACCGAGAGATCATTAGTGAACTCTGCAGAAGTGCCTTAGGTCGCTCTCAAAACGTCGTCCGTTAATTTTGATGAAAATTGAGTTTCAAGCTGAACGTGGGCGCCCCGAGGAGTGGCGGCGGATTGCAGACTTGCGATTGAGATCACTTGAAGAGAGCCCGCAATGGTTCTCAGGTGATTTCAGTAGAGAGAATTTAAGAACAAAAGAAGAGTGGCAAGAACTAATATCTAAAATCCACTGGGTCATCTACAGTCACAGAGGCGTTGACCTTGGATTAATGACGGTTGAAAAGTCAGAGCCAATTCGAGGCACTGATTGTTGGCTCGGGGGCTGCTGGGTTGATCCTAGATTTAGAGGCAGCGGAATCACGGGGAAGATGATTGCCGAACTTGATCAGATCTGCGTTGAAGAGGGATGGTATTCGCAAGGACTTGGAGTCTGGCCAGAAAATTCAATTGCAATCCGTGCCTACACAAGGCACGGATTTGCAAAAAGTGGTGACCCGCAACCAAGTCGTAGTAAGCCGAGCCAGCTTTATCAGAAGATGGTCAGATTTCTGCCGCTTTAGTGCCGTTCGCGGAGGTCAGAGTATGCATGAGTTTTTCAAGTGGTCCTTGTGTGAATCGCTTTAGCCAAATTCTTGAGAAGTAAACAAGGAAGAGCCAGATGACTACCGCGAGAATTAGAACCATCCAGGTTTCAAGTTCTTGAAAGAGACCAAGCCCCCATGGACCAAATATCAAGGAAGTTATTACTGATTGTGAGATATAAACGGTCAGCGACATCCTTCCGGCCGGTTGCATCCATGAAACGGTCTTTGGTTTGCTAATGGCCAGCTTTCGGATTAATCCGAGATAGGCCATGGATAACAAAGGCGCAGATAAGAATCCGAGGAAGAGCGAGGAGAGATAAATCCCCTCGGAGGGGTCACCTGATTGCTCATTTCGTACCAAGATCGTGGCCGCAATCATCTGGATGGGTAGGCCAAAGATCAGCCCTCGTTTGATCATCTTGGAGTTCTGGAGTTCATCGAACGGTCCTGATAGAAAATTGCTGCGCGCGAGCCGCATTCCCAATAGAAAAGCAGCAAATGCCATTCCACCTTGCAAAAAGATTCCTGAAATCAAGCCGAATGCCCATAGTTCTAGACGGGGGGAGATTGAATCAATAAATGTCCCAGAACGAAGGACTTCATTTAGCCTTGGTTCTATATAGGCAGAATCAAATTCTTCGGGGAAAAGACGCTCGCCAATCAGGAGTGAAATACCAATGAAAGTGATCAAGACTGCAGAAACGGAATAGATCACCCGCGTCCAGATTTGAATAACTCGATCAGTTCTAAACATAAAGGCAAGCAACAAAAGACCAAATAGACCATAGACAAAGATGATGTCGCCATGCCATAAGAAAGTGAAGTGGATAGCCCCGAATGCCATTAGCGCAAAACATCTCTTTATCCATCGACCTTTATTGGCACGATCATTCCTAATTATGTAATTTGAGCTGTAGCCAAACAAGAAAGAGAACAACAGATAGAACTTTCCAGCAAAGATGGCGGCCATGATCCAGGTCGCACTTCCATTTGCTATTCCTTGGGCCCATTCGCCCCGGGCTCCTTCATCGCTGCTCAGAGCCATGAACTGAATATTGACAACAAGAATCCCAAGGAGCGCAAAACCTCTTAGGACATCTGGAGTAATGTCACGCTGCATAGATGCTCCTATAGAAGTTCAAAATTGATATCGAGTGCGACCATTATTACAGCAATCAAGGATGCCCATAGCGCCATACTTGTAGTGATAAGCACGGAAACCCTAAACGGCTTAACACCGGCAGCTACTGAAGCTGCAGCTGCAAATTGAGTTCCGATCAAAATTGGCCCCAAGAAGGCCATCCCGTAGATTCCATATTTATCGAAGGCTTTCAATGCCTTCTCGAATTTGGGAGAATCGCCACTCATTCCTTTTGCCACTCGTTTATTAATGATTCGTTGCCGAATATTGCTGCTCAAATATGCGAAGAGAAAGATCGTAATTGCATTTCCAACGACCGCTGCAATTACAGTCGCAAAGGGGTTTAGGCCGAGAACTATTCCGCTGGGAACAACTGCAATTGCTTCCATCCACGGGATTGCTCCTGCGATGAAGACTCCTAGTAGCCCCCAATTTTCAATGTTCATATGCGTTCAGGGCTTTCTTCGACTCTCGCCATGCCATCACCATCGAGGGCAACATAAAGGCATAGCCCCAGATAAACCAGAAGAGCGCTTGGACTTGAGGCCAGGTAAGACTGAGCTGATAGTTAAATCCATCGCTTTCAGAGCTTGCATCTTGAGTAATCACAAAAATCATTAGACCTACTAGAAGCCCCGCAACAATGGAAGAAAATGATTGGTATGCAGTGAAATAAGTGCGATTGCGCTCAGCAATCATCCGTTCATCCAACGCCTCATCGCGAGCTTCGGCGATTAGTCGAACCGAGGTTCTGAGCATGAACCAGAAAATGAAGAGAATTGCAATGTGAAGAATTGCAAGTGAGGCCCAAACGCTATCTCCAACCTGCACCAAGAAAATCGTTGCGCCGAGGATCCAAAGATTTGCAGCAATCACAAGGTTGCGCATAAATCTTGGCTTGCGCATCCAATCCCACTTCGTATCTGCTAGTTGCTTTTGTACGGACTTGGTCGAGGCAGTGGCCATGAACGAGCCAGATGAGAAAATTTCTTGGGCGCTCACTTTGTAAGCGCTCCATAAGTTTCTTCGGGAGCAGTAAGTAGAGAAGAAGGGAAGCTCAATTACTGCGTATGTAACGATCGCAAAAATCCACCACGGGACATCCCAATTTGGCAAAAGGGTAAAGTTGTTTTTAGATCCCCAATTAAAGGGAGCCAGAATTCCAAGAATCGTAAGGCCGATTGCCACGTCGAGCCAGGCTAATTTCGTTACATCATTTCCCGCGTATCTCGGATAAATGACGAAATAGGCGAGGGCTAGCGCAACCAGGTTTATGAGAACGATTGAGATTTCTGACACTTGACTACCTTTCCGAATGAGAGCCAAAGGCTTTAAACATTGGGCGGTAGCATAAATACTATGTAGTATTAATGCAACAGAAGATCCTGGGCGTGTCTGAGAAAAGTTCTAGAGTTCTTTAGAGAATCGCAACTGGGCAGGTAAGAGTTCTGGTGATTCCAGGAATGGCTTGCACCTTATTAAGAACGGTTTTTCCGAGTTCTTCCATACTCGCAGCTTCAGCGCGCATAATCACGTCATATGGTCCCGTAACGGATTCAGCAATAGTGACTCCAGCGATGCCTGCAATCGCCTTGGTAACGCTACCGGCCTTTCCGACCTCGGTTTGGATGAGTATGTAAGCCTGAATCGACATTTCTTTAGGCTAGCGCCTTAGGCTTATTTAGGGAAGCGAATTTTCAAGAGAGGTGCATTTAGGTTGAGAGAAGCTGAGTTAATTGAGCAGATTCAATCGATTTTTGCGCGCACCGGTAAAGCCAATTTAGTCGTGCCCAATGGAGACGACGGTGCAGTCTTTACCTCCGAGAAGCAGGTCGTCGCATGTGCCGATGTTGCAGTCGAAGGGGTTCACTTCAAGCCTGAGTGGAGTTCACTCTTCGAAGTGGGGCGGAAGATAACCGCCGCTAACCTTGCCGACATTTGCGCAATGGGGGGCTGGCCAAACTTCTTATTGGTAACGGTAGTTCTTCCCGAAAAGTATCTTTCCGGTGCATTGGATTTAGCCAAGGGAATTGCTTTTGAGGCGGACTTGGTAGGCGCGCAAGTTATAGGCGGCGATCTCTCGACCGGCGCCGAGCTTTCGATTTCAATAACCGCACTCGGCGAGACAACCAAGCCATTACTTCGATCTGGCGCAGTAGTAGGGGATTCGGTTTATATATCCTCTCTTCCAGGATTTTCTGCAGCAGGTTTGTATCTTCTTTCAAACGAAAAGAAGATTGACTCTGAGATTGCTACTAGGGCGATCGCGCAACACAAGTCACCAACGATTGATTACGAAAAGTACCGCTCGAGTTATGAAAAGCTAAATTGTGCTATTGACATAAGTGATGGGCTGGTGAGCGATGCGGGTCATATCGCCAAAGCGAGTGGCGTAAGGATTGATTTAGATTCAAAGGTTTTGAGAACCAGTGAGCTACAGCAAATTGATGATGCGCGATACTTGGATTGGGTCTTAAATGGTGGCGAGGATCATGCTCTATTTGGAACCTCTAGTGAGGACGTTGCTGGATTTATCAGAATTGGGAAAATTATTTCAGGCAGCGGAGTAACGCTTGATGGAAATGAGATTGCGGCGGGAGGATTCACCCACAGCTGGAGGTAAAAGTTAGCGCGCGACCTTTCCAGCCTTAAGGCAGGAGGTACATACGTTCTGGCGCTTGGTGTAACCGTTTACGAGAGTACGGATGCGCTGGATATTTGGATTCCAACGGCGACGGGTGCGGCGATTCGAGTGCGAGACATTGTTGCCAAAGCTCGGGCCTTTGCCACAGATATCGCATACAGATGCCACGGTCGTACTCCTTGGGTTCGTTCAATTTCTGTTTCTTCAATAATGCGGGCGCAAGATTAGCCGGAGGGGCGGCCGAAGCGCCAATTGACCCAGATATACGCCCTATTCATGCGGTGATTCGGGAGAATGAAGCATGGCAAATATGGCGGTGAAGCTAGCGAAGGTAGTTGGCGACCGAACCGCGAAAGTTCTTGCCGAAGAGTTAGGCCTTGAGAGTTTAGAAGATCTGCTCCGTCACTATCCACGTCGATACGTCATGCGCGGTGAGCTAACCGATATCGAAGCGTTAATTGAGGGAGAAGAAGTAACAATTATGGCGCGGATTGAGAAGGTCACTGTAAAACGTATCCCAGGTAGAAAGGGCGGAATCCTGGAAGTAATTGTCTCGGACGGAAGAGCCAAATTAATTCTTACATTTTTTAATCAAGCATGGCGAACCAAAGATTTAAGAGAAGGTCGCGAGGGCTTATTCGCCGGAAAAGTAGGAGTGTTTAAGGGCAAGCGCCAACTATCTCACCCAGATTACTTGTTGATTCCGGAAGGTGATAATAAAGAAGAAGCAGTAAGTGATTTTGCTGGTAAGTACTTGCCGGTCTATCCGGCAACAAAAAAACTTCCCTCGTGGAAAGTTGCGCAATGCATCCGATTAGGAATTGATTCGATGGGAGAAGTAGCTGAAACTCTCCCTGACCAATATCGCAGCGCGCTCGGATTTCCGACTATGGTCGAAGCGATAAAACAAGTACATCTTCCCAATTCCTTGGCGGAAGCTGACCTAGCGCGCGAGCGGCTAACTTTCGATGAGGCGCTCACAATGCAGCTATTTCTCCTTTCGCGGAAGAATGAAATCAAAAAGCAGCGGACTAAGTTACGTAAGAGAGTGAACAAAGAAGGCATTCTTGCCAAATTTGATTCTAGGTTGCCGTTTGAGTTAACTGCTGGACAGAAGCGAGTATCTGCCCAGATTGAGGGCGACTTGTATGGAAGCTCGCCCATGTTTCGATTGCTACAAGGCGATGTTGGTTCAGGAAAAACGATCGTTGCGCTACGTGCAATGCTTGCAATTATCGATTCGGGTGGGCAAGCCGCGCTCCTTGCTCCTACTGAAGTCCTCGCGCAACAGCATTTCAAGAACTTTCAAAAGCTCTTGGGTGACCTTGCGCTTCAGGGAATGCTAGGTACGGCGGAGTTCTCAACTCGAATCTCCCTACTTACCGGATCAACGCCTAGTAGCGATCGCGGCGAGATTCTCAGGGCAACGAAGAGTGGTGAGATTGGAATACTCATTGGAACCCATGCGCTATTGAGCGAAGGTGTTGAGTTTGGCGATCTCGCCCTTCTGGTTATTGATGAGCAGCACCGTTTTGGAGTTGAACAACGCGACGTCTTGAGAAATAGATCTGAATTCCCACCACATGTTCTGGTTATGACCGCAACACCAATTCCAAGAACTGTTGCGATGACAGTCTTTGGAGATTTAGATGTTTCGACTTTAGATGAACTTCCACTTGGTAGAAGTCCGATTCAGACGCATGTGATTGCAGCGAACGAAAAGCCACAGTTCTTAGATCGTGCTTGGAAACGAGTTCTTGAAGAGGTAGCGCGTGGACAACAGGCTTATGTTGTAGCTCCCAGAATTTCGGCTACCGACAGTTCAGATTTCTCGAGATTTGGGCTCACCAGTGAAGAATTGGCGATCGCCCGGAGATTGTCTGGTGAAGCAGATAGCGAAGAAGTGAAGGGAAAGTATTCAGTTGAAGAGTTGTTCCCTCAGTTAAGAGATGAGGCGCTCAAGGGCGCGCGCGTTAGCGCTCTGCATGGACGGATGAGCGCTACTGAGAAAGAGGAGACAATGAGCCGATTCTCAGCTGGCGAAATTGATGTTCTAGTTTCTACAACAGTTATCGAAGTAGGAGTAGATGTCCCTAACGCTTCAATAATGGTAATCATGGATGCGGATCGGTTTGGAGTCTCACAACTGCATCAATTACGCGGGCGAGTTGGGCGAGGAAACATTCCTGGTCTCTGCTTATTGGTTACAAACACGGGGAGTGATTCGCCAGCAATGGCTCGACTCGAGGCGGTGGCAAGAACTACTGATGGATTTGAGTTAAGTCGATTAGATCTTGAGCAACGCAGAGAAGGTGATGTTCTAGGTATCGCTCAGTCGGGGGCAACTTCACACCTTCGTCTACTTCGAGTTATCCGTGACGAGGAAGTGATTTCACGTGCCCGAACGGTTGCGGAGCAGATTCTAGATAGTGACTCTGAACTACTTTCAAATACTGCATTGCTTGATGAAGTTGATAAATTGCGCCAAGAAGAGCGGGCGACTTACTTGGAGAAGAAGTGAGAGCGGGACTAATTTGAGAATCATTGCTGGCCTTGGCAAAGGCAGGAACTTAATTTCACCGATTGGCGCGGTACGCCCAACCTCTGATCGCGCTCGCGAGGCGCTCTTCTCAACATTGGAATCTGAATTTGGCTCTATAAGTGATCTACATTTTTTGGATCTTTACTGTGGATCAGGTGCCGTTAGCGCAGAAGCCCTTTCTAGAGGTGCAGCATTCGTGCAAGCTGTTGATAAAGAGGAAAAGGCAACAAGCGTTGCGAGAAGTAATCATGAACTACTCGCGAATCTTCAAGGAATTGGCAGCAGCAGCGTAATCACTATGGCGGTATCCAGATTTCTAGAAAAGGGCAGTGACTCTAAATTCGACATAGTATTTATGGATCCACCATACGAATTAGGTATGGAAGAAGTAGTCAATTCGCTCCGATTACTTCTTGCTAATAGTTTTCTAAAAAAAGGTTCGGTTGTCGCAATCGAGAGAGATTCCAAGAGTAAAGCCATCGAATGGCCTGAGGGATTCGCTCCACTTAAGGAGCGTAAATATGGTTCTGCCACTATCTACTATGCCGAGGCGTGTTAGCGTTGCCCCACTATGAGAAGAGCGGTCTGCCCGGGATCCTTTGATCCAATTACTAATGGACACCTCGACGTAATCGAGCGCGCTAGTGGTCTTTTTGACGAAGTGACCATCGCTGTGCTCGCTAACTCTTCAAAAACTGGTCTCTTTACCATTGAAGAGCGGATTGCGATGGCGAAGGAAGCTTCGGCACATCTAGCAAATGTAAAAGTAGATACCTGGTCAGGTTTACTTGTTGATTACTGCAAAACTCATGAGATCAAAGCGATTGTGAAGGGCCTTCGAGCGGTAAGTGATTTCGACTATGAATTGCAGATGGCCCAGATGAATCTTCAATTGAAGGGCGTCGATACGCTCTTGATGGCTACTAAGCCCACTTATTCATTTCTCTCATCATCGCTGGTAAGGGAGATCGCAAAATACGGAGGCGATGTTTCCGCGTTAGTTCCCTCTGGAGTATTGAAAGCCTTGAAATCAAAAGCAGGGGGTAAGTAATGGAATCCTTAGAAAAGATCCAAGCTGCAATCACTATGGTCAAAGAATCCCGCGCAGTACCACTCTCCGCTTCGTGCGTCGTACATCGTGGCGAACTTCTAGGAATCCTAGATGAGATAAATGAAGCTCTCCCTGCCGATTTCACAAGCGCTAAGAAATTACTCGCACATCGCGAAGAGATAATAGAAGAAGGGCGTCAATCCGCTGAGAAATTGATTGCACATGCTCGTGAAGAAGTTTCACGAATGGTAGAACAGACTGCGATTGTTGCGGCCGCTAGAGAGGAAGCGGGTCGCTTAGTAGATGAGGCGCATGCTCAAGTCGAAAAAGAGCGAGCAGAAGTAGATGCTTACATCGATTCGCGACTTGCAACTCTTGAAGTCATTTTGAATAAGACTCTCGAAGCGGTAAACCGCGGTCGCGAACGATTGGCTGGAGCTAGTGATAAGGATGTTCTCTCTCAACTAGCAGACGAATGAAAAGTAATTCCCAATCTCCATTTAAAGTAAATCTTCATGAGCTACCGCGCAGGGCGGGGGAGATGAAGAGTTATCACCTTGAATTTGCAGCTCCCGAGCCCATTGGGACGCCGATGCTGGCAATCAAAGCGGGTAGTAATCTCAAGATTGATTTTAAAGCCGAGGCCGTTTCTGACGGAGTACTTATCTCTGGACGAGTAGTAAGTGAAGCCGAAGGGGAGTGCGGGCGCTGTCTCGATGAGTTGCGAGAAGAAGTTGATCAAGAATTTCGTGAACTATTTCTCTACGAAAGTAGAATGTCTGGAAGCGAAGAAGATGATGATGAGATATTTGCTATGGACGGCGATCTTGCAGATATCGAAATTCCGATTCGCGATGCGGTAGTCCTCGCCATGCCACTAAATCCGCTCTGCAAACCAGATTGCCAAGGATTATGTAGCGAGTGTGGCGAGCGGATGGAGAAACTCGGCCCGGACCACTCACACGAGAAGATTGACCCTCGCTGGACCGGACTCGCGGGTTGGCAGCCCAAATAGGGCTCGATTTGTCATAAATCCCAAGGCTGGGGGATACTTACGCGCTCGCAACGAGTGTCAAGAAACTAGAAATCTTCTAGTAAGAGAAGTAAGGAGAGGGCCGTGCCACTACCCAAGCGAAAGATGTCTCGCTCACGCACTCGCCATCGCCGTAGTTCTTGGAAAGCCACACCAGCAGCGACTTCCACTTGCGACCAGTGCCAACAGCCGAAGTTACAACATACGGCTTGCCCAACTTGCGGCACTTATAAGAAGCGCCAAGTTCTAGAGGTTTAGTTCTGTCTCGGGCGCTAACCGAAAAGCTAGGAATTTCGGTAAGTCCACAACTCCTTGAGCTTGCACTTACTCACCGCTCTTTTGCATATGAATCAGGTGGCTTGCCCACAAATGAACGACTTGAATTCTTAGGCGATAGCGTCCTTGGCTTGGTTGTTACGGAGGCTCTATATGAGCGCTTCCCTGATTTAGATGAATCAAGATTGTCACCGCTGCGCTCCGGAGTTGTGAATATGCGGGCGCTAGCAACTATTGGTCGCGAATTAGGTCTGGGAACAGCTCTGCGAATCGGCAAAGGCGAGGAAGTAACTGGCGGTAGAGATAAGAACTCAATACTTGCTGATGCCTTTGAAGCGCTAGTTGGAGCGATCTATTTAGATCATGGTTTTGCTAAGACTAAAGAAGTACTCCTTCGTCTAATGTCTAACTTAATCGAAGAGGCATCAACGCGCGGCGCGGGCCTAGATGGTAAAACCGCTCTACAAGAAATTGTCGCCGCATCAGGTTGGCCCGCCCCTGAGTACCGAGTAACCGAGTCTGGACCTGACCACGATAAAGATTTCGTCGCAATTGCCCTCGTCAATGGAACTTCTTACCCAGAAGGGCATGGAAAGAGCAAGCGCGAGGCCGAACAGGTAGCAGCTCGACTTGCTTATGAGGAAATAACTAAGAAACTTTAGCCATGCCGGAATTACCCGAAGTCGAAACGGTTCGACGCGGACTTGCCCCTTGGGTAACGGGTAAACGCATTAAACGTCTTGAGATTCTTCACCCACGTGCGACTAGAGGTGGATCGAAAATTTCTCTAAAAAGCGTTGAGGGCGCTCGGATAAAGGATGTAACAAGGCGAGGAAAGTTTCTCTGGTTTGTCTTAGATAGAGAGTTAGCGCTTGTAGGTCACTTGGGAATGAGCGGCCAAATGCTGATAGTTCCGAAGAAATCTGAACTTGAGAGACATGTGCGGATAAGGATTGATTTTGGAGATAAGAAGCGAGAACTTCGTTTTATAGATCAACGGACCTTCGGTTGGATGTCCGCAGAACCCTTAATAGATCAGGAGGGGAAGTACCTACCAGAGTGCTGTAGTCATATTGCTCCAGATATATTTTCTGAGGAATTTGATAAGGCTAAAGTGATTGGTGAGTTAAAGCGAAGAAATATTGAGATCAAGAAAGCGCTTCTCAATCAAGAGATTATGAGCGGAGTAGGCAATATTTATGCAGATGAAGCGCTCTGGTATGCAAGAGTTCATCCGGAACGATTGAGCTCAAGCTTGAAAGAGAACGAGCTAGCCGAGTTATTGCGCGCAGTAAAAAAAGTAATGAAGAGCGCGCTGAAGCAAGGCGGAACAAGCTTTGATGACCTATACATAAATGTGAATGGTGAGAGCGGTTACTTTGAGGTTTCTCTTCGTGCCTATGGTCGAGAGGATGAACCCTGTCGTCGATGCGGCACGTTGATTCGCAGGATAAATTTTGCAAATCGCTCCTCACACTTCTGTCCAGTCTGCCAACGCGCGAGAAAATCTAGAAAGCCGGCTAAAAAACGGGGGTAATTACCGGCTCCGCGGAGGCTTTTCGCTAAGTTCTACCCGTGTATTTAAAGAGCATGACCCTAAAGGGCTTCAAGTCCTTTGCGGCCCCAACCACCCTTCGATTTGAACCAGGGATCACCTGCATTGTCGGACCAAATGGTTCGGGCAAGAGCAATGTTCTAGATGCTCTTACTTGGGTCATGGGTGAGCAAGGCGCAAAAAGCCTTCGTGGCGGAAAGATGGAAGATGTCATCTTCGCCGGCACGTCGGGTCGTGCTCCACTAGGGCGCGCAGAAGTCGCAGTCACCATCGATAACACCGATGGCGCGCTTCCGATTGACTTTACTGAAGTAACAATCTCTCGAATTCTCTTCCGAAATGGCCAGAGTGATTACCAGATAAATGGCGAGAGTTGTCGCCTACTTGATATACAAGAATTGTTGAGCGATAGCGGTATCGGTAGAGAGATGCATGTCATCGTGGGACAGGGTCAACTTGATGCAATTTTGATGGCGAATCCAGAAGAGCGTCGTGGTTTTATAGAAGAAGCGGCTGGAATCCTTAAACATCGTAAACGTAAAGAGAAGGCGCTGCGAAAATTAGATTCGATGCAGACAAATATGTCGCGCGTTCAGGATCTGACAAACGAACTTCGAAGACAACTTCGTCCTCTCGGCAAACAAGCAGAAGTCGCTAAGAAGGCGGCGGTCATCCAAGCTGAAGTCCGGGATGCGAGGCTGCGGATACTTGCTGATGATGTCATCTCATTTAAGGCGACTCTCAATTCAGAGGTGGCTGATGAGGGCGCATTAAGAGCGCGCAGATCCGAAGTTGAACAAGAATTAGATAAGTTACGAAATCGAGAGGTCGAGTTAGATCGAATTGCATCTGTTGAAGGTCCATTACTTATCGCAGCGCAAGACAATTACTACAAACTTGTAGGTGAACGAGAGAAGCTGCGTGGAACTCAAAATCTCGCATCCGAGCGGGCGCGTTTTCTTACTGAAGAGATTGAAGAGGCTCGCTCAAGCGGAAGAGATCCCGAAGTCATGGATGCCGAAGCGCGCTCGCTCCGACAAGAAGAGAGTGTTCTACGTGGTGAGTTAACAAGATCTCAAGGTGATTTAAGCGGCGCAAGCAAGAGCGTTGCAGAGTTAGAAGAGCGGCTCAAAACAGAAGAAGACAAAGTTGCTGCCGCGCTCCGAGCAATAGCAGATCACCGCGAAGGAACAGCTCGACAAGAAGGCCATATAAAGAGTCTGCAGTCAGCAATCGATGGATCGAAAGCCGAGATTACTCGTCTGGAGCGATTCCTTAATGAGGCGAGAGAACGGGTAGATGGCGCCAAAAGAGAGTTTGCTTCACTCGAGAGCGAAATCGCTGGACTGGATGCTAGTGAATTGGGATTGGATGCAGTTTATGAACAGGCAAAGCGAACATTAGAAGCAAACCGAGCGAAACTCGCAGCCTTAAATACTGATTTGAATATGGCAGAACGAAATCGCAGCGCGCTACAGAGCAAAGTGGATGCACTCCGCCAAGCAACTCTTCATAAAGATGGAAGCGGAGCACTTCTTACAAATAATCGTGGAATCCAGATCCGAGGAAGCGTTGCATCGCTTATCTCGGTGGAGGCGGGATGGGAGAGTGCAGTTTCGGCAGCCCTTGGAACGCTTGCCGATGCGTTAGTTGTAAATGATTCTAATAGCGCCATCTCCGCAATTACATTCTTAAAGTCAGAGAGTGCGGGAAGCGCTGAACTACTCATGGTTTCTAATTCTTCGCAAGAGAGAGTGGCGCTTCCGGGTGACTTAGTTCCGCTCGTCTCCAAGGTTTCCTCCGCAACACTTAGCTCAGTACTTCCGAATCTCTTAGATGGATATATTGCAGCGGATTCCTTAAATCACGCCGAGCGGATCACTAACACATTTCCCGATTTGATTGCGGTGACTCGAGACGGTGACATGATTGGTCGCGGTCGCGCCCGTGGTGGATCAGCCCAGGCGACTTCATTAATTGAGATCAGCGCGCTAATTGAAAAGAGTGAGATTGATCTAACTAAAGTAAGTCATGAATGTGACCGATTGAGTTTTGAGATTTCCTCACAGGAAAATTCGCTACGCCAAGTTCAACTTGATTACGAGGCTGCGCTATCAAAACTAAATGAATCTGATGCCCGTATGGCTGGTCTTGCCGAACAGATGGCAGCCGCGGGTCAAAATGTAAAGGGCGGCGCTGCCGAGATTGATAGGTTGGAGAGTTCTATCGCAGAGGTGCTTGGCGCCCTTAAGAGCGATGAGGCGGAACTTGAGATTGCATCAAGTGCGCTTAATTCTGGCTCCGAGCCAGTCGAACCGGACACAACGCAGGTAGAAAATCTCCGCGCATCAATTGCAACTGCTCGTGCTGTTGAAGTTGAAGCGAGATTGGGATTACGAACAATTGAAGAGCGAGTTGGTGCAATCTCGCAGCGAGCATCAGAATTAGAGCAAGCCGCCATCGCAGAGCGGGAGTCAGCTGCTCGACAAATCTCTCGACGAGAGGCACGTGCGCGGGGTGCCGTAACCGCTCAAGCAATTGCTGATGCTGCATACGAAGCTTTGATTCAAATAGAAAACTCAATCACTAGAGCTGGACATGAGAGAACTCGCCTTGAGCAATCGCGAACTTCGCGAGATGGCGAAATCCTAAATATCCGCGCAGAAATAAGAGATCTCGCAAGCGAATTAGAACAACTCACCTCAAGTGTGCACCGTGATGAAATTGCCCGCGCCGAACAGAGATTACGTATTGAACAGCTCGAGTTAAAGGCGATGGAAGATTTTGGAGTTGATTCAGAAGTTTTGATAACTGAATTTGGTCCAGATCGCGAAGTTCCTACATTTACCGAAACTGAGAGTGGGGAGCTTACTCAAGGAGAGTTCATTCCATTTGTCCGCGAACAACAAGAAAAGCGTTTAGCGGCGGCCGAGAAATCACTTGCGCTACTTGGCAAGATAAATCCACTTGCACTCGAAGAATACTCATCATTGGAAGAACGCCTTAAGTATCTAGCCGAACAACTTGAAGATTTAAAGAAGTCGAAGAAAGATCTGTTGGATATCATCAAAGAGGTCGATGAGAGAGTTCAACAGATTTTTGAAGAGGCATATCGTGATACCGCAAGAGAGTTCGAGAAAGTCTTTGCCCGATTATTCCCAGGAGGTGATGGTCGATTGATACTTACCGATCCAAGCGATCTCCTGAATTCTGGCGTTGACGTTGAAGCACGTCCTCCTGGTAAGCGAGTTAAGCGGCTATCGCTCCTTTCGGGAGGTGAGCGATCCCTCACCGCGGTTGCGTTATTGATAGCAATCTTTAAGGCTCGTCCGAGTCCGTTCTATGTTCTAGATGAGGTCGAAGCTGCTCTCGATGATGTAAATCTCGGTCGACTACTTACCGTTCTCGAAGAACTCCGCGCTGCTTCGCAGCTAATTATCATCACGCACCAGAAGCGAACTATGGAGATTGCTGACTCGCTTTATGGCGTAACCATGCGAGGCGATGGAGTATCGGAAGTAATTTCACAGAGACTCCGTGAAGTCGAAACCGAATCTGTTTAGAGCGATTAGATAGATGGGGCTGTTCGGATCTTTCTTCGCCAAATTTTCCAGGAACAAGGCAACCCCGGAGGACCTTGATGAATTCCGCCGAGTATTGATCGAATCGGATATCGGCGCCGAATTCACTGATGAGATACTTAAATTAGTTGAGAAAGAACGCTCTGAAGCGCTTGCGGAGAAAGTGACTGAATGCATACTTTCCTCACTCTCGCAAGAACCTAGGACAATCGCCCTAGTTCCGGAACGAGTTACAACAATCCTCGTCGTTGGAGTAAATGGAACCGGTAAGACCACTTCGGTTGCCAAGATGGCGAAGCGCTTCAAAGGCGAGGGTAAGAAAGTCTTATTAGCAGCCGCTGATACTTTTAGAGCAGCGGCGGTCGAACAACTAACTACATGGGGTGAGCGAATCGGAGCTCCAGTAGTAGTCGGAAAGACAAATTCAGATCCAGCATCAGTTGCATTTGATGCGGCTACCAAGGCAACGGCTGAGCACTTTGAGATTTTGATTATTGATACTGCAGGAAGATTGCACACAAAGAGCAACTTGATGGAGGAACTCACAAAAGTCCGCCGTGTTGTAGAAAAGGTAACCCCAATCGATGAAGTTCTATTTGTCCTAGATGGGACAACAGGTCAGAATGGAATAACCCAAGCGAGAACATTTATGGATGCAGTTGCGCTTACCGGACTCATTGTCACCAAGCTTGATGGTTCTACAAAGGGTGGAATCGCGCTGGCAACTGAGCGCGCCTTGAAAATCCCGGTTAAATTGATCGGGACAGGGGAAGGTGAAGGAGATCTTGAGATTTTTGACCCCGCAACCTATGTATCAAATTTGTTAACACAACCGTAACGTCCAACCGTAATTAGTCACCGAAGCGAAACCTGACAGGTTGAGACCCTGTAACACATAGCCAAGATTCTTTGACCCTCAGCTAGTTCAGGGTCGAATTGGCAACACTAGATAGAGAAGTGAATATATGGCTATCAATACAGGTGATACCGCTTGGATGTTGGTGAGCACTGCTCTGGTTCTTCTCATGACTCCAGGCTTAGCGCTCTTCTATGGCGGGCAAGTACGGGCACGAAGCGCTCTCAATATGATCATGATGTCTTTTGTATCAATGGGAGTCGTTGGAATTATCTGGGTTATCTACGGATACTCGATGACATTTGGAAAAGATCTAGGCTCCGGTTTACTCGGTGATCCCACCGAATTCATCGGATTGTCTGCTCTATTGAGCGAAGATGCACTCTTTGGTGGAATTCCGACAATTCTCTTTGCGGCCTTCCAGGCGATGTTTGCCGTTATTACAGTGGCGCTGATATCCGGTGCGGTCGCCGATCGAATGAAATTCGGAGCGTGGGTTCTATTCGCTGGAATTTGGGTAACTCTTGTCTATTTCCCAATTGCGCACTGGGTATTCGACTTTGATGGTGGCGAATCAGATCCAGGCGGATGGATTGCTAATGACTTAGCTGCAATTGATTTTGCAGGCGGAACGGCTGTTCACATTAATGCTGGTGTAGCAGCGCTAGCGCTTGCATTAGTCCTAGGTAAGCGCGTTGGATTTGGCTCCAAGCCATTTAAGCCACATAACTTAACTATGGTCATGTTGGGCGCTGCACTTCTATGGTTTGGCTGGTTTGGCTTCAATGCAGGATCAGCGATAGGTTCAAATTACCTCGCCAGCGTTACTTTCTTTAACACAATTGTGGCAACGGGTGCGGGAATGATTGCTTGGCTCTTAATTGAAAAAATCCGAGATGGCCATTCCACAACACTTGGAGCTGCATCAGGAATCGTTGCTGGCCTAGTTGCAATCACGCCAGCTTGTTCATCAGTTACCCCGGTTGGAGCAATATTGGTTGGAGCTATCTCCTCCATCCTCTCTGCTTATGCTGTTGGGTTGAAATACAAGTTTGGCTACGACGATTCACTCGATGTTGTCGGTGTCCACTTAGTTTCAGGGCTCGCTGGTTCGCTTCTTGTTGGCGTTTTTGCATCAAGCGCAGCGCCTGCTGGAGTAGATGGACTCCTTTACGGCGGCGGAGCTGACCAATTAATCAAGCAGGCGATTGCTTGCGTTGCTGTGATTGGTTACTGCTTCATCGTCACTTTCATTCTCGGAAAAATCCTAGACAAGACGATTGGAATCCGTGTGAAACGCGAAGAGGAGATTGCTGGAGTAGATCTCGTCTATCACGCCGAATCAGCCTATGAACTAGGTGGAGTATTTAAGGGAGGACGCTGATGTTATTAATAACTGCAATCATCAAGCCAGGTGCTTTTGAAGAAGTCAAAGATGCGCTTCGGGCTGCCGGCGTTAAAGGTATGACCGTTTCAGAGGTATCTGGAATGGGAAGACAAGGCGGCCATGTTGAGGTTTATCGTGGCGCAGAGTACCCAATCGATTTGATTTCAAAAGTTCGATTGGAAATCCTCGCCGAAGATAAAGAGGCGAAGGGCATCATCAATGTGATTGTGAAGACAGCCTCCACAAACTCGATTGGTGATGGAAAGGTATGGACTACGCCGGTACATGATGTTGTCCGAGTAAGGACCGGCGAATCAGGAGAGGCTGCTATTTAGTAGGCTCGCGCCGTGTTCGAGTCGCTCTCTGAGAAATTCTCCTCCGCCTTTGCAACGCTAAGGGGAAAGGGAAGGATCTCAGAGAGCGATATCGATTTAGTGGCTGAGGAAATTCGCTCTGCCCTCCTAGATGGCGATGTAGCGCTCTCGGTAGTTGAAAAGTTTGTAGCTCGAATCAAGGAGCGCTCACTTCAAGCGCTACCTGAGATTCGTAAAAGCACTAATCAATCTCAAGAAATCTATTCAATAGTTAATTCTGAACTCGTTGAAATTCTTGGTGGCCCTGCACGTCGGATTCGCTTTGCCAAGAATCCACCCACAGTCATTATGTTGGCCGGACTTCAAGGTTCAGGTAAAACAACGCTGGCTGGAAAACTGGCGCTCCATTTAAAGGAGCAGGGCAACACCCCATTACTTGTTGCAGCCGATCTCCAGAGGCCAAATGCGGTAACTCAACTCACGCTCCTCGCTCAATCAATTGGCGTGCCCGTCCATGCACCGGAAATTGGAAATGGCGTTGGCAATCCAGTCTCAGTTGCCAAGAGCGGTATCGAACTTGCTAAGACGAAATTATTTAATGTCGTAATTGTGGATACAGCTGGGCGACTTGGTATCGATGAAGAATTGATGAAACAGGCAAGAGAGATCAAAGGCGCAGTCTCACCAGATGAAGTTCTATTTGTCGTTGATGCCATGATTGGTCAGGATGCGATTAGAACTGCAAAAGCCTTTGAGGAGGGCGTTGGCTTTGACGCAGTCGTTTTAACCAAACTAGATGGCGATGCTAAAGGTGGAGCAGCTCTCTCGATAGCTGAGACCACTAAGAAGCCAATCCTGTTCGCATCAGCGGGCGAGAAGCTCACCGACTTTGATTACTTCTATCCCGATCGGATGGCTTCAAGAATCCTTGGACTCGGTGATATCGCCACCCTCGCCGAACAGGCAAAGAAGGCGATTGATGGCGACACCGCAAAGCGGCTAGAAGAGAAGTTTGTTGCAGGTGAGGAATTCACTTTGGAGGATTTTCTCGAGCAGATCCAAGCCATGAAAAAAATGGGGTCTATGTCGAAAATCTTGGGTATGTTGCCGGGCGCGAATAGCGCTGCTATGCGCAAGCAATTAGATGCGATAGATGATGATGAATTAATTCGTACTCAAGCAATTGTGCAATCAATGACACCAAAAGAGCGGCGAGATCCCAAAATCTTAAATGGCTCACGACGCAGCCGAATTGCGAAGGGCAGCGGTAGAACTGTTACGGAAGTAAATAATCTAGTAGATCGATTTAGCGCTGCCCAGAAAATGATGAAGCAGATGAGGGGCGGAAAGATTCCGGGCGGAATGGGACTTCCCCCTGCAATGGCTTCCGGAATTTCTGGTGGAATTTCTGGCGGAATCTCTGGTGGAATACCAAATCTTGGTTCACCGGCAAATAGAGTGCCGCCGAAGAAAAAGTCTCGTTCTGGAAATCCCGCTAAAAGAGCTATTGAAGAAGGGCGCTGAGCGGCAGCTAACCCCTCGAATTGGGGATTTCTCAGCTACATGGCAGGATTAGGACCCTGTTCAAGAGCCCTCTACCTCTTGACCGGTACCTGTAAAAAAAGTTCGGTTGTCATCGCCATGGCATCCCACTCGTGGGATGAGAACCGCTCGAAGAAATAAGGAGCAAGCCCTAGTGGCAGTAAAAATTAGATTGGTACGTCTTGGCAAAATTCGTACCCCGCACTACCGCATTGTCGTTGCCGACTCGCGTAAAGCTAGAAATGGTTTGAAGATTGAGGAGATTGGTCGTTATTCGCCAGCCTCAGATCCTTCATTAATTGAAGTCAACTCTGAGCGCGCTCAACATTGGTTAAAGAGTGGAGCTCAGCCAACAGAGGCAGTAGAGGCGCTTCTAAAGGTGACTGGAGATTGGCAGAAATTCAAAGGTATTGCAGGAAGTGAAGGAACACTTAAAACTCTTCCAGCTCGTCCAGATAAGCGCGTTGCATACGAGGCAGCCGTTAAGTCAGCGATGAATGAGCCAAAAGATGGCGCTACCACAATGAAGAAGCGCGCCGCCGAGAAGCTTGCAGCCAAGACAACTCCAGCTGAGGAGACTCCAGCTGTAGAACCAGAAGCCGTTTCTAATGTCACAGAAGCACCAGTTGCAGAAGCGCCAGTCGTAGAAGCACCTGCTGAGACACCCGCTGAAACTTCAGCTGAGTAATTTCCTAAATCTCAGAATCGTTACGGAGTGAAAATGATTGATGAGGCTCTTGAGCATTTAGTAAAAGGCATAGTTGATAATCCAGAAGAGGTTGTCATTACCGAACGCGAAGGCAGACGGGGAACTACCCTGGAGGTGCGCGTCCACCCAGATGACATAGGCAAGGTCATCGGAAGAAATGGTCGCACGGCGAAAGCTTTGCGCACCGTGGTCTCGGCACTTGCTGGCCGAAGCGTTCGCGTCGATTTAATCGAGGCGGACGAAGCGCGCTAGCGCTTATCTGTGCAACTTGTCGTAGCACGAATCGGACGCGCTCATGGCGTGCGCGGTGAAGTTACGATTGAAGTTCGTACCGATAAGCCTGATGAGCGATTTTTCATTGGCGGAGTTCTAGAGACTGAACCGGCAAATCTAGGTCCACTCAAAATCGCCTCAATCCGAAATCACAACGGAACCCTTCTTCTCTCCTTTGTAGGTAGAGAAGATAGAAGTAAGGCAGAAGAACTTCGCAATGTCTTGCTTATTGCCGATGTCGAGTTAGCTGACAAGGAGCTCGACGAGGATGAGTTTCACGCCACCGAAATTCTTGGGTGTTCGGTATTTCTAGAGAGTGGCGAGATCCTCGGCGAGGTCATCGATATCCTGCAGCTTCCCTCGCAGGACACTCTAGTTGTGAAGCGTTTAAGCGATGGATTGGAAGTTCTAATTCCGTTTGTTAAAAAGCATGTTCCGGAACTAAATCTCAAGTCAAGGAAAATTGTTGCTAGAGATGTGGAGGGATTGATATGAAGATAACTGCGATAACAATCTTTCCTGAATATTTTGCCCCAATGAAACTTTCGTTGATTGGTAAGGCTATTGAATCAAACCTGATTAGCTTTAAAACCGTAGATCTCCGTGAATTCACCACAGATAACCATCGCACTGTTGATGACACTCCATATGGCGGCGGGGCCGGAATGGTTATGAAGCCTGAGCCATGGGGAGAAGCAATCGATGCTGAATTAGTTGGAGGTGGAGAGGTATTAGATCTCATAATTCTTACACCGAGTGGAGCTCGATTTAATCAATCTAAAGCTAGAGAGTTGGCAGCTTCTAAGAATTTAGTTTTTGCCTGTGGGAGGTATGAAGGCATCGACGCTCGCGTCGCAGAGCATTACAAACAGGTTGCAGGCGCTCGAGTTCATGAGATCTCAATCGGTGATTATGTTTTAAATGGAGGCGAAGTCGCAGCTCTTGTGATCATCGAAGCAATAACTCGATTGATTCCGGGAGTGATTGGAAATCCCGAATCCCTATTGGAAGAGTCGCATAACGAAATTGGCGAAGTGGAGTATCCGGTCTATACAAAGCCAACAATTTGGCGAGGTTTAGAAGTTCCTGAGGTCCTTACATCTGGAAATCACGGTGAAATTGCGAGATGGCGCCGCGAAGAGGGCTTGCGTCGCTCTGAATCGTTACGGAAGAGCGAATAAGCGGGGAATAATCCCGACACGCCGGCCGTTGGTCAGGACATGCGCCTTGGGTTTGGGCATTATCCGCCCCGAGGTAATGACGGTTCATAAGAATCGTCGAGATTTCATTGAGAGGTGGTGAAGATCGATGGCAACAGATTACGACACCCCGCGAAAAACCGATGAAGAGCTCCATGAGGAATCTCTTGAAGAGCTAAAAGCGAAGCGAGCTGAAATAGCTTCGGCCCAGATTGATGTTGATGAAGAAGATCCGGAGAACGTCGAACTTCCCGGCGCTGACTTATCTGGCGAAGAGCTCGCCGTCCGCGTTGTTCCACGTCAAGAGAATGAATTTACGTGCTCACGTTGCTTCTTGGTTCATCACCATACCCAACTTGCGAGGGGCGAAGGGGCTAAGGCTGTCTGTAAAGATTGCGCTTAATCTTTAATTACTTGCTTAAGTAAGTTTTAAATTCACTTGCTCGTCGCGAACTTACTAGCCAATATGGAGTGGGATCTCTTGGGTCATCAAGCATTACCTTCATCCCCGCTTTTACCCAGAACCTAATTGCTAGGTAAGCACGTGGATCTAGGCCAGCACCTCTCTCATATTTCATTTCTTCTTCATTTAATGGGATGACCACTTTGATATAGCGACTCTCAATCTCAGCCTTTCCAACTATGAGTGACTTGTTTGAAGCAATCAGGCGAAGACGAGAAGTAAAAGAAAAGAAGAGCGTAAGCGCCATGAGCGCGAAAGCTAAAATCGCCAGGGCTAAATCTGAGAGTGCCACGCCTACTGCAATTACTATCGAGGCATTAAGAAAGATAAAGAGAAGCCAGACTCGACTAGACCAGTTAATAACCTCGCGCATAGCAGGGTAATCTTCTCACTATGTCACGTGGCTTAAGTATTACTCCACCACAGGGTGTTTCGGTTCCACCTCGACACCCACAAGCTCCGGCGCCTGGCTCACTTTTAGGATCTCACAATCAAGATTGTTTCGGTTGTGGAGCATCGCATCCAACTGGTTTACATCTCACTGCTTTCGCTGGAGAAGGTATGAAAATTACCGCGAAGTTCACAGTAGGAGAACATCACCAAGGAGCCCCTGGGCTGGCACATGGCGGATTACTTTCGTGCGCATTTGATGAAGCGCTAGGCAAATTAATGTGGCTCGTAAGGGAACCTGCGGTTACTGGAAGATTAGAAACGTCATTTTTGATGCCAGTTCAAGTTGGAAAGACTCTTTACATTACTGCCGAGATTGTTGGTCAAGAAGGTAGAAAAATCTATTGTCATGCCGAGGGGCGAATCGGCAGCGAGGATGGACCAATCGCAGTCGAAGCTGCCGCCATCTTTGTCACCGTGCCAGTCGAGCATTTCATCGAAAATGCTCCCGAAAGCTTTAGAGCTACGCTCTTTGGCTCGGCAGCGCCAGAGCTAGAGATAAATCCATGAAAATTCTTGTAACTCGACTCGATCCGAATCTGCCGCTTCCTACATATGCCAAACCTGGAGATGCTGGCGCAGATCTTTATTCAAGAATAGATATAGAACTCAGTCCGATGCAGCGAGCCCTCGTCCCAACTGGACTAGCAATCGCCCTACCGCCGGGTTATGCCGGATTTTTACATCCTCGCTCTGGAAGAGCTGCCAAAGAGGGTTTATCGATGGTCAATGCTCCAGGAACTATTGATGCTGGCTATCGAGGTGAAATTCAAGTTATTTTGATAAATCTAGATAGCGAGAAGAAGATAACAATCAAGCGCGGTGAGCGGATTGCGCAATTAGTGATTAAGGAAGTCTCCCAGGCAGAATTTGTGGAAGTGGAGCAGTTACCAGGAACAAGTAGGGGAGAAGCAGGTTTTGGATCGTCTGGAAAATCATGAGTAATTCCGAGAGCCATGATGCGAGTAAACACGACGATGATAAAGCAAGAGTTCTAGCTGCTTTCGGTGGGAAGAAAGGGCTGCTGGACTCTGGAGCTCCGGCGCTTATCTTTTTAGTTGCCTTTAATTTCAATAAAGATGTACGCGACTCTGCCTATCTGGCTTTAGGCTTTTCTTTGATAGTTACGATTATCCGGCTCGCCAAACGAGACACAATTCAACATGCAGTCTCTGGGGTAATCGGTGTCGCATTCTGCGCCTGGCTCTCTAATCGCAGCGGTAAAGCAGAAGATTTTTATCTTCCTGGCCTCTGGACTAATGCGATTTATGGGGCCGCTTACGCCTTCTCAATTCTGATTCGTTGGCCGGTTGTTGGATTAGTTCTTGGACCATTGCTAGGCGAGAATTTTAAGTGGCGAAAAGATCCAGTGCGTCGAAGAGTTTATGCAAAAGCAACCTGGATATGGGTTGGACTTTTTGCTGCACGTTTGATTGTGCAGTATCCGCTCTATCTCTCTGGAAATGTAAATCTATTGGGAACTGCAAGGCTGATTATGGGCTTTCCATTATTTGCAGTTGCCGCTTGGCTAACCTGGCAGATCGTAAAAAATGGCCCTAAGTTGAAAGAGGAATTGCGTCCCGCTTAACTTGCGATGAAGCAACCTTTGATTTGATTCTCTGCCTCAGCTGAAGCTACAAAAATCAACTCATCACCAGCGCTGAATAAGTCATGAGGCGAAGGCGCGATTACATGCCCATCTCGAATGATTGCAGCGAGCGAGGCATCTTTAGGCAAAGAAATCTCTGAGACTGCTTTACCGATACAAATCGAGTTATCAGGAAGGGTTATCTCAACAAGATTGGCTTCACCGGACTTTATCGAGAAGAGCCGGACTACATCACCAACGCTCACAGCTTCTTCCACTAGCGCCGCAATTATTCGCGGCGTCGATACGGCAACATCCACGCCCCAGGATGAGTCAAAGAGCCACTCATTTTTTGGATGATTAACTCGGGCAACAACGCGGGGAACTCCATATTCTGTTTTCGCTAGTAGTGAGGCGACGAGATTTGCTTTGTCATCACCCGTTGCAGCAACTAGGACTTGGCATTGGCCCAGGCCAGCTTTATCAAGGGTTGAGATTTCACAAGCATCTGCGAGAAGCCATTCTGCATTCGGGACGCTATCCATCTTCAATGACTTGGGATTCTTGTCGATTAGAAGAACTTGGTGGCCATTTGAAATCAACTCGCGAGCAATAGCTCGTCCAGCATTTCCTGCTCCAGCAATTGCAATCTTCATGATTTATCACTCGGTGGTTGGGATAAAGATGAAACTACATCATTCAAATCCTTATCGTTTACGAGAACATGTACTACGTCGCCTTCTTGGAGCACGGTATGTTCATCAGCAATCATTCCGTCGCCTAACCTAGTGATAAAAGCTACTCGAGCCTTAGTAATACTCTCGATGGACATTGCTGGATGGCCAAACCAATCTCGATGAATTTGAACTTCAGCTAATTGAACCTTTCCGGAAGCATCTTGCCATTCGGACTTTGCTCCCGAAGGAAGGATCCGACGCATAATCTGATCGGTTGTCCAAAGAACGGTTGCGACAGTTGGAATTCCTAATCGTTGATAGATTTCAGCGCGACCTGGGTCATAGATTCTTGCTACAACGTTATCAACGCCATAAGTTTCACGCGCCACTCGGGCAGCGAGAATATTTGAGTTATCGCCATCAGAAACTGCGGCGAACGCATCTGCTCTTTCGATTCCAGCCTCTATCAAGGTGTCGCGATCGAAGCCAATTCCGGCAACGGTTAACCCATTAAAGTCGGCGCCCAGGCGACGAAAAGCTTCGCGATCTTGATCGATAACCGCGACAGAATGTCCTAGAGCTTGAAAATCCTTCGCGAGGGTAGATCCGACTCGGCCACAACCCATAATCACGATGTGCACAAAGGGAGAATTTACACCTTTAGGCTTAGGCGAGAGTAATCCCCGCGCGAAAACGAGGTTGAAATGAATGTCGGCGACGAGTTTGTTCTCGATATTTCTTCAATCGCCCACGGTGGACACTTTGTCGCGCGCCACGAAGGACGGGTGATCTTTGTTCGTCATGCGATATCTGGAGAGAAAGTAAAGGTTCGGATAACTGAGATTTCGAAGAACTTTGCTCGAGGCGATGCTGTCGAGATAGTAAACGCGTCGAAAGATCGAATTGCGCCAGCTTGTAGATATGCCAAACCTGATGGTTGTGGGGGGTGCGATTTTCAGCACGTAGAGCCGCAAGCTCAGCGAAGTTATAAAGCAGCAATTATCAAGGAGCAATTCAAGCGACTAGCAAAGATGGATATTGAGGTAGAAGTAGAAGAAGTAGCTCCAACTCTAGGGTGGCGATCTCGGATGCAATTCACTGTATCTGAGAATCGAAAGATTGCTATGTATCAAGCGCGGAGCAATAAACTCATTGAGATCGATGAATGCAAAATTGCGCATCAATCAATCAGAATTGCAGACTTAAACGCTCAGAAACTTCCCCCAGGAAAGAAAGTAGACGTAGCTGTCGGTAGTGATGGTGAGGTAGTTGTTGCCATTGAAGGCAGAGAAAACTTCGCCCTGGTGAACCAAAACGTCAATGGTTTTAATTTCTCGTTAACCCCAGAGAGTTTTTGGCAGAGTGCTAGTGGTGCTTTGAAACCAATTGGGGATACCGGCCGGATTACCTTAATCGAGGAGTCTGCTAGTGCAATAACTGATGCCAGGCGGAATTTTGCAAATTATGCAAATGTAGAGATTGTGGAGGGCAAGGTCGAGCGAGAGCTTAAACGCTTCGTTAAGGGCGATGTAGTGATAATTGATCCGCCTCGATCTGGAGCGGGGGAGCGAGTGATCCGACAAATCTTGGCGCTTTCTCCTCGTACATTGATTTACGTGGCTTGCGATCCAGCAGCGCTCGCTCGGGACACAGAGATCTTGGAGCGATTCGACTACGCCTTAGATGGAATAAGGGCCTTTGACCTCTTCCCAATGACCCAGCACATAGAGAGTGTGGCGCGCTTCATCAGAAGAGGCTAGTTTCATTATTTGGTTCCGAAACTCTCACGGTTAGGATTCGGATATGAGTAAGAATTCATTTGGGGCCAAGCGAGTTCTAGAAGTTTCGGGCAAGAATTACGAAATCTTCGACATCACTGGACTGGAAGGGTCAGCTTCGCTTCCTTTTTCGCTAAAAATTCTTCTCGAAAATTTATTGAGAACTGAAGATGGCGCAAACATCACCGCTGCCCAAATCAAGGCGTTAGCAAATTGGAACCCTGACTCCCAGCCTGATACTGAAATTCAATTCACGCCAGCGCGAGTGATAATGCAGGATTTCACGGGCGTGCCCTGTGTCGTAGATCTTGCGACGATGCGAGAGGCGATTGCTGAATTAGGTGGCAATCCAACAAGAGTCAATCCACTTGCTCCTGCAGAATTAGTAATCGATCACTCGGTAATCGCAGATAAGTTTGGCACCTCTACTTCATTTGAAGAGAATGTCGATATTGAGTACCAGAGAAATACAGAGCGTTATCGCTTCCTCCGTTGGGGTCAAACCGCTTTTGATGAGTTCAAGGTCGTGCCACCCGGAACTGGAATAGTTCACCAGGTAAATATCGAATATTTAGCTCGAGTGATTATGACAAGAGAAGTGTCTGGAACGCTCCGCGCCTATCCCGACACGGTTGTTGGAACGGACTCTCACACAACCATGGTCAATGGCCTTGGCGTTCTTGGTTGGGGCGTTGGTGGAATTGAAGCTGAGGCAGCACTTCTGGGCCAGCCAGTATCGATGTTGATCCCAAGAGTTGTTGGATTCAAATTGAAGGGCGCTCTTCCGATGGGGACTACAGCGACCGATTTGGTTCTAACAATCACAGAAATGCTCCGTAAACATGGCGTGGTTGGAAAGTTTGTTGAGTTCTATGGACCGGGAGTCAGCGCCCTTCCGATGGCAAACAGAGCAACTATTGGAAATATGTCACCCGAGTACGGTTCGACGGTAGCGATTTTTCCGATTGATGAAGAGACCTTGAAATATCTAGAGCTAACGGGAAGAAGTCAGGAACAACGCAGTCTCGTTGAAAGCTACGCAAAGGCCCAAGGTATTTGGCATGATCCAAGTGCGACTCCACGCTACTCAGAACATCTTGAATTAGATCTAGCGAGCGTTGTTCCATCTATCGCTGGGCCAAAGCGCCCCCAAGATCGCGTAGCGCTAAGTGATGCTAAGAGTTCTTTTGCAAAGTCTCTCCCGAGCTACCTTAGTGAAAAGTCTTCCAAGAGCGAGATTCCCGTAACCGTTAGTAACAAATCTGGATCAGTAAGCAATGGCGCAGTCGTAATTGCCTCCATAACTTCTTGCACAAATACATCGAATCCGAGCGTCATGATTGGCGCCGGCTTACTTGCTAAGAAGGCGGTAGAGAAGGGGCTCGTTAGTAAGCCATGGGTAAAGACAACGCTTGCGCCGGGTTCAAAAGTCGTCACAAATTATTATGAGAAGTCTGGTCTAACTCCCTATCTAGAGAAACTCGGATTCAATCTAGTGGGGTATGGCTGCGTTACATGTATTGGAAATTCTGGACCACTTCCAGTCGAAGTGAGTAAAGCCGTAAATGAGAATGATCTAGCGGTAGCTGCCGTCCTCTCCGGAAACCGAAATTTTGAGGGACGCATTAGCCCAGATGTAAAAATGAATTACTTGGCATCACCACCGCTTGTTGTCGCCTATGCCTTAGCCGGAACCATGAATCATGATTTTGAGCGAGAGCCTCTTGGCAAGGATTCGCAAGGCAACGATGTCTTCCTTCGCGATATCTGGCCATCACCACAAGAGATTCAAGGTGTAATAGATAGCGTAATCTCATCTGAAATGTTCAAACGTGATTACGCGAGCGTCTTTGCCGGTGATCATCGTTGGACCTCACTGGATACTCCGACCGGTAAGACATTTGAGTGGGATTTAAACTCCACTTACGTCCGCAAACCGCCTTATTTTGAAGGGATGCCTCGCTCTCCAAAGCCAGTAACTGATATTGCTGGTGCGCGAGTTCTAGCAAAGCTAGGTGATTCAGTAACTACAGATCACATTTCACCGGCTGGATCGATTAAGCCAGATTCTCCTGCAGGAAAGTATCTCCAAGAGCATGGTGTACAGAAATCAGATTTCAACTCCTATGGATCTAGGCGTGGAAATCACGAAGTGATGATTCGTGGCACATTTGCCAATATCCGATTGAAGAATCTCTTGCTTGATGGAGTTGAAGGTGGATTCACAAGGAACTTCTTGAGCAATGGAGCACAGACCACTATTTATGATGCATCGGTTGCTTATCAAGCAGCAAATATTCCACTAGTAATACTCGCCGGCAAAGAATATGGCTCTGGATCTTCTAGGGATTGGGCGGCAAAAGGAACTGCGCTTCTCGGAGTTAGAGCAGTCATCGCAGAATCATTTGAAAGAATTCATCGATCCAACCTAATTGGCATGGGCGTACTTCCTCTTCAATATCTAGATGGCGAGAGCGCAGAAAGCCTTGGACTTCGCGGCGATGAGGTCTATGAGATCACCGGCATCACAGAATTAAATAATGGAAAAATTCCCGCTACCGTGACTGTCAAGGCCGGCGAGAAGACCTTCAAGGCCAAGGTACGTATCGATACCCCTGGTGAGGCGGATTACTACCGACATGGCGGCATCATGCAGTACGTGTTGCGCTCACTTCTCGCTTAGATTGTTGCTTAGCTAATAGTTACCATAGGCGCTATGAAGTTCTTGCCAAGGATTAAGTCACCCTCTGATTTGGCGCGCTTGAGTAGCGAAGAACTTAATGAACTCTCTCAGGAAATCCGCACATTTCTCATCGATAAAGTTTCAAAATCAGGTGGACATCTAGGACCGAACCTCGGCATCGTAGAGCTCACCGTTGCCGTACATCGCGTTTTCCAATCACCGCATGATGTCGTTATTTTTGACACTGGCCACCAGTCATATGTGCACAAACTTCTTACTGGAAGAGCTGAAGGTTTTGAGAAGCTCCGTCAACGTGGAGGTGTTTCGGGATATCCGAATAGACGCGAGAGCGAACATGATGTGGTGGAGAACTCTCATGCATCAACCGCTCTCTCGTGGGCGGACGGAGTTGCCAGAGCATTTAGCGTCCAAGGCATCCAAGATCGCACGGTAGTCGCCGTTGTAGGCGATGGAGCGCTCACGGGTGGAATGTCATGGGAGGCGCTGAACAATATTGCTGCATCAAAAGATCTTCGATTGGTGATCGTTATAAATGATAATGAACGTTCTTATTCCCCAACTATCGGGGGAGTTGCCACTTATCTATCAACTTTAAGGGCTACAAAAGGTTATGAGAAGTTCTTGGATTGGGGTAAAGGCGTGCTTGAGCGAACCCCGGTCGTTGGACAACCAATTTATGAAACTCTTCATGGAATGAAAAAAGGGCTGAAGGATATCGTTGCTCCACAAGGTATGTTTGAAGATCTCGGCCTTAAATACCTTGGTCCGATTGATGGCCATGACATAGTGGCGCTAGAAAGAGCTTTAACTCAAGCGAAGAAATTTGAAGGTCCGGTCCTAGTACATGCAATCACCGAGAAGGGGCGCGGACATGCGCCCGCGATTAATGATGAAGCTGAAAAATTCCATGCAGTAGGCGTAGTTGACCCCGAAACTGGTGAGCCACTTGCAAAGAGTGGCAAGACTTGGACTCAAGAATTTTCAGATGCGTTAGTAGAACTTGGCGAAAAACGTAAGGATATTGTGGCGATTACTGCTGCAATGTTGGGCCCAACCGGACTAGATAAGTTCCAGGCAAGATACCCAGAGCGGACTTTTGATGTCGGAATTGCAGAACAACATGCCACTACTTCTGCTGCTGGAATGGCATTTGCGGGGCTGCATCCCGTTGTTGCGGTTTATTCAACTTTCTTGAACCGCGCATTTGACCAACTTCTCTTAGATGTTGCGCTTCACAAAGCGGGAGTTACTTTTGTATTGGATCGTGCCGGAGTTACGGGCGATGATGGTCCATCACATCATGGAATCTGGGATTTGGCGCTCACCGGGATTGTCCCGACCCTAAAAGTAGCCGCACCAAGAGATGGTGCGCGCTTACGAGAGTTACTTGACGAAGCTTCTCTTGTTAGCGACTCTCCGACTTTGCTTAGATTCCCGAAGGGTGCAATAAATTCTGACCTACCGGCATTCGAGCGACGTGATGGAGTAGATGTTCTTTACCGAGGCGAGAGCCCTGACATTCTGATGATTGCTGTCGGCGCCATGGCACAGCTTGCAGTTGATGCGGCCGCCCAGGCATATCGCGAAGGAGTTGGCGTAACAGTTATCGATCCAAGATGGGTCAGACCTCTACCAATTTCAACTCTGGCCAGGATGTCAGATCGATATTCACGGATTGTCGTAATCGAAGATGGCATCAAAAACGGTGGAATTTCCAGCGCGCTTTCTGATGCCTTCCGAGAACTTGGCATTGCGATTCCTATCCATTCAATCGGAATTCCGGTTGATTTCTTTGAACATGCAAAGCGGAATCAGATCCTTGAAGATCTAGGAATTACCGTTCAATCAGTTGCCCGCCAATTAGTTAGTTGGTTCTCAAGTGGCGCTAAGCAGGAAGGGACGCAACTCCATGTGGATGAAAGCGCTTCCCGCAAACCAACTCACTGATTCCTTCGCGATCTAGGTAAGGGAGAATGCCACCTAAGTGAAGTGGCCATCCAGCTCCAAGTAACATACATAAATCAATCTCGGATGGGGTTGCGACAACGCCTTCATCAAGCATCATCCGCGCTTCTTCGGCAAGAGCCTTAAGAGCGCGCAACCTTACGTCTTCTGAAGTTGAGGGCTGTGCGCCTTTTTCAACAAGAGCTAGCGCTTCTTGGTTAGCCACTAACTTTCCAGATTCATCCTTAACGTAGAAGGACTTAACGCCTTTCTCTACTAAACGAGAGACGGTTGGTGAGACTTTGTAACGCGGACCAAGGTTTGCGTTTAGCGTCTTGGAGACATGAAGGGCTACCCCTGGACCCACTAATCCGAATAGTTCAAGAGGTGACATTGGGAATCCGAGTGGCCGAAGCGCAGAATCTGCAACGTCATAAGGAGTTCCCTCATCAATTGCATCCGTAACTTCACCCATAAAACGTGTGAGAAGTCGATTGACTACAAATCCCGGAGCATCCTTACAGATGATCATGGTCTTCTTGAGTTCTTTACCAACGTTTATTGCAGTGGCGGTTGTCGCATCATCAGTCTTTGAAGTACGTGCAACCTCAAGAAGTGGCATAACTGCGACTGGATTGAAGAAATGGAAGCCGACAACTCGTTCTGGATGAGCAAGGCCTTCACCCATCTTCTCTACTGAGAGTGACGAAGTATTTGTGGCAAGAACACATTCAGACGAAATAATCTTCTCCAAGTCTTTGAAGAGCTTCTGTTTGATTGATAGTTCCTCAAAGACCGCTTCGATAATGAAGTCTGCGCCAGCAAAAACGCCCTGGTCGGTGGAGCCACTAACTAAACCCTTTAGCCGCGCAGCACCTTCTGGATTTAATCGCTTCTTTTCTACTAATTTATCGATTTCGCTTTTGATCCAAGCGATTCCTTTATCAACCCGAGTTTGATCAAGGTCGGTCAAAACTACTGGGACTCTTAAATTTCGAATTATCAGAAGTGCAAGTTGTGAGGCCATTAAACCTGCGCCAACTACTCCTACTTTAGAGACCTTGCGAGCGAGGGCTGGCTTTGGAGCTCCTTCAACCTTCTTCTTTTTCTTCTGAATCAAGTTGAATGCATAAAGGGAGGCGCGCAGCGGATTTGCCATAACAAGATTGGCGAGAACTTCATCCTCAGCATCAAAGCCTTGATCTAACGTATTTGTTCTAGCCGCGGCTATGAGCTCCAAGGCGCGACGGGGGGATTCGATATCCGCTCCACCATATTTCTTTGCAACCGCCGCTTTGCCGGTGGCGATAGCTCGTTCCCAGGCTGATTCATCCTTGCTGTGATCTATCCGTTCTAACTTCTTCTTGCCGCTCAAGATATCGGCAGCAAAGGCACAGGACCGCTCCAGAAAATCTGCCGGTTCGAAGACTGCATCAACAACACCAAGTGCGAGTGCATCCTTAGCTTTCATCATAGTGTTGTTATTTAACGCGTTGAGAATTATTACTTGTACAGCTTTTTCTGGGCCAATCAATTTCGGCAGAATAGTTGCCCCACCCCAGCCCGGGACTAAGCCGAGGAAACATTCGGGTAGTGCGGTGAATGCGGTTGAAGCTAAAGTGCGATAGTTGCAATGCAGACCAATCTCAAGTCCACCGCCAAGAGCCAGACCATTAGTAAATGCGAAAGTTGGTTTTTTGCTTCGAGCAAAGCGCTTGAACAAATCATGTCCAAACTTTCCGATCGCCAAAGCTTGGGACTTATCTTTAACAAACGGTAGGGCGGAAAGATCGGCTCCAGCTGCGAAGATAAAAGGTTTTCCTGTTATCGCAATCGCCGAAGACGAACTCGCTTCGGCAGAAGTTAAGGCCGTTTCAATCTCTTGTAGCGACTTTGGACCGAGAGTGTTCGGTCGGTTGTAATCCAAGCCGTTATCTAGAGTTATGAGCGAGAGCGTTCCGCTGAAACCAAATGGTGAGAGATCGACCTCGCGGAGCAGCGCCTTGGTTACAACTTCTTCGGGGGCGCCTTCAGGAGTGTTTAATTCGCTCATCTTTAAGCCTTTCCAAAATCTTTGTGGTGTGGGTTCTCCCAAATTACGGTTCCACCCATTCCTAAGCCAATGCACATTGTGGTTATTCCATAACGCACCTCGGGGCGCTCCTTAAAACCTTCTGCGAGATTTAACATCAGTCTTATTCCGGATGAAGCAAGTGGATGGCCAACAGCGATAGCGCCACCATAAATATTCACCCTTGGATCTTCATCTGCAATCCCAAAGTAATCCAAAAATGAGAGAACTTGGATTGAGAAAGCCTCATTAATCTCGAATAGGCCAATATCACCAATTTCTAACCCAGCTAGCTTCAAAGCTTTTATGGTTGAAGGGACTGGTCCATATCCCATGATTTCCGGCTCGACTCCGGCAAAGGCAAATGTAACTAGCTTTGCTTTTATGCCAAGACCTAATTCTTTAGCTTTACTCTCGCTGGCAAGAAGTGCAGCAGTTGCACCATCATTTAAACCCGCAGCATTTCCGGCAGTGACTCTTCCTGATGGACGAAATGGCGTCTTTAAAGCAGCAAGTGCTTCTAGCGTTGTTCCAGGGCGTGGTGGTTCATCGATAGTTGCAACGCCCCAACCTTGTTCAGCGCTTCGTACCGCAACTGGAATCAAATTTGGTTGAATCTTTCCAGATTTGTATGCGGCTGCAGTTTTTTCTTGAGAGGCAAGGGCATATTTATCAGCGCGCTCTTTTGTCAGATGTGGAAATTTATCGTGGAGTCGCTCGGCGGTATTTCCCATGGAAAGCGCATCGGTATCAACAATCTTCTCCGCGAGATATCTAGGGTTGGGATCCATGCCTTCGCCCATCGGATGATTTCCCATATGTTCAACGCCGCCAGCGATCGCAAGGTTGTACGCACCCATATTTATTGCACCTGCGATTGTTGTTACTGAGGTCATCGCGCCTGCGCACCAACGATCAACTGAGTAACCAGGAACAGTCTTGGGAAGTCCTGCCAAAATCGCTGTGGAGCGACCAATATTCATTCCTTGATCGCCAAATTGAGTAGCTGCGGCGATGGCAACATCATCGATATCGCTTGGGCTCACTCCAGGATTTCGCTCTAGGAGTCCGCGGATTGCGCGAACCATGATGTCATCGGCGCGAGTGCCGGCGTAAAGACTCCCGGCTTTGCCAAAGGGAGTGCGGACAGCATCAACAAGAACTACATTGGTTTTAGCGGTGGCAGATTTCATGCCACAACCCTACTCGCCAGTAGGCTTTTTAGACACCCATCGAATTGGGCCAACATGCTCTAGGGCAACCGTTTTTCCGACTTCAAACTTAAGCGGACCGGTAACTCTGACCTTTATCTCCTTGGAGTATCCAGGCAGCTCCAGCTCCAGAACGGCGTCATGGCCGTAATAGTGAATTTGAGTGATTTTGGCCTTAGGTAGATCAGCTTTTTTCTCATGAATTCGAATTTCTTCTGGCCTAATAAGAATTGAGCCTGCCTCTATCTCCCCAGATGCCTCACGTGAAAGTGAATGCAAGGGAGAGAGCAACTTCCCTCGATTCTTCTTTAAACGCTGAGCTGGTAGTTCAAGAATGTCACCCGTACTTTCAGCAATATCAGCTGAAACGGGGGTCATGTAAACACTTTCTGGCGTTCCTGATTGCACTACTTGTCCATCTCTCATAAGCGCAATCAAATCGGCAGATACCAGCGCATCCTCGCGATCATGGGTCACCATAAGAGAGGTCGTCTTCGACTTCTTTAGCAATGAGACAACTTCACCGCTTACTTCAGCTCTTAAGGCATGATCAAGATTTGAGAATGGTTCATCAAGAAGAACTATGGCGGGGCGAATCGCCAGAGCACGCGCTAACGCAACTCTTGTTTGTTGGCCACCACTAAGTTGATGAGGTTTGCGAGATGTATATCCAGTTAACCCAACAAGATCTAACATCTCTTCAATCACTAGTTCTCTATCAGCCCCTTTTAAATTCTTTGCAAGCGCAAAACCAACATTCTCGCCCACGCTTAAATGCGGAAACAAGCCTCCTTCTTGAGGCAGATAACCGATATTTCGCTTATGTGGCGGAAGTACAAGAGAAGAAACGCTAACAAGTTGTTTTCCAAAACGGATTGCCCCAGATGATGGACGCACTAACCCAGCAATTGTGCGCAGCAAAGTTGTTTTGCCACATCCGGATGGACCCAAGAGCGCTGCAAAGCATCCCGAGGGGATTGTGAGCGTTAAGTTTCGAAGAACTTCCCGAGAGCCTAGGTGCACTCCAAGATCCTTGATTTCTAAGGCTGTCATTGGAGTTCACCTCGCTCAGTATCTCGATCAGGTCTACTGATTAAGAAAGTGGGGATAGCCGCGATGGCTACAAGGAGCAAAGCGTAAGGGGCGGCCTCGCTAAAGCGAAAAATAGCGGTGTTGTTCCAAATCTCAGTTGCAAGCGTTTCAAAACCAGTCGGTCGGAGCATGAGAGTTGCTGGGAGTTCTTTCATTGCAGATAGAAAAACTAAAAGTGTGCCGGTGAATACTCCAGGAGCAGCAAGCGGCAGTGTCACTCGGTAGAAGATACGAGACTTAGTCTGTCCAAGAGTGGCGGCAATCTCGGTGAGGTTCGTAGGAACTTTTGCAAGTGATGTCCTGACTGCTCCCACAGACCTGGCAAGAAAGAGGATTGAATAAGCGAAGGCAAGCAATCCAGTAGTCTGATAAATGAACGGGAACTCAGAGCCGAAAGAAACTAGCGCTAATCCCATAACAATCCCCGGAAGTGCATGGACTAGAAGCACTGCTCGCTCTGACCAAGTTCCAATCCAGGTCTCCCGCACGGCAAGAAGAGCGACTGGAATTGCCAACACCATGGCAACAAAAGCTCCTAAGAATGAGACTGTGATTGTCGACAGGGCAGCAATCAAGAGTTCGGCAAAATCAATCGGCGTAATTCTTGAAAGAAATCTCTGTAGAAGGACTAGAAGAGGGGTAATTAGGGCGACGGTGATGTAAAGAAGGATTGCAGAAAGTGCCCAGACTTTAGATTTAGTTGAGTGGATTACTGGAATCTTCTTAGTGATTCGTACCGAACTTTTTAGTGTAGTGGATCTCTGTCTAAAACTTATCTCGAACGAGATAACTAGGGAGGAGATGGCCACAAGAATCAATGCCAGGATGGCGGCGCTACTCCTATCAAAACTTCCTTGATAAGTGTTCTGTATTGCCCGTGTAAATGTATCTACGCCAAGAAGTGAAACTGCGCCAAAGTCGCTGAGCACATAAAGAGCAACAATAAGCGAACCCGCCCCAAGAGCATTTCTAATCTGTGGAAGCGTGACTCTAATAAATGAGGCAAACTGATTTAGGCCTAGCGTTTGTGCCACATCTAGCTGAGCGCCATCAATCCGTCGAAAAGCCGCTAGCGCTGCCAAAGTCACATATGGAGTTGTTGTTAAGGTAAGGACGACTACTGCAGCAAAGAAGCCATTAGGTAGAAATCCCAGAGATAACCAAGAATAGGTGAATACATAACTTGGAATCGCAACGGGGAGAATCACAAGTGCCCGTAGAAGTGCCGACCCTGGCAATTCCACATTACTGAGCGCCCAGGCGATGCCCGCGCCTAGTAGCGTGGCAAGGACGACGACGGCCAGCACCAGAGAGAGAGTTGTTATAAAAATTTCCAAAGTCTTTGCTCTGAAGAGAACGGTTCGAAGCAAATCGCCCTCGATCTGCGTCGCCCGCCTCACCAGATATAGAACAGGGAGAGATGCGGCCGCCAATGTGAAAATTCCAGCGAAGAGCAGAATTGGCGAGAGGTCGGTTGCTTGCTTCGCCCCGTTCGCCAAACTCTGATTCTTCTGACCGGTAATACTCATTTATTTAGAGAAGCCCTACCTTTATCAAGAGCTCCTGGGTCCGCTTTAGATCCGAGAGGTTCGCTAAGTCAACAAGAGGAGCTTGGATATCCTTCAAAGCAGGTAGACCTTCTGGGCGAAGTCCTGGGAAGACAATTGAGTATTCATGAGTATCCGATACAAAACGCTCTTGTTCTTTATCAGATAGTAGAAACGCAATGAGATCGGTCGCAAGGGACGCTTTCTCGCTAGTTTTTAAGATTCCCGCACCTGAGACATTAACTAGGTTTCCCAAGTCTGCTGGAGCAAAGAAGGAATTCTTGACGTTAATCTCACGCCCTAATTCCTCAGAAACTTCCCATGTGTAATAGTGATTGACTAATCCGGCATCTACATCGCCAGCATCTATAGCCTGAACAATGAGACTATTTTTTTCATAAAGCTTGGGCGAGTTTTTCTGTAGTGCGCGTAGCCAACTCTCAGTTGCTGCCGAACCGCGCGCTTGTATCATCGCAGTAATAAAGGCCTGGAAGGAAGAATTAGTTGGGGCAATTGCCAGACGCCCTTTCCACCTTGGATCCACGAGATCATCAATGGAACTTGGTAGATCGGTGACACGATCGGGCGCATAAGCCAAAACTCGCGCTCGACCTGTGATAGCAATCCAATCTTTAGATGGTGATCTGTAATGAATCTCCATAGCGAATATCGAGAGCGATTCCCGTTGCTTCAGTAAATGCTTGAAAGAAGGGCTCAATAAACTCTTGGCTTCGACCGGAATAGATTGTCAGAGAACTCTTTTCAGCTTGCCCACCGGTACAGGCGGTTAGCGAGACCGAGAGAGCAAAAACGCCCAATGAGACCAGGGCGCCGTGAAGGATTCGAAATCTCTTGGGCATGGCCCGACCCTACTGAGGAGGCCTGAATTACGCAACATAAGTGTTGCGTAATTCCGCTCACTCTTCGGGAAGTGGCTCTTCCGCAACTTTGGGGAGTTCGGTATTCGCAAGGGCGCAAGTAAGTGGATCTAATGTGAGACGGATCTGCCAAGGCCGAGCACTTCCCGCAGTCAGCGCACCTTCCACAATTGATTTTCGTTCTTTCTCCTCTTTGTAGATGAATTCTCGCCCCTCATTGAAAGTAATCCGTCGGACCAAGTCTGGTGAAATCAAGTTCTCGACGGGAATCTTCAACGAGTTTGAGATTTCTCCAAGCAATAATCGCGCATGTTGATAGTGGATGTAAGCGATCGGAAATTTATCGCGCCAAATCTTTGGCGGAGGAACGCCATCGCCACGAGCTCTCATCTCGGGCCAATGCGATTGATCTATCTCGTACCCGCCACTCAAAATCTTCCACCAGGTTTTCAGTTCAGACTTTTGGTAATCGTGGCGAATTCGTTCTCGGACGACTTTTAGCTCAAGAAGTTCCTCAAAACTCTGAGGTTTCTTTTGGACTAACTCTATTATGACGGCATCCGATAGCAATCGGCCAGGGGCTATATCTAAATCACGAGCTACTTTGTCGCGGGCCGTCCAAATTTCTCTTACGAGCGCTAGCTCAAATCTCGATTTGATTTGATGCATTCCAGAGACTCTGCGCCATGGCTCTCGCTTAACTCTCGGCGAAGTGATCTTGAGGGAATTACTAAATTCCTCTTTAGCCCATTCAAGCTTGCCCGTGTCACTTAGTAATTTCTCTACCTCATCTCTGATATCTAGTAGCACAGCGACGTCTAGAGCGGCGTAGTCAAGCCACTCTTGTTTCAACGGACGATATGACCAATCAACCGCACTATGTTCTTTAGCGATTTGCAATCCCAATAAATTTTCACAGAGTGCACCAAGTCCAACTCGCTCACAACCAGCAATTCTTGCCCCTAATTCGGTATCAAAGAGAATCTTTGGATCTAGTCCAATTTCTCTTAGGCAATCAAGATCTTGACTACTTGCGTGAATCACCGATTCTTCGCTAGAAAGTAAATCATTGAGTTGGCTTAACTCAGGAGCCTCGCTTAAAGCGATTGGATCTAAAAGATGAAGACCGCCGCCCCTACGGAAGATCTGAATCAAATAGGCGCGAGCGCTATACCGATAGCCACTTGCGCGCTCAGCATCTATAGCAATTGGACCAGCGCCGGCTTTGAGCGCTTCAACTGCTGCGAGGAGTTCGGAGCGGTTCTCTATTACCGGGGGAGTCCCACCTTTAGGGACAGTTAGTGTCTCCAT
>RGJX01000060.1 GCA_010023045.1 Actinomycetota bacterium | reverse complement strand
TTTTCTTGAAGAAAGGCCATCTGTTCCGGGTATTTCTTACCCGTGACCTTCTTCATCTGCGTGAACCAATAACTCATGGGCTCGCCGTATCTCTTCTCGATTGCTGGAAAGTGTGATTCGCGCTTGGACTTATCGACTGCCATAGGTTCCAAGATTACTCTTATACTTAATTGATGATTGACCTCAAGGACCCAGAATTTATCTCGGATCCTTATCCATATCTTGCCCAGCTAAGAGATAAAGAAAAGCCAATCTGGCATGAAGACCTTGGTATCTATTTAGCCGCAACACATAAAGATGCAAGTGAAGTACTCCGTAATAAATCACTCGGTCGAATCTATGTAGATCGAACACCTGAATCAGATTGGAAAACCTTTAATTGGCTTCATTCTGAATCGATTCTAGAGAGCGAACCACCTAAACACACTCGCATACGTGGACTTATTTCAAAAGCTTTTAATAGAGCTCGAATTGAATCGCTTCGCCCAAAGATAGAAGTAATAGTTGAGGAATTGTTAAATGAGTTAATTTACTCTTCCACGACCTTCGACTTGATTTCAAATTACGCGGAGCCTTTACCTGTGAGAGTAATCGCCGAACTCTTGGGTTTCCCAAGGTCTGAGGAGCACCTACTACGCCCTTGGTCCCAGGCAATCGTAAAAATGTATGAAGTCGATCCATCCGAAACTGCGAAGCTGGAGGCTCGGAGAGCAGCTGCTGAATTTTCACAATATGTTCATGAATTGATGGTTGCTCGTAGAGCCAATCCTGGTAGCGACTTGATCTCTGAATTAGCTCAAGTAGAGGAGGCGGGGGAGCGCCTTTCCGCTCATGAATTAATTGCAACCTGTGTACTACTGCTAAACGCTGGTCATGAAGCAAGCGTCAATGGCTTTGGAAATGGAATGGTGGCTCTTTTAAATAATGAAAAGCAGCGAGAATTGCTCTTTAGCAATCCAGATAAGCATGGAGAGCTAGCAATCGAGGAGTTTTTGCGCTTTGACTCACCCTTACAACTCTTTGAGAGAACTGCCAAGGAGGATGTAGAGATAGGCGGTGTGATTATTCGCAAAGGCGAGAAGATAGCAAGCTTGCTAGGCGCTGCCAATCGCGATGGAAACGCCTTCGACAATCCAGATTCAATGGACATAACTCGCACTCCAAATCCCCACATTAGTTTTGGCGGTGGAATCCATTTCTGTATCGGAGCTCCATTGGCTCGCCTTGAGATGTCAATCGCACTTCCAGCCCTAATCAAGCGTTTTCCAAACCTGCAACTCTCCAACGAGCCAAAACGTAGAGACTCCTTTACTCTGCGGGGCTACGAAAGAGTTGAGGTGAGTAAGTCCTAATGAAGCTAGCTTTTGTATCAGGTGGAAGCCGCGGCCTCGGTAAAGAGGTTGCCAAAGCATTAGCAAAGCAAGGTCACCGGGTAGTGATTATTGGCAAAGATGAAAATCGCGCCAGCGCGACCGCAACTGAACTGAGCTGTGAATATGAATGCGCTGACCTAGAAATTCAAACCCAAGCTCGCGCACTCGCTGAAACAATGCTGGCGAAGTATGGAGTACCTCAAATTGTAGTTTTGGCCCATGGTGTCATGAGCGACAAGATGGCAAAGACTTTAAGAACTAATGACCAGGAATGGAATCGCGTCCTAAATATCAATTTAAATTCAACATTTACTCTAGTAAATTCATTTGGATCAAAGATGGCTGAAGCAAGAGATGGTCGAATAGTTATTTTCTCTGCATGCCTAGGAAGAATGTCTGGCCCCGGAAACGCTGGGGGACTTGCGCCATATCGAATCTCTAAAGCGGGTGTAAATGCGCTAGTTAGAAACCTGGCTCACGAAACTGGACACGGCTCTCGCGGATTTCTAATTGATGCAATCTGTCCTAATCACAGCCGCACCGATATGGGTGGCCCCGATGCGCCTCGTAGCGCAGCCGAAGGAGCGGAAACTGCAATCTGGTTAGCCACAAGAGAATTCAAAGCTGGCGATCAAACCGGAGTGCTCTGGGAAGATCGAGAAGTAATTCCCTGGTAAGCCTCACAGTACTTTTGAAAATCTAGGCGTACCCTAAATTCATGGAACTTTTCGACATTCTCTACCCACTCGGAGTCTTCTTCTTTGCATGGATTTGGGGCTGGTCTTTTACTCACTTTATCGACCAGTAGTTAGCGATGAAGGCAAAGATTAAGAACGGCTTTGCCCCCAAAGTCTGTATTAGGTGTAGCCGTGAGTTTGAGTGGCGTAAGAAATGGGCACGAGACTGGGAAAACGTTAAATACTGTTCTGATCGATGCCGAGCTGGAAAGAACTAATCCTTCTCAGATTTCTTTGTTGCAAAGGCGAATATAGCCAATCCGGCAACTAACGCTCCTGCGCCGACACCATATGAAATTACGTCTTCAGATCTATTTGAGTCTACAAATACGCCCACAAATACAACGGCAAGAATAGTTCGTAGAGTCCATAACCGATAACCAGGAGAACAGTTCCAAGGAGGATTGCATCTACAGCAGTCAAAACTTCTACGATAGTTTCCTTCAAACCAAATTCGCTGGAAACAGCGCCATACACAACTTTCAAAATCTCTAATGATCCTTGGCCCATCAACAAAATCGCCCCAATAATCGAAGCTATTGCAGGTACGAAAACTGCGTAGCGAGTCAGCCCGAGAATTCTTTTCATGAGAATTTCATAATAGACCTAGAGGTGGGTTGTGACGGGATCGAACCGCCGACCCGGTGATTCAGCGTTAGCGGGACCCCGAACCCTCCACACCACATAAGCCACTCCAAATCCAAAACCCACGGCTGCATATAGAAATGTGAACCAGGTGAGGTCTGATGGAATTATCAGAGTGGGAAGAGCGAGAAGAAAAATATTGATGTTTTAATGATTATGAAGCCGCAATTGAAGAAGGTGCGTAGGGCTGGGTAGCGCATGAGTGGAGATCACAAGGGGGCGACTATTGAAGACAGAACGGCTCATCGTAATAATATGGGGTATGCGAAAAGTGGGTCTCGCTCTTTTAAGCATAATCGCATTGATTTTCTCATCCATACCGGTTGCGCAAGCTGCGTTAAATGCAGAAGTTAATTTAGATAATCCTCGAGTGGTTCCTTTATTTGGGCAGGAGAGCGCTTCACAGGTGTCAACCACAGTTGGGTGGAGCGGTTTCTTATATTCACCACGGATAATCTTGAGTGCAGCCCATAGCCATTATCGATTTGATAACTCAAGAAATCGTGTTTTATCTGAGGCTCCTTTTATCACCGTGGGTAAACCAAACTCTTCTGCAAAGGACACCGAAGGAAGAGTAAAGGTTGTAAAGACCTTTGTCGGTAACTATCGATTGGGCTCGATTGGTGGATTAGATGACTTTATCGTTCTGGTTTTAGAGAAAGATTTGGTTTCTGTTCCACCTGCGAAGTTGATGACTCCTGAAATTGAAGAAGAATTAGTTAATGCGCGAGCCGAGGTGAGTTTTCACGGCTATGGTGAGTATCGTGATCGATGTGCTCCGGGGCAGACGAATCCATGTCCTAAGGATCGCAATAATCCAAATCATGGAACGAGTGAGCTTCCACGAATTAATAAAATTAACTTAGCGCCTAAGTCAGCATTTCCCTGGTTGCAAGGTGATGCGTTGGCTGATGCCGCAAACGAGACTTTGGTGTCAAATCACAAAGCATGTTCAGGTGATTCAGGTGGTCCGATTACAACAAACTACAAAGGTGACTTGTTGTATTTGGGGCAAGGGCTCAATGGCATGAATGTCTATGCCTGCGGTGCTGGAAATGGCCCTGTAGGTGGTGGACATCCTCAGGAGATGGGGTTGTTCTCACCGGTACACAGACACTTAGGTCTGATTAAGCAAGCAGAAGAATTCGTTGCAAATGAGAAAAAGTTAGAGGCAGCGAAGCAAGAAGCGGATGCCAAGGCAAAAGCTGAAGCAGAAGCTAAGGCCGCTGCCGAATTGAAGGCTAAGCAGGAAGCAGAAGCTGCTGCTAAAGCCACAGCAGCTAAGAAGATAACT
>RGJX01000059.1 GCA_010023045.1 Actinomycetota bacterium | reverse complement strand
AATGGCGTTTTGGCTTATGTATACGATGCGAGTTTGGGTCATATGAGCGAGTACTTCACTGCCATCTCTCCGAGTGGCCGGGCGAACGAAAGTTACTCCTGCTTTGCCAGCCAAAGTCGAGACCTCTTGCTCCACGAAGGAGACAAGATCACCTATCAAGGAATCTCTGTTGAACTTCTCGCACATGGTAATTTTGACCAAATTAGATTGACGCGCACCTCCTAAAATCTTCGACCCTGGCGTAATCTTCTGCCATGCAATCAAGTTGGGCCGCCGGCGCAACAGCCCCTTCCAGCGATCCAATCATTCATTTGCTGCAGAGATTCACTTATGGGCCCACCCAGAAGCTAGTTTCTGAAGTCACCAAGATTGGTGCCGACGCTTGGTTTGAAAAGCAGCTAGACCATCTATCAATCTCAGATAGCGAAGTAGATTCTTATATTGCCCAGCAGGATTGCTTTAATTACATACATAAAGATATGAATTTCTTATGGCCGCTTGCTGAGTCTGAAGGCGACATATCAAAGGGCCAAATCTTCTTTGCAAACCACTTCTCAGGTCGCGTTCTACATCTATACACAATAATCCAACAGACGCACTCAAATCGCCAAGTTTTTGAGTTGATGGTTGATTTCTGGCATAACCATTTCAATATAACCACGCTTGGAGATGACACTAAAGATGGCAATCTAGATTGGCACACGAATGATTGGAATAAGCGGGTTATTAGAGAATTTGCCCTAACAAAATTTGAAGATCTGCTCCAAGCTACTGCGCTACATCCAGCGATGATTGTCTATCTCGACGGCGAGCTCAGCACAAAAGAGCTACCCAATGAAAATTATGGTCGTGAATTACTCGAATTGCATACAGTTACTCCTAAGTCGGGGTATACCCAAAATGACATAAATGAAGCTTCCAGATTGTTTTCCGGTCTACGGGTCAGGTGGCCAGAGCGTTGGTATCAAAGAGGCCCTCGGCCAATGCCTCAAGGCAAAACGTTCTTGAGTGTTTCACCCTATGCATCGATGTTACATGGTGAACGCCAAAACTTTGGCACATTCAAAATTATGGGTTGGCAAAGAACAGTTAACTCAGTCGATGAAGTCATGCCGGCAATAAAGTCTCTCCTTAATTATTTAGCTAATCATCCTGAGACTGCAAAAACAATCGCCCTTAAGTTGGGCCGACGTTTTGTTGAAGATGTGCCCTCACAGAAGTTCATCAGCGATATTTCTTCAACTTATCTTTCGAGTGGCGGAGATATCAAAGAGACTTTGAGAGCGGTCTATAAACACTCGGATTTCAAGAACGCAATTGGCGCTAAATTAAAGCGACCTGGCGAGGATTACGTCTCAGTTGCTCGATCACTGAATGTTTGGCCCGAGTCAACTTGGGTGCAAAGGTGGCCCGGGATAACGAAGGAGTTCACCTTTACGGCAATAATTCCTCAAGAGCTAGCACGAATGGGGCATGCTCCACTTTCTTGGCCGTTTCCTGATGGTTACCCTGACATTGCTGTTAATTGGGTGAATGCGAACTACCAAGTATTGCGCTGGAATGTTTATGGAAATTACATTCAAGGCAAAACATGGAAGGCCCCAGTCTGGGATTCGCTTCTCTCGGTACGTGAGACGAACTTGGATAAACAAATTGATCAAGTTTCTCAGCTGCTTCTTTTCAAGGTTCTAGGTAGTTCAGATCGTGTTTCGGTAAGGAACGCCGTCACTCGGGTTTATGGTGAAAATCCAAATCTGACCAACCAGTACAACGAGATAACTGGACTTATTGCTCGATTGATATTCCAACTACCAGTTTGGAGTCTACGGTGATTACAGAAGAGGCAATAGAACGCTGCCCTGAGGGAAGAGATGGATTTAGCCGTAGACAATTCCTGCGCGGAATGGCGCTCTTCGGCGGAATGACAGTCCTCTCTGCAAATGGAGTCCGATACACATTTGCAGCATCAACAAATGAAGTTCCAGATGTGGTTGTGACGCTAGTTCTCCGTGGTGGTTTTGATGGATTAAGTGCTGTTGTGCCAACGGATGAGGCCCTCATGCGCAAGGTTAGGGGCGGCATTTTTATCCCTAACTCAAGTCTGCTTCCACTCGATCGAGAATTCGGTCTTCATCCTGCTTTAAAGAGGTTTTTGCCACTTTGGGAGGCCAAGGAACTCGCTATCGTAAATACGATTGGTGCCCCAACTCATTCACGAAGTCACTTCGATGAGATTGCCGATGTCGCATATGCTGCTTACGGAGAGAAAGATAAGCGCAGCGGTTGGATGGCTCGCTTCCTAGATGTAACTGGAAGTGGCTCGGTAGTGCAATCAGTTGGAATTGGCTCGACGACAAAGCAACTGGTTGGTGGAAAAGTAGCTCCAGTAAACGTGAATGCGATCAACAATTTCAGATTAGATTCAATTTATGGCTATCGCGCTGAAGACTTAGCTGGATTTATCGATGAAACCCATGGACGTTGGACCAATGTCTGGGCTACCCAAGCGAAGTCAACTATTCGAGCTCTTGATGAGATTGCAAAAGCCGGAGCAATTCGCAGCAATGTGACTTACCCCAGCACTGGAACAGGTCAGAGATTTAGAGATGTTGCAGCTTTATTGAAGGCAGGAATCGGCGTTCGGGCGGTTGATGTTGAATTCCAGGGCGATTGGGATATGCATGCAAATATGGGAACTCTAGAAAATGGATGGCTCACTTCTTATCTCGCAGATCTCGCTGGCTCAATTGCATCTTTCCGTGAGGATCTTGGCGTTCTCTGGTCGCGCGTAACTGTGGTGACGGTAACTGAATTCGGAAGACGGGTAAGTGAAAATCAATCCACTGGAACCGAGCATGGTTGGGGAACAAGTATTTTTGTTGCAGGTGGCGGCGTGAACGGCGGCAAGATTCATGGAAGATTCCCTGGTCTAGATATCACGGCGCAGGGCGCAGCTCAGGTATTCCCAAATTTCCAGCCTGAAGTTTTATCTGTGATGAAGCATCTATCTGAAACACCACTACCTGATAATTTCCCAAAGAATGTCAGAGATGCTCTCGGTTATGTCACCTACGACAAAGATTTATTACCAACTCTTGCTCCTGTTGCAGTTGCAAGCAAAACACCAACAGCATCAGCCTCACCTTCACAAAGCGCTGCTGAAATGGTCATGCCTACGCCGTCGGCTTCCCCGACACCAACTCCTTCTGCTAGCCCACTTAGTTCGGCTCAACCTTCAATGTCTCCCTCGCCAATCAGCTCTCCATCTGCAAAAGCTATTTCAAAGAAGAAGACCATTACTTGTGTCAAGAATGGCAAGACAATCAGAGTTACTGGGACCAATCCAAAATGTCCCGTTGGATACAAGATTAAGAAATAACTATTCTGATCTCTCCATCCGCTTCAACAGTTCGATAGCTTTTTAAGGGTTCCACCGCTGGGCCACGAATTACTTGTCCGCTTTCGGGATCAAATATGGAGCCATGCGCGGGACATTTCAATTGATTGCCGCTCAATGCGCACGGTGCTCCCGCATGGGTGCAGCGGACATCAAATGCGACAACACCTCTTGTTGTGCGTGTCAGCGAGTAACCAGTTGATATTCCAAACGAGTCTTTAAGGAAGAAGACTTTGCTCTGGCGAAGCGCCAATTCGCTGCTCTTTGCAATAAATACTCCCTCAAGAATTCTGCTCTGGGAGGGTTTAGGGGTCGGTGAAGGTGATTGATTTGCAGACTTAGGCGTAGGGGTCGGAGTCTTCTTACTCTTAGTTGTCTTGGTGGAAGATTTTTTCGGAGTTGGCGTAGCTGAAGGCTTCTTTGTCGTTGCAGCTTGGGCTCTGTTGGTAAGCGCCCCAGGCGCAAGAGCGCCAAGGAGTGCGAGAAATACCCGCCGTGGAATTTGCTCCATAGGTGAAAGTCTAGCGTGGTTCGATTGTTAGATCCCGCCTACCTGAAATACCTAGCTTGCGATAAATACTAATAGTCTCTTGACGAATAAGAGACTCTGAATATCCCATGCGCTCTGCAATTATCTGATTTGTATCACCAGATTGAATCATCTTAAGAATCATACTCTGCCGC
>RGJX01000058.1 GCA_010023045.1 Actinomycetota bacterium | reverse complement strand
TAAATCCGCTAATCGCTCCAAAGAGCATAAATGATGCTGTGAAGCGACGGTCGGCGAGGAAGTTCATAGTTAGTGAATTCTACCTAAGTTATTAGAGCGCGCTCGTTGCAAGCACTCCACCGAAGATCTGCCATGCAAGGGCAGATTTAGCGATGAAAGAGAGCGTGATGTATGTGCGCTCGCCCACAAGATAATCTGAGAATTTCCCAATTCGCTTGTATTGCAGCCATTGAACGAGAGCAAAAGAATTGAAGAATATGAATAGCGAGAATACGACTCCATAAACAAATCCAGGAGCTTCACCGGTTCCACCAGGCGAGAAGAGCAGCCAGAACATGGCAATCCAAGGCACGATGCCGGCAATGCAACCAAACCAGAATGGAAGCAAACTTCCCTTACCGGGCTCTTCATACTTTTCTTGTAGCCAACCAAATAGGATCATCGAAGCGTTTACGCCGGCGATTGCCATCAGCGCAACGATGTCCCAAACTGCGTTAATCAAAGAGATAAGAACGATCATCAAAGTCGATGAGATCGAGTATTCGACCCAGCGAGCGATGTTTCGCATATTGCTCAAGTCGTTTGCATACTTCTTAAAACCGGGTCCAATAATCCAGAAATGCGCAATAGCGCTAATCAATGAGAATAAAGCAACACCAAGAGCTACGGGAAAATCAAAGAGCACGATACTTTCAAATTCGGCTCCAGGGACCGGGGCATCCTTTAAATAGTTAACTGAGACTGGCAAAGCAAAATCATTTGCGAGAGTAAAGATTGCTATCGCTTGGACCAAATGAAATGCGCCTGCGATTAAGTTATATCGCTTCAAGCCGCTCAATCTCTCGGCTGGAATTTGTAGTGGTGTTGATGCTGCCATTTCTACCCCCTGATTGGATTATCAACTTTATCGTGAAACTCTCTCGGCCGAGCTTTCGGCTCGCAAATCAACCCGTCCGCGAATTCCCAATTTTGCATAAATCAGTACCGATTCTTGGCGGACCAAGGATTCGCTATACCCAATCTCGCCAGCAATTTGAGAATTTGTAAGTCCTTCTTGAATTAGAGCCATAATAGTTCGCTGCCTTTTAGTGAGCGGTCTATCCTTCAATTCGTTGTTATCTGGCGAAATCGATTCGATTTCAAGTTTCTTGGACTCCTCCACAGTAAAGCTAATTTCTTGAGAACCCTTGCGATAGAAGCTCAATATCTGCGCAATAGCCTCGAAATACAGCTGGGTGGATCTAGATTTCTTTAACGAGACCTGCAACCTGAATACAAAAACTAATCCACCAGAAATGGTTGGGGTAATGGCTAAGGATTCCCAGGGAGTTCTTGGGTCAATAGTTTGGAATTCGGGATACTTTAGAGGCAACTCCTCTTTGTTGAATATGACCACCTCGGAGCGTAAGTATGCATCTGGCATTGGGACACTTCGAATTAGCCCAACCTGATACTCATGAATCTTTGATTCTCTTGAGTATCCAAACGATGCTACTGTTCGAAAATATCCATCCTGATGTAACTTTGCAAAGTAAACCTTAACTAACTCACCTTCTGGGCATACTCGCGTCGCAAGTAGCGCACAGAGCTCATTAGGCTCTGGGCTCAAGTGAACGATTTTTACAATCTCAAATAAGTTGCGAATCTGTCGATCTGAAAAACTCATACCCCCCCCCGATCGCGCATCTCTGGTTAGCGCATTCGAAATATTGGAGAAGTGAGATTTATGTTAAATGAGTCAACTGACAGAGTTAAATGGCCATGCCACTTCGTTGCTGAGAATAAAGCGCGCCCGGAGGGACTCGAACCCCCAACCCTCAGATCCGAAGTCTGATGCTCTATCGCGCGCCCGTAGGGATTCGAACCCCAAACCTTCTGATCCGTAGTCAGATGCTCTATCCGTTGAGCTACGGGCGCAATTGCCCGCGAATATTATCACCATGAAAATGTCTCATTTCCCACTGCTACCCTGCTTGATGTGAAGCGATTTGGAGTGATTCTTGCGCTATTTCTTCTACCAGTCTCCAAAGCGAATGGGGTTGATATTCCTGAGTTCTGCGCTCATAAAACTACATTCGAGATGCGGACAACAAATGTAATTAAGAGATGTAATGAAGATGAAATTTCGCTTGGTTCAGGACCGATCACAGCATCACTAACAGCGCCAAAGGCGTTGAATGAGACCCTAGAGAACCGCTTCCGTACCGCTCAGGCTTCAGCCGCAAAAGAAGGAGTTAATCTGCAGATTACTTCTGGTTATCGCTCAATTGAGAGGCAGAGATTTCTATTTGACCAAGCAGTTCAAAAGTATGGAAGTTATAAAACTGCAGCTAAATGGGTTGCGCCGCCTGAGATATCTAATCACCCACTTGGTCTTGCAATAGACGTCAACTATCCAAATGATCCAAAAGCGGCAAAGTGGCTTGAAGTTAATGGTTACAAATTTGGCTTATGTAGAGTATTCAAAAATGAATGGTGGCACTTTGAAGGAAACATCGCTCCTGGCTGGAAGTGTCCGAAGTTATTGAAAGACGCTCGCGCCTTATTGCAGTCCTAGCATTTCTTCGCGCTTTACAAACTTCACTCGTGGTTTACCTAGTGGTTCGCCAGCGGCCACTTCAGAAGCATTAATTTTCTCCCAAGCACTCTGAGAAACATGGATCACTCCACGTTCTTGGAGTTTCTCGCTCAGTTCTACTTTTGGCTTTGGCTCTCTTAAATTACTTACCAACAGTTCCATTACGCCGGCCGCATCACTCTTGTTGGTACCTATTACCCCAGATGGTCCGCGCTTTGCCCAACCCACCACATAGACATTCGAATTCTCAACGTGACCGTCCACATTAGAAACTTTTCCATCAACATAAGTGAGCCCGGGGATTGGATCAGCCTCATATCCAATTGCTGAGATGATTAATCCGGTCTTAACTGAATAGGTATCAGAAGTCGTTACAACTTTCCCATCTTTTACTTCATTAATCGCAAATACAACTTCTTCGACTCGATCCTTACCTTTTATCTCAATAGGTGAGGCAAGAAAGTGAAAATTCAGTTTCCGCTCATTACCCTTTTTTGGCGTTTTGGCGACGAGCATCATTGCATCTAGGTTTGACTTAACATCTTTCGGTAACTCGCCTTGGATACTAACTCGCTCTAACGCATCCTCGATATCACACTCTCCAATTTCGACATCAGTGTGCTCAAGCTTGGGAAGCTCCCTAAGTTCTGGTGAGGTAAAAGCTACGTGCTCAGGGCCGCGACGGCCAAATACATGAACTTGTCTGATTGCTGACTTATGTAATTCGGCAAGCGCATGATTAGCAGTATCTGTTACATCTAACTCTTTCGGCTCTAGCGCAAGCATTCTTGCTACATCCATTGCTACATTTCCGGCGCCAATAACTACAGCGGTATCGGTATCTAGAGGGACATCCACATCTACATAGTCGGGATGAGCGTTGTACCAGGGGACGAAATCAGCAGCTGATAGCGAGCCACGAAGTTCTTCGCCGGGAATACCAAGTTTTCGCCCTCGACTAGTTCCAGTTGCAATTACGACCGCGTCGTACAAGTTAGTAAGTTCGGTAAGAGTTAAGTCTTTTCCAAGTTCGACATTGCAGAAGAGTTGGAAACCCTCGGCGGTAGCGATCTTTTCAAATACTTTTGAAACCGTCTTGATCTTTGGATGATCTGGAGCAACTCCGCTGCGGACTAACCCCCATGGTGTTGGAAGACGTTCAATCATGTCGATTTCAAACTTGAGTTCAGGTGTTTGAAGGTTCTGTAGCGCCTGCGCAGCAAAGTAACCGGCAGGACCAGCTCCCACAATCGCTACTTTAAAAACTCTTGACTTCGAGTTAGAAACCATGTTTCTTCTTGTACCAATCAAATGTTGCAAAAAGTCCATCTCTTAATGATGTGGGCACAAAATCTCCAGTAATACTATTTAGCTTGGTTGGGTCGGATTCGGAATCTCGAATATCACCTTTACGGGGGCCCTCATAGTTCACCTGCAAGCCATCGAAATACTCTCGAAAGACATCAAGCATTTGATTCAAAGTTACCGGACTACCAAAGGCTAAATTAACAGGCATTGGGTCAAACCCATC
>RGJX01000057.1 GCA_010023045.1 Actinomycetota bacterium | reverse complement strand
CCAGGTGTCGTAGGTAGTGTTTCGACGTACCGGCATCATCGACATTTCAAAATGTGGTGCGAGTTTTCCGCCGTAGAAAACTGCAAAACCCAAACCAGTACCTAAAGTGACGACGACTTCGTACCCAGAACCAGTAATGATTCCCGCACCGTGAACTTCAGCATCGTTAAGCACCAAGGTTGGAATTCCTAATTTTGTTGCGATGGCTTTCTGTACATCAAAGTCACGCCATTGCTCTTGAAGCTCGGGGTCAATCCTGGTTCTCGGACCCTTGGTGGTTATGTAGTGCGGCGTAGCGACAACCACCCCATTTCTAATCATTCCCGGCATGCCAACGGTCGCGCGATAAGACTTGGGTAGGTCCGAAGCAATTTCTGCAATCGTCTCGACAAAACGTTCGGGTGAAAGAGGGTAGGGCGTTTCGATTCGATTTGGTTTTGAATGCATCGTCCCTGAATCATCGAGGACGCAGCTTTTAAGAAATAAACCGCCACAGTCAATCGAGAGGGTAAGGCGTTCGTCCATGTCGAAATCCTCCCCTAATTACAAAACTTTGCCAAACACTTAACTTGCCCTAGTTACAAATCTGGACCATTTCAGTAGGTTTTGCGGGTGGCTCTGATCGAAATTCGAAACCTTACAAAGTCTTTTGGTTCCGTAAAAGCTGTAGATGGCGTCGATCTAGACATAAATGCCGGAGAGTTTCTCACCCTTCTTGGTCCTTCGGGTTCAGGAAAAACTACGGTGCTTAGAATGATTGCGGGTTTTGAAACACCAGATTCAGGTTCTATCAAACTTAATGGCAGCGACATTACATATCTGCCACCTTACGAGCGCGATGTAAATACTGTCTTTCAAGATTATGCGCTTTTCCCTCACATGGATGTTATTACCAATATCGAATATGGGCTGAGAGTTAAAAAAGTCCCTAAAGAGCAACGTCGCGAGAAAGCGCTAAATGCTCTTGCTCAAGTTCGACTTAGTGGATATGAAAATCGAAAACCAAGCCAGCTCTCTGGTGGCCAACGTCAACGTGTTGCGTTGGCGCGCGCGCTTGTCAATCGTCCCTCCGTACTTCTCCTTGATGAACCACTTGGGGCGCTTGATTTGAAACTTCGCCAACAGATGCAGATTGAGTTGAAAGAACTCCAACGTGAAGTTGGAATCACTTTCATTTTTGTAACTCACGATCAAGAAGAGGCGCTGACGATGAGTGATCGGATTGCTGTCTTTGATAAAGGGAGAATTCAGCAACTCGATAAACCAGCAACCATCTATGAGAAGCCCAAAAATGAGTTTGTCGCTGGTTTTGTTGGCGTCTCAAACTTAATTTCAGGGGCTGCCGCTGAGAAACTTCTTGGGAAAAAAGGAACCTTTACTGTCCGCCCAGAAAAAATTCGGATAGCGAGCAAAGGGGCTTCTGGGACTGTGCGCGAAGTTGAATACCTTGGCCCAGCCACTCGATTTCTCATTGATCTTGATGCCGGCGCGCAACTAGTTGTGCTTCAACAGAACGCAGAGCAAAGTGCGATTGATGTCGAGAGTTTGCGCGGTAAAAAGGTCGCGCTCTCTTGGGATAAAGAGAGTGAGTACCAAGTCAGCTAATAGGTTTCCCATCTAGTCGGATGGGGGAAGTGATGGAAATTCCATCACTTAGTCGCACATAGAAGTGCGATATAGGAGGCATAAGTGCGAGTTGGAAAACATCGCAAACTTGCAGCTCTCGTAGCCGCAAGCACCCTTCTACTCGCTGGATGCTCGAGCTCTAGCGATGAAGGAAGTGGCGCCTATGCAGGACCAGTCAAGGACACTCCAGGAACGATCAATGTCCTTGCTTGGCCTGGTTACGCAGAAGATGGATCAACAGATCCAAATGTCGACTGGGTAACGCCTTTTGAAAAGGCAACAGGTTGCACAGTAAATGTAAAAACATATGGAACATCGGATGAAGCAGTTCAGTTGATGCAAGGTGGCGGCTATGACGTCATTTCTGCATCAGGCGATGCTTCGCTTCGTTTGATTTACGGTGGAGATCTCCAACCTGTAAATCTCGATCTGATTCCAAATTATGTCGATATCTTCGACAATCTAAAGGATCGTCCTTGGAATACTGTTGATGGAAAGAATTACGGCGTCCCTCACGGCCGTGGTGCTAACGTCCTTCAATACACAATTGGCAAGGTAAATCCTGCTCCAACCTCATGGTCAATCGTTTGGGATCCAAACTCACCTGCTAAGGGCAAGGTAACTGCTTACGATTCAGCAATCTATATCGCTGACGCTGCAGTTTATTTGATGGCCACAAAGCCTGAACTTGGAATCACAGATCCATACGCTCTCGATCAGACACAATTTGATGCTGCAATGGCGCTTCTTGCACAACAGAAGCCACTTGTTGCTGAATATTGGGCTGATTACACCAAGTACATCGGCGCTGTCCAAAGCGGAAGCATCACCGTTGGAACTTCATGGCAAGTTATTGCCAACGTTCTAAATGGCGAAAAGGCAACTGTTGGTGCAGTCAAGCCAGTTGAAGGTGCTACTGGTTGGTCTGATACTTGGATGATCTCCTCAAAGACTGAGGCGATTGACTGCGCATATAAGTGGCTAAATCACATCATCACGCCTGACGTTAATGCTCAGGCTGCTGAGTGGTTCGGAGAGGCTCCTGCTAACTCCAAGGCCTGCGCGCTGACCGCTAACAAGGATCACTGCAAGCTTTATCACGCAGAAGAGACTGATTATTGGTCAAACGTCTACTACTGGAAGACCCCGACAGAGGAGTGCCTCGACGGTCGTACTGATGTCAAGTGCGTTCCTTACGCTGAATGGGTTAAAGCTTGGTCAAGCTTTAGAAATCAGTAGCTAGAGATAAATCAAGAAGTTAAGCAAGTAGTGAGTGGGTGCTCGCAAGGGCGCCCACTCACATGAAAGAGGATGATGAGCAAACTTCAGAATTTGATGCAGCGCAACCCAAAGGCTCGTGCGCTATCACTCATTTCTCTTCCGCTTGCCTGGCTCCTCATTATCTATATCGGATCTCTCTTTGCTCTTTTCATAACTTCAATCTGGAAAATTGATACCTTCACTAGCAAAGTTATTCGTGAGTTCACTCTTCAAAACTTCATTGATGTATTTACCGATCGCGCTTACTTCAATGTAACGCTAAGAACTTTAGTTGTGGCAATTTCAGTTACTCTTATTTGTGCCCTAATAGCTATTCCAATGGCATTCTTCATGGCCCGAATCGCCCGTCCTAAATCCCGCCCAGTCTTAATTGCATTGGTTCTTACGCCACTTTGGGCTTCTTACTTAGTAAAGATTTACGCCTGGCGCACCATGTTTTATCCAGATACCGGATTTCTCAACTGGTTGATCTCACCGCTTGGTGGTTCTAGCCCTGGTTTTGGAATGATTGCCGTGATTATTGGTCTTTCCTATTTATGGTTGCCATATATGGTCCTTCCGATCTACGCGGGCATGGAAAAATTACCTAACTCAGTATTAGATGCTTCTGCCGATCTGGGCGCAAAACCTGGACGAACTTTTTTCGGAGTGGTATTACCAATTACTTGGCCAGCAATCATTGCCGGTTCAATATTTACATTTTCGCTAAGTATGGGTGACTACATAACAGTTCAAATCCTTGGTGGAACCTTCCAAATGTTAGGAAACGTCGTCTATCAGAACTTCTCACTAAATCTGCCGTTTGCCGCAGCTGTTGCGCTTATCCCAGTAATAATCATGATTATCTATCTAGGTAGCGTACGAAAAACGGGAGCTCTAGATAATTTATGAAACTCTCTCGGGCCGCTAAGCGAACACTCCTAGCCATAATGGCTATTGGATTCACTTTTATCTATCTACCTCTGCTCTTAGTAGTTATAAATTCTTTTAACACCAATAAGTCTTTTGCCTGGCCACCAACAGGTTTCACAACCGAGTGGTGGAGCAAAGCTGCCGTTAATGAAGGAATTAGGGATGCAGTGATGCGCTCGTTCTTTACAGCGCTAATTGCTACCTCCATAGCACTAATCTTGGGTTCACTAGCTGCCGCCGCGATAACCCGATATGACTTCTTTGGCCGCAACACCATATCGTTACTATTC
>RGJX01000056.1 GCA_010023045.1 Actinomycetota bacterium | reverse complement strand
ACTGAGAAAGATGCCAGAATAATTGCTTCGCATCCTATTCTTAGTCGAGACTCTGAGTCATTTCAGGATTGGTTCAAGCGCTGGGCACGCGGTGATAGTCGTGAACACAATTTGGGATTAGCCGCTTCCTACAGTGAAGGCGTAAACGGATGGCAAGGACATGCTGGTTTAATTGTGTTTAGTGGGTCTTCGATTAAATCATTGAGAAAGTATGCGATTCAAGTCATGCCACATGAGTATTTTCATGTAGTTCAGGATTATTATCTAAATAAAGAACGTGGCTACTCGTGGCCTAGCTATGACGAATATGCCAAATATTCTCCTCCGACCTTCAGAGAGAAGGATCAGCTAACACGATTTCATTTGCCCTTGCATCTAAGACACAATCTGAATATTTAAATCTTTACAGAAACTTCATGGCTGAAAAGCTGAACCAGAAAGAGGTTAAGTTTTTTAAGGAAATGAAAAGTGTTGAGAGCGTGGTACGAGCGTTAACAATTATGGAAAATAACAACAATAGGGAAGATGTTCATGAGGCTTCTTACGCCATTGGCCAATTAATGTACGAATGGGTAATTGCTGAATACGGATTAAATGGATATCGGCGAATCGTCGAAAATCAAATCAGGGTAGAAGATTTTTCAGAAAACATAAAGATTTCTCTAGGTTTGAGCACTAAAGAGCTTTACAGGAAAGTTGCTCCTCACATCATGGCTGGATTCAAATACGGCTATTAGCCAGTAAGTCATTTGATGGTGGGCGCTGAGGGTTTTGAACCCCCGACCTACTCGGTGTAAACGAGCCGCTCTACCACTGAGCTAAGCGCCCTAACTTTTACTGCCTTGAACGAGTGCGCAGTCTATAACGAAGCCAGCGCTGCTTTGTAATCAGCAAGATTTCTCGCCTCCGCTGGGCTATTTACAACGCTCCAACGCACAATTCCTTGCTTGTCGATGATGAAGGTTCCGCGAAGGGCTAGACCTCGCTCGGAGTTGAAGACTCCATACTTTTCAGCAGTAGCACCATGTGGCCAGAAGTCAGAAAGTAGAGGGAATTGGTAACCCTCTTTCTCGGCGAAGACTTTTTGTGTAAACATGGCGTCGCAAGAGATTGCTAGTAGTTGTACTTTCTCATTTTGGAAAACTGAAAGATCATCTCGAAGCGCACAGAGTTCGCCAGTGCAAGTACCGGTGAATGCAAATGGGAAGAAGACGACGACGACATTCTTGGAGCCCCTAAAAGACGAGAGCTTTACCTTTTCACCGTTCTGATTTGGAAGTTCAAAGTCAGGGGCTTCTTGGCCAACAGCAATTGTCATTTCTTTCCTATCTTCCGTGCAACAAGTCTTGTTGCAATCCAATCCTTCGATGCTTGAAATGTCGAAGTTAAGCTCAATCCTGCTGTGGGTGCTGCATCCTTAATATCACTTGGTTCAACATGGCCATCTCTTCCAACTTTTGGAGTTAGAAGCCAGACGGCTCCACCTTCAGTTAGATAGGTGAGGCAATCGACGAGCTCATCGACAAGATCGCCATCCTCTTCGCGCCACCAAGTTATGACGGCATCTACTACTTCTTGGGAGTTCTCATCTACTAGAGCATTTGTTGAGACCTTTGCGACTTCATCGCTAATGCTCGAATCACAATCTTCGCCGAAGCCGCGTTGGAGAACTAAGAAACCCGCTTCGATTCCCATCCGGGCTGCGATACCCGACCCCGCAGGGGTGCTCAATGGACTCTCCTTTTCTGCCGTTGCGAGTGAGAGAAGTCCACCCCTTGAGAAGGAGATACGCAACTCCTGACCAGCATCACACCGTCAGATTTCGCCCTAACCGCCATAAGACGGAAAGATAGGGGCGTGAGCGTAGATAAGCCGAATTCAATTCAAGACCTCCACCTCTCCCAGCTAGTCGATTCCAATCCTGAGGAGACAGCTGAGTGGCAGCAATCCCTTGAGGCGCTTATCAAGCATGCCGGACCCCAACGCGCTCGTTACTTGATGCTCTCACTTCTAAAGCAGGCTCATGAGAAGAACATCGGACTTCCAAATCTTCGGGTAACTGATTACATGAACACGATTCCTCCCGATAAGGAACCTGCCTTTCCCGGTGATGAATTTCTAGAGCGCCGTATCCGTGCTTATATCCGTTGGAACGCGGCAATCATGGTTCATCGTGCCCAGCGCCCTGGCGTTGGAGTCGGTGGACACATTTCTACTTTTGCTTCGTCAGCAGCTTTATATGAAGTTGGCTTCAATCACTTCTTCCGAGGCAAAGATCATCTTGGTGGTGGTGACCAGATCTTTTATCAGGGCCATGCATCGCCCGGGATGTATGCACGCGCATATCTCGAAGGAAGATTTAGTGAACAGCAATTAGATGGTTTCCGCCAAGAGCTTTCAAATCCCGGTGGCGGTCTCTCTTCTTATCCACATCCAAGATTGATGCCAGATTTTTGGGAGTTCCCAACAGTTTCCATGGGACTTGGTCCGATCAACGCTATTTATCAAGCGCGCTTCAATCGCTATCTAAATAATCGTGGCATCAAGGACACATCGGATCAGAGAGTCTGGGCATTCCTTGGTGATGGCGAAATGGATGAACCAGAATCCGTTAGCGCTTTAACGCTTGCAGCGCGTGAGAACTTAGACAATCTAACTTTTGTCGTGAACTGCAACTTGCAGCGACTTGATGGCCCGGTTCGTGGAAATGGAAAGATTATTCAAGAGCTTGAAGCTCTATTTACTGGCGCCGGTTGGAATGTAATTAAGGTTATTTGGGGACGCGAGTGGGATCCACTTTTTGCGATGGATTCTGAGGGTGCGTTGGTCGATCTAATGAATATGACCCCAGATGGCGATTTCCAGACCTATAAGGCAGAGAGTGGAAAGTTTGTTCGCGACAATTTCTTTGGTCGCGATCCGCGCACCGCTGCAATGGTCGCTAATTGGAGCGATGACGATATTTGGAATCTCAAGCGTGGTGGCCATGATTATCAGAAGCTATTTGCTGCGTATAAAGCCGCATCAGAACATAAAGGCCGTCCTACTGTGATTCTCGCTAAGACAATTAAAGGTTGGACTCTGGGCTCGCACTTCGAAGGAAGAAATGCGACTCACCAGATGAAGAAATTGAAGAAAGATGACTTGATTGCACTTCGCGATCGACTTTACCTAGAAATCCCCGATGAGAAGTTGGATGAGAAATTGCCACCATATTTCCATCCTGGTCAAGAGTCTCCAGAATTCAAATACATGATGGAACGCCGAAGTGAATTGGGAGGCTCAATTCCAAAGCGACGCCGCCACTCACGGCCATTACCTCAACCAGCCGAATCACATTTTGATGTTGTAATGCGTGGTTCTGGAAACCAGGAAGTCGCGACCACAATGGCTTTTGTCAGACTTCTAAAAGATCTTGCAAAGGATGAAGGTATTGGCGCCCGGATAGTCCCAATCATTCCGGATGAGGCGCGTACTTTTGGTATGGATTCGCTCTTCCCTACGATGAAGATTTACTCACCCCATGGCCAGAAATATATTTCGGTAGATCGCGAACTAGTCCTTAGTTATAAAGAATCAACTACTGGAGTGATTCTTCACGAAGGTATCAATGAAGCTGGATCAACTGCTTCATTTACCGCAGTTGGAACTTCCTACTCAACTCATGATGAACCGATGATTCCGGTTTATATCTTTTACTCGATGTTTGGATTCCAACGAACCGGTGATGCCTTCTGGGCGGCTGCCGATCAGATGGCTCGAGGTTTTGTTATGGGAGCAACTGCAGGTCGCACCACGCTAAATGGTGAGGGGCTCCAGCATGAAGATGGTCATTCACAACTTCTAGCATCAACTAATCCTGCTGTTGTTTCTTATGACCCCGCTTATGCCTTCGAAGTCGGACACATCATCAAAGATGGAATTAGAAGGATGTATGGCGAAAATAGCGAGAACATTTTTTATTACCTAACTGTCTATAACGAGCCTTACCTACAACCTGAAGCTCCCAAGAATCTTGATGTTGAAGGGCTCCTAAAGGGAATTTATCTCTACTCCCCCTCAGCAAAGAAGGGCAAGAAGAAGCGCCGTGCAAATATTTTGGCCTCAGGTATCGCAGTAAATGCTGCGCTAAAAGCGCAGAAAATGCTGGCTGAGGAGTGGGGCGTCCA
>RGJX01000055.1 GCA_010023045.1 Actinomycetota bacterium | reverse complement strand
ATGGTCCAACCCTTTGTAGTAATGGGAGGAGCTATTTTCTTAATTAGCCTCTTCTTAGGTCTCGAACTTAAAGAGACCAATCTCTACCTTGGCTATGCAATCTTCTGTATTGGTTCACTTCTCTGCGGTATCGGAATCTCATTCGTCGGTCCGCTCTTCTTCGGATACGCCTCAGCCCGCTCTGATAAGCCTGGCGGAGTTGCAATCGCTGAGTTAGGCGCGGTCAACCAGGTCTTAACCCTGGGCGCTCGTTCAATAATCTCAGTTGTCGCAGGAATCGCTTCGCTACCAATCGCCTTGATAATTCCCGGTGTAGCGCTAATTCTCGTCGCCTTCTTCGTAGCAGCAGCTAGCCAGCCCAAAAAATAACTATTTATTTAAAGTAAACCAGACCGTTCCAAGGGGCGGAATTCGCACCGTTGCAGAAAAATCGAGACCTCGATTGGGTTTTGCACGGCACTCAACTCTCTCATTAACAACCCCAGAGCCACCGTACTTAGTTGCATCAGTATTAAGTAATTCAATCCATTCACCAGACACTGGCAAAGGTAGTGAATAAGACTCTTGTGGAACAGGGGAGAAGTTAATCGCCAATTAGCCATTGGAAACCTTCGGGTGAGATATCGCGTTGCCACAAGGATTGATATTCACGGTAGAGCTTATTCAAATCAGAGAGTAAGAGCTGTACCCCTCGATGCTCTTCATATTGAGTTAAATGCCAATCTAAAGATTGGGATTCGCGCCACTCATCATTTTGAGCGAACTCGCAACCCATAAATAGCAATTTCTTTCCTGGATGTGACCACATATATCCATAGAGCGCTCTTAAGGTCGCGACTTTCTGCCAGCGATCGCCAGGAAATTTGTTAACTAATGCGCCTTTACCGTGCACTACTTCATCATGCGAAAGTGGTAATAAAAAGTTCTCACTCCATGCGTAGAGAATTGAGAAAGTAATCTCATTGTGGTGATAAACACGATGCACAGGTTCGTGCTTTAGATACTGCAAAGTGTCATGCATCCAACCCATATTCCATTTAAAGCCAAATCCAAGTCCATTATCTGAGGTCGGTTTTGTAACTCCGCCCCATGCCGTCGACTCCTCAGCAATCATCATGATCCCCGGGAATTGCTTATAAGCAGTTGCGGTAGCTTCCTGCAGAAAACGAACTGCGGCTAAATTCTCTCGGCCGCCATGCTCATTCGGTACCCATTCACCTTCTTTACGTGAATAGTCGAGATATAGCATCGAGGCGACCGCATCTACTCGAAGTCCATCGATATGAAATTCATCTAGCCAATAAAGTGCGCTCGCTACCAGGAAATTTCGCACCTCATTGCGGCCGAAATTGAAGATGTATGTGCCCCAATCGGGATGCTCACCGAGCCGCGGATCTTCATGTTCGTAAAGCGCAGTGCCATCAAATCTACCGAGCGCCCATTCATCTTTTGGAAAGTGGGCCGGAACCCAATCGAGAAGAACGCCGATACTTTCTTTATGTAAATGATCTACAAGAAAACGAAATTCATCAGGTGTTCCAAAGCGCGAAGTTGGGGCGAAATATGAGCTGACTTGATAGCCCCAAGAAGGGCTGTAGGGATGCTCTGTTACCGGAAGGAATTCGACATGGGTAAATCCCATCTCCTTTACATACGCACCGAGCTCGAGCGCTAACTCGCGGTAGTTAAGGCCCGGTCGCCATGAACCTAAGTGAACTTCATATATTGAAACTGGGGCACGCCACGGTTGAAAGCCAGCGCGATCGTTAAGCCAAGCGCTATCACTCCATGTGAAATCTGATTCATTCACAATAGAAGCGGTGGCCGGTGGAGTTTCAGTCTGGCGCGCAAGTGGATCTGCATGATCAACCCAACGACCATCTCGACCTTTGATTGCAAATTTATATTTAAGTCCCGGGCCAACATCTGGGATAAATACCTCCCATAGGCCATTTGAACCTAGCGGAATCATGGGATTTGTTTTTCGGTCCCAGAAATTATGATCACCAATCAGGCTTACTGCCTTTGCATTTGGCGCCCAAACTGAAAATGCGGTTCCGATAAGCACACCATCTTTATCCCGACGCACATGAGCGCCAAGAGCTCTCCACAATTTTTCGTGGCGGCCTTCAGTAATCAGATATAGATCCAACTCACCTAGCGTGGAGTGTGGGTTTAGGTAACCAGCAGGAGGCGATTGAAATCGAGGTTTAACGCCGAATATCCGGCGAATTACATCAAGCATCAAAGCTTTACGCGACAGATATGCGCGACTTTTCCGACTGGGCGAGCTGGATCTAATTTTACGTAAGTGTCCTTGCTCCAGCTATAGGACTTATTATCAAGAAGATCGATGACATCAAAAGCCTCCTTGCTAACCCCAAGTGCCCATAAATCCCAATGGATAGTGGTTTCTTGAGCGTGGAATCCATCGAGATTGACTACAACAAGAATCAAATTATCACCATCACGCTTCGAGTAGGCGATGACTTGATCTGAATCGGTTGAATGGAAATGCAGATTACGCAATCTTTGAAGCGCAATATTCTTTCGACGAATCTCATTTAACTGTGTGACAAATGGAGCGAGAGTTACTCCCTTTTTCGCAGCGCCATCCCAGTCTCGTACTTTTATCTCGTACTTTTCACTATCGCGATATTCCTCTTTGCCTTCAGCGATTGGAAGATGCTCATAGAGTTCATAACCAGCGTACATTCCCCAAGATGGAGTGAGCGTTGCGGCCAACACTGCGCGGAGCGCGAAGACTGCTGGGTTACCGCTCTGCAGATGGAAGGGCAAGATGTCTGGGGTATTGACCCAAAAATTAGGCCTAAAGAATGCGCTGGTGTGTTGTGAAACTTCACGCCCATAATCCGTTAGCTCTTGCTTAGTTACTCGCCATGTGAAATATGTATAAGACTGTTGAAATCCTGCTTTGCCAAGCGCATGCATCATAGGAGGGTTAGTAAAGGCTTCCGATAAGAAAACCACTTCGGGAAACTTTGAATTTACTGCGGCAATCAGCTCTTGCCAGAAATGAACTGGTTTTGTGTGCGGGTTATCAACTCTAAAGATCGAAATTCCCTTCTCAATCCAGAAAGTCACTATCCGCAAGACTTCTTTAAAGAGCCCGGGGTAGTCGTTATCAAAATTAATTGGATAGATGTCCTCATATTTCTTTGGGGGATTCTCGGCATATGCGATAGAGCCATCTGCTCGTTTGGTAAACCACTCGGGATTACTTCTTACCCAAGGATGATCTGGAGAGCATTGCAACGCGAGATCCATCGCAACTTCTATATCGTTCTTCTTTGCTACCTTGATGAAATCTTCGAAATCCTTCATCGTTCCTAAATCAGGATTAACCGCGTCATGGCCACCGGCGTCATTTCCAATGCCCCACGGCACACCGGGATCGGTTGGGCCCGCGGTAAGGGAGTTGTTCTTACCCTTTCGATGGGCGTAACCAATCGGATGAATTGGGGGGATATAGAGCACATCAAAACCCATGGCGGCAACAGCAGGAATGCGTTTAGCTGCGGTCTTCAAGTTTCCTGACGTGATGCTTCCATCTGAATTCTTTACAGCGCCTTCACTTCTTGGAAAGAACTCATACCAACTTCCAACGAGCGATCGCTCTCGCTCTACTTTTATCGGGTATGAATCGCTCTTTGAAACTAATTTCCTCTTAAATTCACCCGGATTTTCGGCCACTACTTCAATACAGAAATACCAATCTCCGACTTTCTCAGGAGTCAAAAATGCCTCATACCGCGCGCTCTTAGGCCAAATTTCGCGCATCGCACTTCGTGCGACTTCTTTTCCCTTTGAATCAATCAGGATTGCGAAAGCTTCAAAAGAGTCATGGCCTTCACGAATAATCGTGGCACCAATTGGCAGCCGCTCATTTGGAATCGCTTTCGCGCCGATGAACTCGCCCCCGAAATAAGTAACAGGGGAGATATCTAGGATCGGAAAGCGACCGATCATCCAGTTCCTTCAGTATTTCCTGGGTCAGCTGCAGTTACATCGTTAAGGCGATACTTCTCAACCGCCTCTTGAACTTTACCAACCGATAATTTGCCTTCATTGGCAAGTTGTGCGAGCACTCCGACAGTTATCGACTCAGCATCAATCTTGAAGTGACGACGGAGCGCACCACGTGTATCAGATAGACCGAATCCATCTGTACCAAGAGAAGTGAAACCTTGTGGGACCCATGGAGAGATT
>RGJX01000054.1 GCA_010023045.1 Actinomycetota bacterium | reverse complement strand
AGTTCAATTTACCAAGTTCGAGATCGCGGGTATCAAAAATTCACTTTTGATCCGCGCAATATCGGCATTGAGTTAGAGCCTTTAAGGACCATCCGGGGTGGCGATGCGAAATTCAACGTTGAGGTTACTAAGTCAGTTTTCTCTGGAAAACTCGGACCGGCTAGAGAGGCAATACTTCTAAATGCGGCGGTTGGTATCGCAGCTTTTAAGGGCGATTTTCACCTTCCAATCGAAACCCAGATAGCAAATGGCTATGTTCTTGCTAAAGCCGGAATAGACAGCGGTAGGGCGCTAGAACTTATTCAGCGCTGGCGGGATCTTTCGAATGAATTGGCGAAGTCCTCTTTATAGCGAGCTTGTTCGGAGATTATCTTTAATTTCTCAAGCGAGGATCGCGCATGACCGGCGCCGAAGACGGAACGCGTCCATTCGCCATCAATTTCCAGCAAAGCCACCGAATCTCGTTCCGCATAACGTAAAAGTGTCTCCACTTCTTCGTGGCTTGAGGCTGGCAGGATTGTTCCAATATCAATCACAACCTCACCTACTGCTTTAAGCGCATCGATTGCATCGCGAATTTTCGTTTGGTCATTTGACTCAATCTTTGTAACCAGAGATGCCGCTAGCCGTCCAAATCTAATGAGAATCAATTCAATAACTTCAATATCTCCTTGGGCGCTCAATTTATTGGCGAGGACTAACTCACGCACCTTTGTAAAACTACGGATTCGCTCACCTCTAGCCGAACCTCTGATGTAGGCGCCCAACCGATTTCTAATCTCGGCAGCTTCTTCAAATCTCTCCTTTAGCGCCAACTCAGACATTCGCTTATGGAGAGTTTCTAAAATAGAACGTGAATCATGAAGCATCGCGAAGTGCAATTCTTCTGAGATTGACTTGTAGGAGTCGAAAGATTGGAGCCCAATACATGGGGCGCCACACTTTCCTAGATCCAAGAGCGCACAGGCGCTAGCGCTCTTCATGCTGGTGAGAGTTATCCGAGGTTTACATTGCCTTATTGGGAAAGACTCATAAAGCGCTTCGATGGCTTGTTGTGCTTCATCTCGTCCGTTAAATGGCCCACTCCATGTAACTTCATCGTTCAAAGTTGTTGCGCCTCGAACTTGGGTCAACCTCGGATAAGGCTCATCTGTCATCCGTATCCAGATAGCTTTCTCTTGGAATCTCGAGCGCCGATTGAATCTGGGCCGATTCGATGCGATTAATCTCAGTTCGCGAATCTCAGCCTCAATGATTGTGGGAGTCTCAATCACCTCAACTCGATCAGCTAACGCGATCATGTCGTGAATTCTCTTTCTAGTTTCAGCAGATGTGAAGTAAGTCTTAACACGTGAACGTAGGTTTCGAGTAGTGCCAATGTAGAGAGCCTCGCCCGAAAGATCGCGAAAGATATAGACGCCCGGGGAATTAGGTAAGCCCTCGGCAAAGTGGCGTTTTCTTCGCTGGGCTTCGGTGACTCTATTTGTAAAACCTCTGAGGTCCTCAAGAGTGGTTACACCAAATGAACCGAGGCGTTCAATCACCCCATGAAGAACATCAACCGTTGCTCGAGCGTCGGCAAGTGCGCGGTGTTCCGGATTTGTTGTCGCTCCGAAGAATGCAGCAAGCGTTCCAAGCTTAAAATCACGCACTTCATCCCGAGTGACCACATATCGAGTGATTCGCGCCGTATCGACTACTTGATATTTCGGCCATGCAATCGAGAGCCGTTGAGCAGAAGCGCGTAAGAAGCCGATATCAAATGGCGCATTGTGCGCTACAAGAATGGTTTCTTCGGGTGAGCCGATAAATTCAAGGAGCGAGAAGAACGCTTCACCGATTGGTGGGGCGGTAAGCACCATCGCATCGGTAATCCCAGTAAGCACCGTAATAAAGGGAGGGATTGGTCCGCCAGGATTAACCAGAGTCTGGAATTCACCGATCACCTCACCGCCACGAACTTTGACGGCGCCGATTTCAGTTATTGAACATTCGCTCGGTGAGCCACCCGTAGTCTCAAGATCTACGACGACGAAGGTTGTGTCGATCAGGGATTTTCCTAGTTCATCAAAAGAGGGCTGCCAGTTCAATTCGAAATTTCCGCGCTCTGCCACGAGCAGAATCTAGATTGAGCATCCGACAATTCCGATAACCTCGCCGTATGACGAATACTGGAGCGCCCACAGGTTGGCTGGAGGATTACGCCGCTGATTCGACTGGCGATACTGGAGCGCTTCTTCTTCATGGCTTCACAGGATCACCTGCATCAATGCGACCCTGGGCACACTTTCTTCATGAGCGAGGAGTTGCGGTTCGAGTTCCACGTATCCCAGGTCACGGAACGAAGTGGCAAGACTTAAACAAAGTGAAATGGCAGAGCTGGCCGGAGCGGGCCGAGCGCGACTTAACGGAACTTCTTTCAAAGTATAAAAAAGTTTTTATCTTTGGGTTGTCTATGGGTGGAGCAAACACGCTCCATCTTGCCGAAAAGCACTCCGCAAAATTGCGCGGAATTGTCCTTGTTAATCCGATGATCCATATCCCAGATCCAACTATAAAATTCATCGAGATAATCAAATATCTAACTCCAAAGCGGCCTTCGGTTGGCGATGACATAAAGAAGCCGGGTGTCACGGAATGGGGTTATGACGCGCTCCCAATGAAAGGCGTCGCCCAACTTCATCGCTTTCTCAAAGCCACTCGGGCTAATCTGGCCAACGTGAGTTGTCCGACTCTACTTTTTCACAGTACCGAGGATCATGTATTACCAGTTTCAAATACGGAGATCATCATGAGTGAAATAGGGGCTGCCGATAAGGTGCGGATTGAATTAGGAAATTCATATCACGTAGCAACGCTAGATTATGATGCTGAAACAATCTTTGAAACTTCTTACCAATTCATTAGAACTAAGTCTTAAGCGCTAATCATCCCGAGAGTTAGTAAGGCCAATAAGGTCGCGCCAAGTACAACCCGGTAGATGACGAAAGGTGAAAAGCTTCTAGTACTGACGAATTTGAGGAACCATCGAATAACCAAGTAACCAACGGCGAAGGCAACTGATGTCGCAACCGCCGTTTCCGCTATTGAGAATCGGTTTAGCTCGGGATCGCTAACCGAATTAGCAAGTTCATAAAGTCCACTCGCTAAGACTGCTGGTATTGCAAGGAGAAACGAATATCGGAGGGATTCAACCCGGGTGAAACCGAGAATGCGACACATCGCAATAGTTGCGCCAGATCTTGATACTCCGGGAATGAGCGCAAGTGCTTGGGCAAATCCAACTAAGAGTCCATCCCTGACGCTCATGTGCTCTAGCTCGCGCCGGCTTGGGGAGAAACGGTCTGCGGCACCAAGAACTAAGCCAAAGATCACCAACACAGAAGCAATAATCCAGAGAGAGCGGAAATCGTCTCTAATGGTGTCTTGAAGAATAAATCCAAATACGAGAATTGGCATAGAACCGAAAATAATCAACCAACCAAGTCGAGCTTGTTGTTGTTCGTGCTCCTTCTTAAGAATTGCGGAAATCCAATTTCGAACTATTCGGGCGATATCTCTTCGAAAGTAAACTAGAACAGCTAATTCAGTTCCTAGTTGGATAATTGCAGTGAAAGTCGCGCCAGGATCCTTGGCCTCTGGAGAAATAAGTCCTGCGATTCTTAAATGTGCACTCGATGAAATGGGGAGAAACTCAGTGAGGCCCTGCAATATTGCTAAGAAGATGGCCTCAAGCATTTTCGAATGTTACATGATGCATCAGATTCTCAGAAGCTGGATTAATTCAATAGTTTAGTCTCTGCAGCACTTATGGCATATTTCGGCAATGGGTAAAACCTATTACGAGATTGACGTATTTGGCGCCGAAGCATTTAGTGGGAACCCAGTTGGTGTGGTTTTAGAGGCCGATGAGTTAAGCACAAAGCAGATGCAAGATTTTGCTCGATGGACCAATTTAAGTGAAACAACATTTGTTTTGACTCCCACAGATAATAAAGCCAGTTATAGGTTAAGAATTTTCACTCCTACATCTGAGTTACCTTTTGCCGGTCATCCCACGTTAGGAACTGCCAAAGCCTGGCTTGATTATGTAGGCGCTCCTACTAAAAATGAATTGATCCAAGAATGTGGGATTGGCTTGATCGAAGTTTTGCAGAGCGAAGATAGATTTTCATTTAAGTCGCCAGAATTGATTCGGGGTGAAGCTCTAAGTTCACATTTGCTAACGGAGGTTGCTTTAACCTTGAATATTGAAAAAAGTAAAATTCTCGATTCAAAATGGATTGATAATGGACCGGGCTGGATTGGCGTGCTTCTTGC
>RGJX01000053.1 GCA_010023045.1 Actinomycetota bacterium | reverse complement strand
CACGTAACTGGCCAAACAATCTATATCGACGGTGGTTCTGATGCTGTACTTCGAGGCGATGATGTGTGGGACCGGTCTTGATTGAAACGATTCACCTCAGGGAGTACTGATGTCCTTGCGATCAAATTTCATGATCGCCCAAATCATTGCAACCAATCCCCCGGCCACTAGTTTTAAACTTCCCACTACATCGACTCCCTCAAATAAAGGCATGCCTGATAACCCCCACTGCATTGGGTTGTAAGGCATGATGGGATCAAAGTCGTCGACAAGAGCGGAAAGTGAATAGATCAAAAAAGTAATTAGAGCAACTCCAGTAACCACTCCTACCGCAACACCCTTACTGCGACTATGAGCACCAATTAGAAAAGCAACTCCAGTAAAAAATAGACCAATCGCTATAGATGAAATAGTTCCGGCAAGTAATTTCGCCGTTTCAATCTCCATATCTACCACTCCGCGAAGCACAATCACATTAAGCAGTCCGAGAAAAGCCAGAACGATTACAACGCTGATTGCCGCAAACATTTTGGATATCAAGATCCGACTCCTTGAAATCGGTAGGGTGAGCAAGAGATCTGCAGTCCCTTCATCTTCCTCTTCTGCGGTGGCGGCCGCGCCCCATGTCCCACCAACAGCGATGAGAACTAGCGGAATCATCATGCTGTAGAGCTCGGTGCTTAGGAATCCTGGGCCAGATGTGTAATCCTGCATCCGAAAAATCTTTCTTATCGCCTCAGGATAAGACTCTAGAAATCCCTGGAGCGCCTCTTTGTTCTCAGAAATACTGGGATAAATGGACATTTGAATCGAAATTAGCGCAATCAAGGTAAGTGACCAAGCAAGCAAAGTGCGCCAATGATCCCGCCAAGTTTTCACATATAGAGCAATCATTTTGCCCCTATTAGGTCAAGAAAGATCTCTTCGAGCGAGGATTCTTGGGTACGCACTTCGAATGCGCCCAATTCAACAGCCCTTGTTAGGAGCTCTCTCTGGGAGCCACGAACAACGCAGGAAAGCCTGTTCTCCTCTACTTCTATCTCTGAAATGTTTGTGTTTTGACCAAAGTCTTCACCTGCAATCTGTCGAGAAAACGTGAACTCAATTCGATGTCGGGCTTTCTCTTTTAGTTTGCTAATCTCATCTACAACTAGGATCTTGCCTTTGAAGAATATTGCTATTCGATCCGCTAAATGCTCAACCTCACTTAAGACATGCGAGGAAAGAAGTATTGCCGCGCCTCTCTTTTTTGACTCGTGTAATAATTTCTCAAATTCTCTTTGGACTATTGGATCTAAGCCACTAGTCGGTTCATCAAGGAATAGAACTTGTGGCTTGTGCATGAAGGCTTGGATAACACTTACCTTTTGTCGATTACCTTTAGAGAGGTCGTGTATATGAGAGTCGAGATCTAAATCTAATCGCGTTGAGAGGTTTTCAATCTCATCGTCAAGATTCATCTTTCGCATGGAGGCAATAAATCGAAGATATCCACGCGCGGTGTATCGATCATATGTTGCAGCTATACCTGGCAAGTACCCGATCTGCTCGCGGAGCTCAACATTTGGGACTAGTGCATCTCTGCCAAGTATGGTCGCTTTTCCGGAAGTTGCCTTTATTAATCCAAGTAATGTTCGTATCGCTGTCGTTTTACCAGCCCCATTCGGGCCTAGAATTCCGAAAACTTCACCAGGGTAAACATCAAAGCTGACTTCGACGATTCCAACAGTATTTCCATAAAACTTAGATAACTTATCGAGGTGGACAGAGCTCACAGGAAGTAAAGCCTCTAACAACGGTCTGAATTGGCGCTCTAACGCCCCTCATGCGAGCCTCGCAGACTCCTCAAGAGGAAACGACTCCAGCTATCGCGATTTTGGTGCTGGGCAAGCAGGCTGCAACCGGATCTTTTGAAGAGCGAGGAACTCGCCAATAGTAAGTGAGCAGCGCGCGCTCGGAAATCCTTGGCCGAACTTGTTTTCTAGTCTGATTAAGATTTTTTGAATTCTTAACACTGACTTCCCATAACCTGGGAATTTGACCCAATTGCGATAGATACGTGACCGATGTGCTCTTTTTGAAGTTTGCCACTCCCATAGATTCACGCTCTCCCAGTTACAGAATTGGCGAGAGAATCGAGGAGAAATGCTGAGTATCGAGAAATGGCGTGAAGAAGATGGCGCTACTGCTGTTGAGTACGGATTACTTGTAGGACTGATTGCGGTATTCCTGATAACTGCGATGACCAATCTAGGTGACAAAGTTGGCGACACCTTCGATAAGGCTGCTTGCAAGGTTTCTGGCAAGATTTGGAACGACACCACGCAAACCTGCTCCTAAAAAGAATCACTGAAATCAATACTGCTAGATGAGATTGTTTTGAAGAGAAATAGGAATGAGCGAGGGGCGGCTGTAGTTGAATTTGCAGTCGTCCTTCCCATCTTGCTCTTCATCTTATTTTCCATGGTTGATTTCGGGAGATATTTCTACGTGCGAATAAGTCTGTCTAGCGCATCTTTCGAGGTTGCAGATGCGATTTCGCGCGGTCTCTTTATCGCTTCAGACGATGCGGTAACAAAGTCACAGAAGATGAGTGCGATCGTAAACGACGTATCACCGGGTATAGCTGGCTTTGCCCAGCTTGAGAGCTCCGCGCAGGTGCTTCTCACCCCATTACCCGAGACTTGTCCAAGTGCTTCTGGACGAATTTCAGTCCGGCTCGCAACGCCATTTAACTCAATTTCACCCATTAACTCTTTCTTCTCTGAAGCAGTCTCTACGACATCTATGCGGTGCCTGCGATGAAGACCAAAGTGAAATCTGAATCGGGTGGCGTAACTGCCTTTGTTGCAATCTTTGTATCGGCATTCTTGCTCTTTGGTTCGATTGCCTTGGCCCTAGATAGTGGAGTTCTTTACTTAGAGCGACGAACGCTCTCTAACGCCGCCCAGAGTTCGGCACTGGCATTAGCGCGAGAGTGCATAGAAAGACCAACTAATTGTTCAAGTTATGGTCTAATTCAAACTCTCGCAAATGAAAATTCCCCAGATGGACTAACGACTGTAAGTGAGATTTGTATCAATGGCAAAACTCAACAAGGTTTAGATTGCCAACCTCTAACCGCTAGCAAAGTGGATTGCTCTCCCTTGCCGACTAATGTCACGAAGTTCGTTCGGATTCGGACTCAATCACTAAGTAGCAGTCCAGGAATCGGTTTACAGACTTTCTTCTCCCGCTCAAACTCACATTCTCTTGATGCGTGTGCACAAGTGCGCTGGGGCAATGCTGGAAGTGCAGCGGTTTACGCACCATTTGCGGTTTCAATCTGTGAATGGGCTAAGCAGCAGTCACTGCCTCGAGTCTTGCTTGAATTCAAGACTAATGACTCGGTATCAAGTTGCACCTTCTCATTTGTAGATCTAGCCGGACAGACTTTTACACGCAACGGAATTAGTGGTTGGGCTGCGCTAGACCTGCTTTCCGCTTCATTACCCAGCGGAGCTCGTGCAAGCGTGAGTTGTCCCAATCCTGCTACGGATCAACCCGCCTATTTACAAATAGGCCACCAACTGTCCCAGATAGCTCGCGATCAGTCTTCTATTAACTACTGCGGTAACGGAACATTGATTTCGAAAATTGGCTCCTGGCTAAACCAGGATCTCTACTTGCCACTGATATCTACGCAAAAACTATCCGGTAGCGCCACTATTCATACGGTTGAGGCCTTTGCTGCATTCCGACTTCTGGGCTACTCCCTACAAAAAGGAAGTGGGTCAGCTTCCGACGTTGGCGGAACAACGCCAACTGGGAACTGGTGCCCCAAAAACACAAACTGCATTTATGGAGAATTCAAAGCCACTATCTCGCCGGGATCCGAGTTAAGCGACCAGCCTGGAGTTCCTAATGTCGGCTTACAAGCTATCGAGCTCTTCTAGAAAGGTCAGGAATGAATCTCCTAACGAATAAGTTGAAGCAATCGCGCACTCAGGCTGGACTTGTCCTCATTCTCGCGATCTTTGTTGGAGTTGGAACATATCTTTATCTCCTCAACTATCAATCTGAGATAGAAAGCTCCAATTCTCTTTCCCCCGTTTACGTCGCCAAGAGCGAAATTTCTTCGGGTACTAGTTATGGTGAAATCATCTCTCGGGGACTCGTTGAAATTAGACAAATGCCGGTGAGATCTCTGCCGATAGGAGCCATAACTCCCTCGTCGACGATTCAGTCAGATTTGAAGACGCGGGGACTACTGGCAAGTGGTCAAATACTCGTTGCCAGTTTCTTCGCTACTGAAGCGGCGCCAAATATTGGTTTAGCTATTCCAAAAGGCATGTTGGCGGTAACCATTTCAGTTGATGATGTTGCCAGGGTCGGAAACTTCGTCTCTCCGGGATCCAAAGTTGTCGTATTTGCAACGTCAACCAGTAACTCTGGTACCACCCAGACACGGGTCCTACTTAGTGAAGCACTCGTGCTCGGAATTGGCAGTCAAACTAGTCAGTCAGTCACATCTTCAATTCCACTACCCTCACCCTTGGTCACACTCGCTCTCCCTCCTGTCGATGCGCAGAAATTGTTGCTGGGATCAAAAACTAGCGAGATTACCCTTGCACTTGCCCACGAAAATGACCCAGTT
>RGJX01000052.1 GCA_010023045.1 Actinomycetota bacterium | reverse complement strand
CGTGCGCTAGTTCTCTACACCGCATCAATCCAAGATGCTGTTGCACTTGCGCGTGCTGAAGGAAAATCAGAAGACGAAATCTCGGCTCTCGAGCACCTCAATGATTTATTGCTTCCGATTGTCAAGGGTTATGGATCGGAAAGAGCTTGGACGCTCCTTGGAACTGAATCGCTCCAAACATTTGGTGGTTCGGGCTTCACTATGGATTGGCCACTCGAGCAATACGTTCGCGATGCCAAGATCGACACTCTCTACGAAGGCACAACTGCAATCCAAGGTCTTGATTTCTTCTTTAGAAAAATCATTAAAGATAATGGCCGCGCTCTTACCAAGCTCTCTAAAGAAATTGGCGCCTTTGCAGCTTCCGGTGGCAATAATGCAACCGAGAAAGCAGAATTAGCAAAAGCCCTTGGAGACCTACAGGCAATCATTGGCCAACTTGTTACACATGCGGTGGCAAGTCAAGAGAAGCCCGATGAGATTTATAAGTGTGGCCTTAACACAACCCGCTTATTGATGTCGGTTGGTGACATCATTATTTCCTGGTTACTTCTCCGGCAAGCCGATATCGCCGCAAGCAAGATTGGTTCGGCAACTGGAAAAGATAAGGACTTCTTTGAAGGAAAGATTGCTGCATCTCGCTACTTCGTCCATAACTTCTTGCCTCTGATTAGCGCTACTCGCGCAATCGTTGAGCGCGAAGATGGCGAAATTATGGGAGTTTCAGAAGCCGCCTTCTAAACCGGTAGGGTTCCGGAGTGCTAACGAGACTCCGGGGCGAGATTTACCTGTTTTTTGGCGCTTTTCTCTTCGCCTTCAACGGCATCATCTCCAAGATTGTTCTCCTTGATGAGATATCTGCTTGGCGCCTAACCCAGATTAGAACTGGTGGAGCTTTTCTACTCCTCTTCTCTTTCTACATCATCTTCCGTCGAAACGAGTTAAAGCCAACTAAGCAAGAGCTCCCTTGGTTACTCCTATTCGGAATTGTCGGCGTAACCCTCGTTCAAGCGCTCTACTTTGTCGCGATATCACGTATGTATGTTGGAATCGCACTGCTAATCGAATTTACCGCTCCTATTTGGATCTTGATTTTTCTTCGTTTCGTTTTAAAGAAACATGTTCCCCGGGGGCTTTGGTATGCAATTGCACTTGCCTTCACCGGTCTATTGATGATCACCCAGATTTGGAGTGGACTCTCGGTTGACCAGATTGGTTTGATTGCAGCATTCCTCGATGCTCTTGCGCTGGCGGGTTATTTCTTAATTGGAGATTTGCTTGGAAAGACTAAGTCAAGTGGCGCGATTGCGACTTGGGGTTTTGGGGTCGCTTCACTTGTACTATTTTTTGCACTTCCGATTTGGAACTTTCCAGTTGACGCGCTCTCTAATGAAATGAGTCTTCTTGGAAGGTTTGAAAATTACACGCTTCCTGGTTGGGCGTTAGTACTTTGGATTGTTGTAATGGGAACAATCGCGCCTTATCTTTTGGTTCTGGCTGGACTTAAATTAATGAGCGCTTCAACAGCAAGTATTTTTGGCATGATCGAACCGGTCTTGGCGGGCATCTTCGCCTGGTGGTGGTTAAACGAGAGTCTTACAACAATTCAACTTATTGGATGTCTTGTTGTACTAGTAGGAATCTCAATCGCAGATCGCGCCCGCCAACACACACCTCAAAATTAGCCGAAAACTAGCCAATAATGGCCATTGCGACCGCCTTTAGAAGCGGGATACCAACAATCAAATTGAATGGAAATGTAATTGCCAAGCTCGCTGTAATTGATAACGATGGATTAGCTTCAGGCACAGCAATTTGAACAGCGGCTGGCGCTGCAATATATGAAGCGCTGGCACATAAGATGCCTAGTACGGTCGCACCACCAACCGATAGTCCCGCGATCGAACCAGCAAATACTCCGAGCGTTCCAGCGAAGATTGGGAAAAGAATTGCAAATACTCCCAAACCAATTCCAACTTCCTTGACCGCTTCTGCTTGGGCGCCAGCAAGAAAACCTAGATGCATCAAGAAGAGCGCCAAGATTCCTGGAAGTAGGTCAACAAAGAATGGGGTAACGCGCTCATAGCCCGCCTCACCAGATAGTGCGCCAATCAATAGCCCACCAACAAGAAGAATCACCGTTTTACCCAAAACAATCTCTTTTAGAGATTCTGCCCAAGATACTTCACGTGAAAGATGTCTAGTTGCTAAGAAGATTCCAACGATGATTCCAGGAACTTCCATAACAGTAAGGAGTGTCGTAGCAAAACCTTCATAAGAAATCTTCGCGTTCTCAAGAAAAACTAGGGCTGCGGTAAACGTAACCAAAGATGTCGATCCATAGTGAGCAGATATCGCTCCGCGATCTACTTCGTTTAGCCGCTTCACAAACTTAAGTGCAAAAAATGCAAGAAATGGAATAAGAGTCCCCAAGGCAATAGTGACAATCAACGGTGCCACAATTCCCGTACCGGTGGAGTTTGAGAGAGATACGCCACCTTTGAGCCCAATTCCAAAAAGTAGATAAACCGAGATGATTTGGTAGACCTGTTCAGGGATACGGATATCGCTCTTGAATCGAGCGGCAATGAAGCCCAAGGCGAATACCAATACTGAGACTGAGGTGAGATTCGCTAGCGCAAGTTCTAGGCTTTCGGGCACTAGGAGACTATACATGAAATTTATTTCTTGTATCAAATTTCGTATATTGAGATAGAGTGCGCCTATGACCGAAGTTGGATGGACCTTCCTCTCGAACCATGGCCATGTCTTGATTTATCTTGCCCGTGAGCCAGAAGCTCGGATAAGAGACATCGCAAAGAGCGTCGGAATCACTGAGCGTCGGACCCAAGGCATTATTGCCGATCTCGAAGAAGCCGGATACATTGAAATTGAACGGGTAGGTAGAAGAAACACCTACACAATTAAGAAGAACTTGCGCTTCCGTCATCCCGCAGAATCTCACCGCTCGATCGGTTCGCTAACTAAAATCTTCTCTAAGTAAATCGATGTCTATTTCTCACCTATCTCATCCTTATCAAGGCATCAAAGCTGTCATCACGACTCAGCATGCAAAAGAGAAGTTGGTTGCACCCGCGCTCACGCGTCTTGGAATTGAACTAATCCATCACAACTTTGATACCGATTCACTTGGCACCTTCTCCGGGGAGATTCCTCGCACCAACCCGCAGCGCGAAACTGCGCTGCAGAAAGCTCGGATTGGAATGAAGGCAACTGGACTGAATTATGGAGTTGCCTCTGAGGGAAGTATTGGTGCAGATCCATTGGTTCCCTTCATCAATTCAGCTATTGAATCGATTGCTTGGATTGATGATGCGATCGGACTTGAAATAGTTGAATTCGAACGCGGCACGGAGGTGGTCGCCGTAAAAACTGAGGTCTCATCAATCGGTGAACTTGATGATTTCTTAGAGCGCGCCGATTTCCCGCGCCATGCACTTATCGTTTATCCAACTAGCAAGAATGGCCCGATTTATAAGGGTCTTCGCGATCTGGTTGCACTTGAAGATGCAATTAGTACCGTAATTAAGAATGGTAAGGCAATAATTGAAAGTGATCTAAGAGCGCACATGTCACCCTCTCGAAGTGAAGTGATTGAGCGTTGTGCCGAGAAATTGGCTTATAGATTAGCTCAACTGTGTAGCGAGTGTGGGGCCCCGGGATTTGGAACTGTTGGGAATGTCTACGGGCTCAAGTGTGATCTGTGTGGCGAAGTAGTAAGGAGAGCCATCCGCGGAGAGATTCAAGGATGCGCTAAATGTGATCACAGAGAAGAAAAACTTAACGGCAAAACAGAAGTCAGCGCCGCTCAGTGTGAGCGGTGTAATCCTTAGTTATCTTTAACGAACTTCTCTTGTGGAGTCGTGTACTTAGGTGCCATATCGGCAAACTTCGCAAAGTGAAGAAGTGAAGCAACAGTGATTATCTTTGTAGGTCCGTTACGGTGCTTCGCCACATTTAGATCAGCTTCTCCGGAACGGTTTTGGGAATCATATAAATCATCTCTATGGAGCAAGATAACCACGTCAGCATCCTGTTCGATCGAGCCTGATTCACGAAGATCGGAGAGCATCGGTTTCTTATCCGCACGCTGTTCTGGCGAGCGATTTAGCTGGGAGATAGCGACGACCGGAACATTTAATTCTTTAGCAAGGAGTTTAAGTTGGCGTGAGAATTCCGAGACTTCTTGCTGGCGATTTTCAACTTTCTTTCCAGAAGTCATGAGTTGAAGATAATCAATGACTACCAATTTCAGATCATGGCGCTGTTTTAAGCGGCGAGCCTTCGCACGAATTTCCATCATCGAGAGGTTCGGGGAGTCGTCGATAAAGAGCGGGGCATCGTTGATTTCGCCCATTCGGCGGGCCAATTTCGACCACTCATCATCGCTCAATGAACCAGAACGGATGTTATTTAGCGCCACTCGGGCTTCAGCAGAAAGCATGCGCATGGTGATTTCAGAGCGGCTCATTTCCAGTGAGAAGATGACTGAGCACTCGCCATTATGAATAGCAGCGTTACGAGCAATATCTAGACCAAGAGTTGATTTACCAACAGCAGGACGTGCAGCGATAACAATCATATTTCCTGGATGGAAACCATTTGTGAGCGCATCTAAATCTTTAAATC
>RGJX01000051.1 GCA_010023045.1 Actinomycetota bacterium | reverse complement strand
TACCGCAAATTCAGAAAGTCAGGTTGGTTATAGTGGACATACCCGTATTTATCTTCTTAATCATGGCGATTCTTCTTGGCGTCCTGTTCTGGATCTACGAGCATCCACCAAAGAATCGTGGCAAGAGAACCGGTCGCGGCGGCGACTTCGAGGAGTAAAACTAATTCTTCGTTCTACCGGCCCGCGTTGATTAGTTTTAGTGGGCGGGAAGTAACTGACGGCAACGTTTTCTCTTGTGAGTACCCCATCTCTTCGAGAATTTCCAGAGAGCGATTTAACGTTCCGATACCTCCGGCAAGCTTTCCATCCAGGCGAAGCGCCTTGCCATCTTTGATTTCTATTTCCATATCGCCGAAGGGATAGCGACCGGGGCCAAGTCCTGCGGCTGCAAGGGCATCTGTTGTGACTATCAATCTATCGAGTGCTTTATCGCAGGCTTTTTTTACTAAGTCTCTCGATACATGAACGTCATCAACAATCATCTGAAACAGAATATCTTCGCGTTCTAAAACAACTTCTACCAGTCCACCATCTTTTTCCATTCCGTTGTATAGATGTGTGACTGCCTTAGCTCCAGCATCAAATGCCTTTTCTGCAATATCGCGTCCTGCGGTTGTGTGGCCGAGAGATACAACAACTCCAGCACTAGAAATTTCCTTAATCGCCTCGATTCCGCCTGGAAGTTCTGGCGCGAGAGTAATCATCTTTACATTTGGAAAATTAAGTAATTGCGAAACAAGAGTTGGAGTTGGTTCTTTCAAGAGATTTGGAGCGTGCACCCCACGTCTTTCATGAGAGAGACAGGGCCCTTCGAAGTGGAATCCAAGAATCTTTGCTTCATCTTCACCTTGTGAAACGGCTACCTCTTTAATTAACTTAACTGCGCGACTTAAGTCACTCATCTCACTTGTAATAAGTGATGCTAGAAAACCAGCAACGCCATGGGATTTGATGGATCGGGTTGCCTTTCGTATCTCATCAGGATTCTTAGCGGTGAGAAAATCGACTCCGGCATGGCCGTTTACATGAAGATCAACGAACCCGGTTTCCTGTGACACGAATAAACCTTACCCCGATGACATCTTTAGAAAGAGACTATAGGGTTCCCGGGTGAGCAAAACAGTTGACGCAGATTTTCTAGCCCTTCCGCTCTCCGCGCTAAGTGATGCCGCTATCTCTGCCGGCAAATCATTGGGGGCCTCGCATGTAGATGTGCGAATTGAGCGGACTCGAACCGGACTTCTTTCATTGCGTGATGCAAAACCAGAAACCCAGAGCGATGAGACGATCATTGGAATTGGCGTTCGAGTAATTGTGAATGGCGCTTGGGGCTTTGCTTCTTCGCCTGATTTATCGGCTGACACCGCTAAACGACTAGCGAATACCGCTGTGGCTATGGCAAAAACCTCTAAGCCGCTCTCAACTGAAGAAGTCTCGCTTGCTCCAGAACCTGCATATCCAAATAAGACATGGATTTCCTCCTACGAAATTGATCCTTTCTCAGTCTCGGATGCCGAGCGTAAAGATCGTTTAGCGACATTAAGTTCTAAGTTGCTTGCATCAAGCGCGGTTAATCACACCAGCGCCATGACTATGTATGTAAAAGAGCAGAAACATTACGCAGATTCAAATGGCACGAGCACCACCCAACAGCGCGTGCGTATCCAAACCCAGATTGAAGCAATTTCGATCGGTGAACACGGTTTTGAATCTATGAGAACTCTTGCTCAACCTGCTGGTTATGGCTGGGAGTGGATGGGTAACTCAATTTGGAATTGGGATAAGGAAATTGATGAACTTCCCTCGTTACTTGCCGAGAAGGTGAAGGCTCCTTCGGTGGAACCAGGTCGCTATGACTTACTTATTCATCCATCAAATCTCTGGCTCACGATTCATGAATCAATCGGGCATGCAACTGAGTTGGATCGCGCGATTGGTTATGAAGCTAATTACGCGGGAACATCGTTCGCTACTCCAGACAAGCTTGGTAATTTGAAATATGGATCGAAGTTGATGAATGTGACCGGTGATCGCCTTACTGAACATGGTCTTAGCACTGTTGGTTGGGATGATGAAGGTGTTGCGGCGCAGCGTTGGGATATCGTCAAAGATGGCGTGCTTGTTGGTTACCAATTAGATCGTCGTATCGCGGCTCGCGTAAATCAAGAGCGGAGCAATGGTTGTGCTTTTGCAGACTCCCCCGCACATGTTCCGATCCAGCGAATGCCAAACGTTTCTCTTCAACCAAATCCAACCGGGCCAAGCCTGGATGAGCTGATTTCATCTGTTGAAGATGGCATCTATATTCTCGGCGATAAGTCATGGTCGATTGATATGCAGCGTTATAACTTCCAATTCACCGGCCAACAGTTCCATCGAATCAAGAATGGCAAGCTTGCGGGCCAGCTAAAAGATGTGGCTTACCAAGCAACAACTACTGATTTCTGGGGCTCAATGAAAGCGGTTGGTGGCCCGTCCACTTATGTATTGGGCGGCGCATTTAATTGCGGAAAGGCTCAACCTGGACAAGTCGCGGCCGTAAGTCATGGTTGCCCTGCTGCGGTATTCGACAAGATAAATATCCTCAACACAGTCGCGGAGGCAGGCAAATGATCTCTGCACAAGACCTAATCGAAAAAGTTCTCGCTCGCGCAACTAGCGACGAGTGCATCGTCATCGTTAAAGATAAGACTCAAGCGAATCTACGTTGGGCAAGTAGCACTCTCACCACAAATGGTGTTATTCAAGAGCGAAGCGTCACGGTTCTCGCATTTGTTTCTGTGAATGGCTCGATGGCTGCCGGCGGAGTGACACGCACAAATGTTGATGAGAAAGATATTGATGCACTTCTTGCTGAGGCTGTCACCGCAGCAAAAGCGGCCGGACCTGCTGATGATTACGCACCGCTCGCAAAAGATTTAACGCTGGGCGATTGGAGCGCTGCTCATAATCCAACTGGGCCAGAAATCTTCAACAAATTTGCACCTGACCTAGGTGAAATGATGCAGCGTTCGGTCGCTGACAAGATTGAGTTGTTTGGTTATGCCGAGCACACGCATTCCACTACCTGGGTTGGTTCAAAAGGTGGCTTAAGGCTTCGCAATGACTCCCCTATCGGTCGAGTTGAGATGACCGCTAAGTCCCACGAGCGCTCTCGCTCTACCTGGGAAGGTATCGAGACCCATGATTTCTCTAATGTCTCCGTCGCTGCGATTGATAAAGCTATTCGCCAGCGCCTTGAGTGGCAGGCAAAGAAAATCGATCTTCCTGCTGGGAAATACGACACTATATTTCCATCCGGCTCAGTCGCCGATCTCTATACCTACATGGTCTGGGTTTCAGCGGGGCGTGATGCATTTGAAGGCCAGAGCGTATTTTCAAAGAAAGGTGGCGGCACTCGCGTAGGTGAGAAGTTTGCCAATGTTCCGCTCAATCTCTACAGCGATCCCTCCAGCAAATTACTCCCGGGCTCACCATTTATTTCTCACACTTCCTCGAATCCTCTCGGCTCAATTTTCGATAATGGCCAGAAGAGTGTCCGAGTAGATTGGATGAAAGATGGCGTGCTGCAGAGCCTGATTCAAACTCGCGCCTCTGCAAAACTCACCTCTCTCCCATTTACTCCCATGGGCGATAACTACTTCATGGAAGTCCAAGACGGTAGTGGCAATCTTGACGACTTAATCAAGAAGGTTGATAACGGCTTACTGCTGACAACGCTCTGGTATATCCGAATGGTTGATCCAAATACCCTTCTTCTTACCGGCTTAACTCGAGATGGCGTTTATTACGTAAAAGGTGGCGAAGTTCAGGGAGCTACAAATAACTTCCGTTGGAACGATTCACCCGTGAACGCACTTTCACGAATTAAGGCTGCAGGCGCGAGTGAGTGGACCCAACCTCGCGAATGGGCCGAGTACGCCACACATATGCATGTTCCACCGATGGTAATTGGTGACTTCAATATGTCTACGGTGAGCCCAGGCAATTAGCCTTGCGGAAGTATTAGTGCGGTTCCTTTCTCGTGATCTAAAACCACGAGATTATGAAGCGGCATCTTGGTTGCAAAATCAGATGCGAGTTTTGACTCTCCAGGCCTATAGGCGTCATCTATTACAACTACTGCATTTGGGCTGAGTCTATTTAAGAAGAAATCCAAGGCGCCACTTCGCACATTTTCACCCAGGGCCTTCGGTGGGCCGTCAATAACCAATAAATCTATCTCCTTTAGCTCGGTAAGCCATTTCGTCGAATACCAATTCGTCGTCATATCAATTGGGGCATGAATAAGTTCTACTGAATCGATCTCGTGTTCATTTAGCAATCTAGTGGTCTCGTTGAGATAGTCCAGTGAGTGATCGATTGAAACTACCTTGGAATCGTTGGTTTGTTGAACCGACTTAGCAATAACCAAAGTACTCAATCCGGAACCAAGCTCAACTATCAATTTAGGGCGATATTTCATGATCAATCGATAAATCTCAAGAAGTAGATCCGGGGAGGCAGCAAAACCCCTAGTTCTAGGAATTGGTGATTTGAAGTCGAGAAGATTTATAAGTTGGTAATAAGCCTCCATCAATTGAAAGTCACGCTTACTCTCTTTTTTGGTACTCACCTCTTTACTCACGGCCTTATTAATTTCCTTAGTCATCAATTTGATTTCTTTGATTTTCTTCTTGTTAGACCTACTCTCAATCGATATACGTCTAACCTTGAAAGCCAAGTAAGTAATTCCCGTAACGTTCAAAATCGCCAAAAGAATTAAAAATAGGTCTGTCATATTAACTCCATTAACTCTTAGCATTATTCATCTAAGGCCCTGTTCACTAAGGAATCTGCATGC